>NZ_CP113361.1:1986123-2317143 GCF_026684035.1 Methanogenium organophilum
TAATTTTTTGAAGAACAATTATTCCAAAGAGGATTACGCCCCCTGCTGCAAGATATTTTGCGGACCTGATCATTCTTGGTTCAATGAACGGAGGGTCAGTCAGTTCAATGATTACAAGCACTCCTATCAGCCACAATACAAAGAATATTTCGATATTTACCACTTGGGCGAGGGCCATAAACGCAAGGATGATGATCATCCAAAGGAAGATAGCACATACAGAATACGCCCTTGTGGTAATATGCATATATATAGTTCTTATTTGGATATTTATATGAATATCGGCTTTTCTCTCTTTCGTACGACAAAGAGATAAATACTCCGCAAGCTAAACTCAAATTCAGGTGATTATATGAATTCAACCCTAAGGTTTCTTGCTGTTTTGTGCCTGATATCTGTCATTGCAGCCCCCGCATCGGCGTTTACTGCTGATTCTCTTTCAATTAATGTGCTGGAGAATGGGGATGCGACAGTCACGTTTTCCTATAGTCTTGGCTGGGCAGAAAAGTTTGCGGTTTTTTTCCGTATTGCAGATCCTGCGAATGAACTGAAGAATGCTTTGGAGAGTAATTTTGGCAAAGAGGTTTCCGTGCAGGAAGTGACGGATAATTCTGCCGCATTCATGGTCAGTGAATATGCACATCTGAGTGATGGTGAGCATGGAGTCACATACACCACCCCGGCAATCTCGTTTGCCAGTGCTGAAAAAATTCTTTCCGGCTACTGGTTTGCCCCCCTCATCGCAGTTGATTTGTCTCCTGCAGAGACAACAGTCGCTTTCCCCGATGGATATGCTGAAAATTTCTATGATGCAATAGATATTCCAAAAATCAGTCATACCATATCCATAGCATAATCTTCTTTTTTTCTTTCATATGTTCACGTGATAAGACTCATATTACCAGACGTAGACTCCTATACAGAGTCGAGATGAGCAAAGGACCCACGCCTGCAATGAAGCAGTTTTATGAGATGAAATCCCGGTATCCCGGCTGTGTTCTATTTTTTCAGATGGGGGACTTCTATGAGACGTTTGGGGAGGATGCCGAACTTATCTCACGGGAACTTGATATTACCCTGACCTCACGGGGCAAGGATAAAAATGGAGAACGTATGCCTCTTGCTGGTGTCCCGATTCATGCAGGAGAGGCATATGTTGCCCGTATGGTGAAGAAAGGCTATCGTGTAGCTGTCTGCGAACAGGTTGAAGATCCAAAGAAAGCGAAAGGTGTTGTAAAGCGTGACGTTGTCCGTGTCATTACGCCGGGCACTGTCATCGATTCTTCCATGGTGCCTTCAGAGGGGCAGGCATATCTGATGGCACTCGTTCCGGATGGAAAACACACCCGATTTGGGCTTGCGTTTCTGGATATCACCACCGGTGAATTCTTCGTGACCACCTGCAGGGCAGATGACGGGGGCAATGGTCTTCTCTCCGCTGTGGACAGGGCCGGGCCGCGGGAATGCCTTCTGCCGCATTCTCTCTCTCCCCGGCTGCAGCCCCTTCTGGAAGGCCGGGGTATTGCACTTACCCCCTGTGGTGCCGAATACTTTGATCACGTCGGAGCAGTTTCTCTCCTTACCCATCAGTTTAGTGTATCAACTCTCCAGGGATTTGGTTGTGATGATATGGATGAAGCGGTGGCTGCAGCCGGTGCCTGTCTGCGGTATGCCACAGAGACACAGAAATGTGACCTGAGCCACATCAGTTCGATGCAGACACGGATGCCTGAGCAGGGTATGCTGCTTGATGCAATCACAATGCGCAATCTTGAACTGACGCGCAATATCCGGGATGGCAGGGCGGACCATACTCTTCTTTCTGTTCTTGACAGGACAAAGACACCCATGGGCGGCCGTCTTCTCCGCACGTTTATTACCAGTCCCCTCACAGATGCTGCGGAGATCGGCAACCGTCTGGATGTTGTTGAGTATTGTCTGAATGAGCCGCTCCGGCGTGAGATGATACGGGATCTTTTGCACCGGTTTGCGGATACGGAACGTATCGCTGGCAGAATTGCATATGGGAATGCAGGTCCACGGGATCTCCTCACCCTCCGTGATTCATTGGAACGGTTACCTGAAGTCCGGGAGGTGTTATCATCTCATGAAACTGCCCTCCCGTCCCTGCTCACTGAGATCCGAACGCAAATCAGGGATCACAGTGAGCAGGTCTCTCTCATCAGCACTGCAATTGTCGATGACCCCCCTGTGCTTGCACGGACGGGGGGGGTGATCCGGCAGGGGTTCAGTAGTGAACTGGATGAGATCCGGAATATTGGCCGCACCGGGAAAGAATGGATTGCTGCCTTCCAACAGCAGGAGAGGGAACGCACCGGTATAAAATCGTTGAAGATTGGATTTAACAAAGTATTTGGGTATTATATCGAAGTGACAAAGGCCAATCTCTCGCTTGTTCCCCCGGAATATCTCAGAAAGCAGACCATGTCAAACGGTGAACGCTTTACCCTGCCGGAACTTCAGGAGATGGAGCAGAAGATTGCGCATGCCGAAGAGCGCCAGAGTGCCCTTGAAGAAGAACTCTACACAGATGTTATCATCCGTCTGCGTGAGGCTGTCACCTCTCTCCAGGCAACCTCTCAGACAATCGCTCTGCTTGATCTGTTCTCTGCTCTTGCAGATGCTGCAGCAGAGAACGGATATACCCGTCCGGTAATTGAAGAGTCCGGGCGCCTTTTGATCACAGACGGTCGTCATCCGGTTGTCGAAGAAACTCTTTCTTCTGTTGGATTCGTCCCGAATGATGCAGAACTGGATACCGGCGGCGATCAAATAATCATCATCACCGGAGCCAATATGGCCGGAAAGTCCACCTACATGCGTGAGGTGGCTCTTATCTGTATTATGGCGCAGATGGGAAGTTTTGTGCCGGCACAACGGGCTGTCGTTGGAATTGTTGACCGGGTGTTTACCCGTGTAGGTGCATTTGATGACCTTGCAAGCGGGCAGTCGACATTTATGGTTGAGATGGTGGAACTCGCGAATATTTTGAATAATGTAACCGAAAAGAGCCTTGTCATTCTGGATGAAATCGGGCGGGGCACATCAACCCTGGATGGCTATTCAATTGCGCGGGCGGTTCTTGAATTCCTGCACGGGACTGGAAAACGTGGGCCACGTACTCTTTTTGCAACCCATTTCCACGAAATAGTAGAGGTTGAAACAGATCTGAAACGAGTGAAAAATTGCCATTTTGCGGTGAAAGAGACAGGGAGTGATGTGGTATTCCTACGAAAGCTTATACCGGGCGCAACTGACCGAAGTTATGGCATTCATGTGGCGCGTCTTGCAGGCATTCCGGGAAAAGTGTTACAAAGAGCAGGGGAAGTGCTTGAAAAAGAACGGAACCGTGCACCGGCATCTGAAGGGAAACGTGCTCCGCGATACACCCAGATGCTGCTATTGGATGCCCCGGAAAGTGGTTGTGTTACTGAGAGTCCTGCTCTTATTGAACTGAAAAACCTGGATCCGGATTCCATGACGCCGCGTGATGCGCTTGCAAAGATCTATGAACTCCAGAAGAAGGTGTAATGGGATGTGTGCTGATGCCTGAAGAGAATGATGCAGGAGTGATCCGCCTCCTTGATGATGAAACCGTCAACACTATCGCTGCCGGAGAAGTAATTGAAAGACCTGCATCGGTAGTAAAAGAACTTCTGGAAAATGCGGTGGATGCCGGGGCGGATATGATAAAGGTGGATATTTCCACAGGCACCCAACATATCAGTTCCATCCAGGTCACGGATACCGGGTGTGGGATGCATCCGTCCGATGCGCAGATGTCGTTTGTGCGCCATGCGACCAGCAAGATTCGTGGCCCGGATGACCTCTCCCGGATTCATACCATGGGGTTCCGTGGTGAGGCACTGGCAAGTATTGCTGCGGTATCACGTGTTACGCTGATAACAAGAACGCAGGAGCGTGATGCAGGTACTGAAATTGTCATTGAGGGGGGAGAGATTCTCTCAGTCTCAGAGGTTTCCTCACCACAGGGCACCACGGTACGGGTTGATAATATTTTCTTCAACACGCCTGCCCGCCGCAAGTTTCTGAAGTCCCGCCAGACAGAGCTGCTCCATATATACCGTGCTGTTGAAGGAGAAGCCTTTGCGCATCCTGAGTCTGCGTTCCGCCTGAGGGTGAACGGAAAAGAGAAACTCAGGACCCAGAAAACAACTGCCATAACGCAGACTATTGCACAGGTGTATGGAGCAGATGTGGCCCGGGAGGTAATCCCTCTTAGTGCAGGAACACCCGTGATGCGGGTGGATGGCGGGATTGTGCGCCCTGAGGCGTGCCGCCCGAATGCCGGGGAAATCCATCTCTGTGTGAACGGCCGTCCGGTTACGTCACCACAGATTGTGAGAGGTATTCGTGCAGGATATGGGACCCTCATTCCCAAAGGGAGGTATCCGGCGGCATATCTGAACATCAGGATTGATACGTCGCTTGTTGATGTGAATGTGCATCCTGCGAAACGGGAAATTCGACTGAGCCGGGAAAAAGATATTATCGGTGGTATTACCGGAGCTATCCGGGACACGCTTCAGACAACAGATCTGATTCATAATGATACTTCTGCCCACCCGGTAACCAGTCCGTCATCGGTATATCAGCACATTCCGGAAAACAGTCCGGTAGTCTCTGAAGCAGCATCCGTTTTTGTTGATACATCTTCAGAGAATACTCATCCTCAGGAGAGGCTGCACATAAAATATGCAACCACAGATAAACAGTTGCGCCTCACCGGAAATCTTGATGAAGATACCGGAGTGAATCTCCTTCCATCAATGCGGATAATCGGTCAGGTGGCTGATGGATATATTCTGGCTGCCCCCGGCGACAATGACGAGTTGCTGATAATAGATCAGCATGCTGCTCATGAACGTATCCTTTATGATCAGTTGTGCGCCAGGAAAGATGCCAGTATCCGGCGGCAGGAGCTCCTTGTACCGCTCGTTGTCGAACTAAATTCCGCAGAAAAACTTGCCCTGTCTGCAAATATTGATATATTGCTGGATATGGGATTTATTGTTGATGAATTTGGGTCTGATGCATTTGCAGTGCGGGCAGTCCCGATGGTTCTTGGCAAACGTCTGGGAATAGAGATGATCCGGGATATTGTATCTGATTTGGTCATAGAGAGCCGAAAAACAGCTGACGAACGATCTGATCGCATCACTGCAACGATTGCCTGCCGGGGAGCAATTAAGGCAGGTACTCCCCTGACACAGGAACAGATGGAACGGCTGGTTATCCAACTGTCCCACACCAGTGAACCATACACCTGTCCGCATGGCCGTCCGGTCATTCTCTCATATTCACAGAAAGAACTTGATCGTATGTTCCACCGGACCTGACAGATTATTTTTATCTCATCCCCCGAATTCACCTGTATCCTCAGGATTCTGTTTTGAACTGGACTGGTCTCTGAGACTACAGAGGTCGTGTGTTATCCGGAATACAACCAGACGTTCCCCTTCTGTTGTCTCTTCTGCAACAATGAATGAAAGAAATCCTTCTTCTGCAAAGAGTTTGCGTGTTTCCTCTATACCTGTCAGGGATGAAACTAACAGTAGCGCCCGCCCGTATGGGTGCAGGATACGATGCAGCCCGGATGCAAAACGATGGATGACCGCTCTCCCGTCACGGCCCCCGTCCAGTGCATATTCCAGCCAGTCGTTTATCCGTTCATTCTCCTGGGTCGGAAGATAGGGGGGGTTGAATATTATCAGATCAAACGGCCCTTTTAGTCCGGTATAGAGGTCAGTACGGACTACCTCCACACCCATATAATGAGCCATTTTGCAGGCATGGGGATTCACATCGGTTGCCACACATCGGGCATGTTCGCTGCATGATTGTGCAATGATGCCGCTTCCGGTTCCTACTTCAAGAACCAAATCAGTATCCCGGATTTCATGTTGTACGGATGAAAGCAGCAGATAGGTGTCAGCCTCCGGCTGATACACCTGTTCATGGTATTCAGGTGTTTGTTGGTTCATTCTTCTCTATCTCTTCATGTTATACATTGCATCTTCCCGAATAAGGATTCTGTGCCCCTGGATATTCCATGAAAGTTATACATGAGAAGATGCCACATTACATTAGCGTTATGGATATCATCGTTGGGAAGGCAAACGGACGGGATTTTGGTATTAATGCCCAGGAACTGGTCACTGGAAGAACCTGTATTATTGCACAGTCCGGTGCGGGGAAGAGCTGGACTATTGCGGTTCTCTGTGAACAGTTATGCCGCTATCATATCGGATTCTGTCTTATTGACACGGAAGGGGAGTATTTTTCATTAAAGGACCGGTTTGACCTGACGTGGATCGGTGCGGATGATGAATGTGATTATGATATTGAGCGGGTTGAAGGGCTCAAGGAAATTATTCGTGATTCAATCAATACAGGAATTCCGGTGATTTATGACGTATCAGAAGTCGAGATGACAGAAAAAGTATCCCGTCTCGCAGATATTCTCTATGATTTGGCGACCGAAGAGCGCAAACCATATCTGATGATCGTTGAGGAAGCGGATAAGTTCATTCCGCAGAGCCGAGACTCCATTAAGAAAATCGAGGAAATATCGCGTAGGGGGCGAAAACGAGGCCTTGGTCTGATGGTGGCGACCCAAAGACCTGCGATTGTTACGAAAAATGTGCTCTCCCAGTGCAACAATCAGATCATAGGAAAACTCTCGATTGAAAATGACCTGAAGGCTGTGGATCTTTTTTTTGGTTCAAAACGTGAAGTTGAGGAGCTATCGTCCCTGAATCCCGGAGATTTCTATATCATGGGAGGTCTGACCCGGGAAAAGACACGGATGCGGTTCGGGAAGCGGGAGACAAAGCACCGGGGACTCACTCCTATTCTTGCGCCGAGAAGTCCTGATCCGGTGCAAAATTATGTGGATGAAGCGCCCGAAGCGCCTGAACCGGCAGAACTGCAGGATACACCAGAATCACCTGTTGAAACCGCCCAGGATGCACCAAATAATCAGGAAACCCAACCCGGGAAAGGTGGGGCAGCAAAGAAAAAACCTGTAGTGACTCCTGTTTCTTCTGAACGAAAAGAAAAGAAAGAGGAAAAAGAGAAGAAACCGAAACCGCATACCCGTGTTCGCAGGAAAAAAACGCCGTCTCCCCTTGAAGAGCGTGCCCTTCCCCTGCGAATTGAAAGAGATGAGGCCCTCAACATTGCAGGAGGGAGGAAGAAGAAAGTTCTGATCTTTGGAAAGAATGAACGACTGGTCTCGGCAGCACTGGTCTACTGGCCGCTGTGCCTGTTTCATGTGCGCTATATCAGCGGAAAAATTCGAAAAATCACACAGGATACATCGTTTATCATTGATGCAACCCAGGGGAGATGCGCGGATATATCTGACGGACTGCGGTTCCGTGCCTGTTTCAGCGACTATATCGGACTCTCGGAAGATGCAATACGTGTTTTGAATTCCTTTTCAATTTCAGGCGAGACAGCCGCAGAAATTGAGGCACAGACCCGTCTGTCTCCCGAGGTGGTTGAAGATGCCATATCTGAGTTGTCCACAAAAAAACTGATCACTGCAAGCCAGATGGCAGGAGAGCGGGAAGTATGGGTGCCACTTGTTCGCCATGGGATGCCTCGCCTTGGCACCGGTATGGTCAGGCTTCCCGCTGCACTTGAATCGCTTGATGGTGGTACTGTTCTAGAGCGAATGGTGCATGAACAGGATATCCGCACCATCCTGAAAGTGACGCAGCCAACAGCTGAGATCATTGCATGCCAATTATTTTCCTGCCCGGTGTATGAAGTGAAGATTGCGTCACCTGCCGGGGAGAGAACGGTTTATATAGATGGTTTTATGGGAAAAAATGTGCTTGTTGCACGGTAATAATTGTGAGAAGAACACTGAATCAGTTACTGAATCAGCATGGTTAAGGGTCAGATGCCGGATACCCTGAGTTAATTCATTTTCTCATATCAACCATTTTCTTTTTATCCCATGATTCACAGCTTTACACTTTCATTGTCTCCTTTTTTACTGAACATAATTTGCCACTAAAATTTCCAAAAAACAGTCATTCTAAACGCCCCTCTCACCCGCCCGGCATACGCCGGGCTCCTCCTCTCCCCAAGGAGGGGAGAGGCAGTTCATGCGATGCAACGGTTTGATTACATCACAAAAAAATGGAAACAAAAAACGACTACAATATCAGACTCATAACGCACTACCCCGAACAGCACTCATCCGACCTTATGGGGGCTGCCCTCTGTAGGAACTCACCCTGACTCATGAAATAAAAAAATTGGAAGATATCACATCATCCATTGAAACCATCAGCCATCAGACAACCCACAACACGAATAACAACCATATCCCACCACACAATTCAGCGGTGGACAAGAGCGGTATCTGTATATGTATCCGTCTCTGTTTTTCAAAGAGACCCTGCATTTGATATTTTTGCAAAATCGCTCAGTTGGAGTTCTTCCGGTCTTTTTCTGAGAATTTCTTCCGGGATGTTCTCTATGATTGCTATCACCTGTTCTTTCCCAATGATACCCTGAGATATCCGCAGGGCCTTTCGTATGGTCTTTCTTCGGTGAGAGAATAGTTCACGTACGACAAGGGCGTAAAACTGATGGTCATGAATAGGATGTGGCGGGTCTCTCGGGATGATACGCATGACCCAGGACTGCACAGCGGGCGGTGGAGTAAATGCACGTTGTGAAAGCTGCATAATTGGTTTTGCCTTCGCATATGTCTGTACCATAATTGAAAGCCTGCCAACACCCGGAGTGCCGGGGGGTGCAATCATCCGCTGTCCGAATTCCTTCTGGTACATGAGCACTGCTTCCTCAAATCCTGCGTCCAGAAGTCGGAAGGTGATTTTTGAGGATGCTGAATACGGAAGGTTTGAGACTGCGATATCAAATGGTGGATATTCGCATTTTACTGCATTTCCCTGTATCAGGGTAAGGGCGCCAGACTTTATTTCCCGGTGAAAACGATCTTTCAGATATTCAACCAAATCACGATCAAGCTCGATGGCAGTGACTATTGCACCATGATCCAGAAGTGCACGGGTCAGGGGGCCTTCTCCCGGCCCAATCTCCAGTACCCGTTTCCCTGAAATATCGGCTGCAGAGGCAATTCGTTCAATTGCCTTTTTATCCGTTAAAAAGTGTTGATCGTGAGGTGCTTTCATCGTGATGTAAAGATACGGTATTTTATATCCGGGTCTTCGATCTCTTCCAGCACTCTCTTCACAATCATCTGCTCCGGGTGGGGGATAGTTTTAATTCGTTCACTGATGTCTGAAAAACTTGTAAACGGGCGTTTTTGCCGCTCTGCAAGGATTTCCTGCATCAATTTTTTTCCAATGCCTGGCAGGAGGTGAAGCATGTGGAGTTTAATTGAGATGGGTACAGCATCATTGTAGAAGGCAACATACCGCTTTTCATCATCTTTGACAATGCCCTCGATGGCAAACGGTAGTTCTACTTTCGCAGTCTGGGTAAGATCTGCATAGCCGATACGACGCTTTACCCGCTCAATTTTATCACGTTCTTTGTCGCCGATGTACACCTCATCATTTATTGAAATGCTATCGACTTTCGGAACGAGTTCAAGAAGCTTGAACTGGTCTTTCCCAACAGCCTGAACAATCGGTTCATGCTTATATTGTTGCCTCCCGCCTGCATCTCCCCTTCCTCGTGGGAGATACTCAATAACAACTGCATAGATTTCTTTTTTGTCAGATCGCATGGGTTTCCCCCTCAATAATGGGTGATGACCAGTTCAATTATCTCATCAAGTTCTTCACCGGAAAGCGTAAACCGTTCTTTTGCATAGATTGCCCGGAGTTCATCGCGGGTCCGTGGCATAAGATTTGCAATGCGGTATGCAATGTCTGGTTTAATCTTTTCAAGTGTCAGCAGTTTCTCCACAAGTGAACGTGCGTTCTCTGCACTTGTTTTCGTTAACTGGTTGGCATGTTCGATACTCCTGCGGAGTTCGTACGGAAGTTCACTGCCGGATTCAAGTCTGGATGACTCTACCGCGAGGAGTGTTTCCCTGACTTCGGATAATGTAATTCTCTCTTCATCGACAATTCCTTTAACATTCATGCCAGTACCATCCCTGTGAAAATTATTGTTTTTGTGGTTTTAGATGTTGTGGTTTTGAGATGACAGTTTTTGTTTTATTACCGTCACTAATCTCAAGAACCCATGCACGTCCACGCTTTCCGACAACCGTTCCGGTCTTTCCATGGAAACGTCTGTGAGGCATCCCTTTCTGAATACTGGAATCGATAACGATATGTACTTTCTGCCCCTCATCAAACGACTGAATGATGGTGGTTACCGGTGCAATTCCGCGACGTCTGAGTGCTTTTTTGAACTTACCGCGAGTCTTTTTACGTGGACCATTGTGATGTGCCATTTATTTAATCCTCCTGGAATTTATTTTCTGCTTCAGGAACAACGCCTTCGACCATGATAACGTCGAGGGCTGTTACCTTTGCGGGTGCCCCAATGCATTCAGTGAGGCTTGGATGTGTTCTCCCTTCATCGCCTGAAATGAGCTCTTTGATATAAAGGCCCGCGTCTCCAAGGACTTCAATTCTGTATTGATCGTCTTCAGTGCCTTTCAGGCAGATGTCGATGACATTCCGCTTTCTCTCCCGGTCTGCCCTTCGGTGAGCTACCCTTTGGGGGGTGCGCTGCGAAATTGCTGCCCCTTTCAGGACAGATAGGGATGATCTGACGTCATCTTCTGAGAAATCGCCGTCAACTTCTACCAGAATGCTGTATTTCTTATGCGCTTTTCCCGATTTAATTGTTTCCACCTCGCGGCGGTCGCTGATGTGATCGAGGACAACAGATATCCGGCCATCCGCGGTGGAATTAATTGTTTCTTCAAGCACAGAAAGGGGGATACTGCGTTTAACCGGATGGACGATTTCCATGATAAATGGTCGTCCGGTACCGATCATCCGTGCATCAATGTCCTCCCTGCCGGCGCCATGAAGAATTACATCTTCAGAGCTGAATAATTCGGCGACAGGCCGTCCGATGAGTTCTTCAACAGAATCAGCATACATCTTGCCGGTAAAGTTGCACCGCTCACACCCTGCCCCACGGCATTCGCGACAGTGCCACCTGGTCTGCGGAATACCTCGTTCGTATTTCCGATACCTTCCATAGATGTAGATGGGATTTATTTCGATATCAACAGTGTTTTCGGCAGGATTACAGACTGCAACAACATCCGGGCGTTTGAAATCAACTTCTGATCCGCTTCTGGCGGAGAAGGCCTTACCGACTTCTCGGTTGAACTGTGCTTTCAGCGTTTCCGGAGATGTGAGGCCGAGATCGCTCCAGACCATCTCTTCACTCTCTGCCATAATGGGAGGTACCCGGCAGCCAACCAACAGTGTTGAAAATTCAATGCCCTGTACACTCTCTTCGATTCTCTCGGCCCATGTATCCGTTTCATCAAACATGTTTCCACAGATCCAGCAGGGTTTTATCTCTTCTGTGTACGGCTCATTATCTTCAAGTGCAAGTACTGTTCGCAGGGATCTGCCCCGTTCTTCATTGGTGAGTCCGAATGACTGTTTACCAAAGAACCTTCCAAGGCAGTGGTTGCATATTGTTCCATATGCAAGGATTTCCCGTGTTTCTTCGATTACTCCGATGTTTTTCCCCTCCTGTCCATTTCATTGAGCACCACAGTGATAGTGTGGTCGGCATGCAGTACTGCAGGGCCGACTGAAACCTGTTGCAGATGCTCAGTCATTGCACTCTCACTCTCCGAAAAATTCTGGTGGTCGGAGAGGAGATAGGCCGACGGAAGCTCCTCAATATCCCTTATGTCAGTGCCCCCCTCATCGAGAATGGCAGGGTTGCATTCGGAAAGGATTTGTTCCAATCCTCCCCTGCGGACAAAGACTCCGGGTGTTGATTCGCGGAATTCTTCGTCACATGGTAGTGCAAGTGCTTTTTTGATGAGCGATCCTGCACTCCGTTCGTCCGGGCTGAGATACCTGAGCGTATCTCCTCTGAAAAGAATGGTCTTTGGAGGATCCGGTTCTCCCAGCAGGACAAGATAGCACTCCGCATCACGTCTAAGGTCATGGGAAAGAAAAAACGATGAATTCACACACCTGCAGAGGACATCCATTCGACCTGCCCCCCCTGGCATGTCATTGAGGGAAAAGTCTCCGTCTGTCCGGGCGCGGTGCCCGATGACGATAAACTGTTTCATAACTCTTACATCCCACCAAATTTCTTCATCATGCGCTGCATGTTGAACTTACCCTGTCCACCACGCATTGTCTTCAGGGTGCGCTGCATTGTCTTGTAATATTTGATTAACTCGCGCACTTCATCCGGTGAGGTTCCGGACCCCATGGATATACGCTGAATCCGTGAACCGCTGATAACACCCGGATTGTCAAGTTCTTCACTTGTCATTGAATCCATGATATATTTGAAGCGGTCCATTTTTACAGACGTCACATCAAAGGCATCCTGGGGGAGATCAACATTTCCCAGCGGCAGCATTCCCATTACCTGCTTTAAGGGCCCCATTTTTTTAAGGGCCTCAAGTTGTTTGTACATGTCGCGAAGGGTAAATTTCCCTTTGAGCATTGCATTGACATCGACATCCTCGGGAGAAATTGCCTCCTCGGCACGTTCAATGAGCGCCCGAAGGTCCCCCATTCCAAGCAGGCGGGATATGAACCCGTCCGGGTCAAAGCGTTCAAGATCCTCAATGGTCTCACCGCTTCCGACAAAAACAATCCCGGAACCAGTCTCTGCTACAGCAGAAAGAGCACCGCCTCCCTTTGCAGTACCATCCATCTTTGTTATGATGACACCGTCAATATCGATTGCTTCATGGAATCTGCGCGCCTGTTCGCGTGCCTGCTGACCGAGTGCAGCATCGATAACAAGCCAGCGGTGTGTCGCGGACGACAGTTCGTTGAGCGCAATGATCTCTTCGATGAGTTCGTCCTCAAGTGCATGTCGGCCCTGTGTATCGATGATCAGGACTTCAGTGCCTGCCAGTTCCTCCATCCCGCGTGTGACAATACCAACGGCATCTGTCTCACCCGGCTCCCCATAACAGGGAACATTAACCTTCTGACAGAGCGTGGTAAGCTGATCATATGCACCGGGGCGGAATACATCAGCACAGATAACACCAACGCGGAGCCCCTTTCTCTGGAAATAGCGTGCAAGTTTGCCGGTTGTAGTTGTTTTCCCACTTCCCTGCAGGCCTGCCATGAGAATTGTCTGGGATTCAAGTCTGACATCGACCTCCTCTCCCATCAGGTGAACAAGTTCCTCGTACACAATTCTGAGGACATGCTCACGTGCACCCATTCCCTTTGGTGGTTCTTCCTCCAGAGATCGTTTTTTGATGGTTGTTGTGAGCTCCATAACGAGCTTCACATTTACATCCGACTGAATGAGCACTCTTTGCAGATCACGAACCAGTTCATCGACCGCTGCTTTGTCGATGACAGATTTCCCTGCAAGTTTTTTTACAGCGTCTTTAAGACCAGTACCGAACCTGTCCAGCATTGTTATTCATCTCCGAGAAGGTCACTGACTAAGGTTTCAGGCTCGAATGGAATAATATTCGTATATTCCTGCCCTGTTCCAAGGAACATGATTGGTCTTCCAATTGTGTGCGCGATTGAAATTGCTGCACCACCCTTTGTGTCCATATCAGCTTTTGTCAGTACAACAACATCTGTCCCTACAGCATTGTTAAATTCTTCTGCACGGATGACCGCATCATTCCCGGCAACGGCCTCGTCTACATACGCAACGATGTCCGGCTTGAAGACACGTTTTATCTTTGCCAGCTGATTCATCAGGTTTGCCCGGTTGTGGAATCTTCCTGCGGTATCTGCGAGGACAACATCGATGTCATGGGCCTTTGCGTATTCAACCGCGTCATAGAGGACCGCAGATGGATCAGCACCTTCCTGGTGGCGAATGACTTTAACACCGACACGGTCGGCATGTGTCTTCATCTGTTCATTTGCACCAGCCCGGAATGTATCTCCGGAACCGATTACGACAGAATACCCTTCTGCTTTCAGATAGGCTGCAACCTTTGCAATGGTTGTTGTTTTTCCTGCGCCATTTACCCCGGTAAAGAGAACCTTTACCGGATGGTCATGTGTGCTAATGTATGAGGTGAGTGAGAACCCTTCGCCAAGAACGTCCAAAAGTGCATCTCTCAGGGCATCCATTACCATATTGTCAATGGATGAACCGATTTTTTTGGTACTTCCGGTCAGTTCGCTACGCATCTGGGTTGATATTGCATCAACTGTCTGTAGCGCAACATCGTTTTCGAGCAGAATAATTTCAAGTTCCTGAAGGGGTCCTTCAATCTTCTTTTCAGAGATGTGTACTTCCCGATCTTTTAAGAGGGTTCGAACTTTTGCAGAAAAGGCGACTTTGTCCTTCTTTATTTCCGAAGGAACTTTAGGTTCTGGTGTTTCAGATGCCTCAGGTATGTCCGAAGACTCTGTCTCGGCTGAAACCTCTTTGGAGGCAGTTAGGGGTGTGGGTGAAGAAATCTCTTCATCAAGAGAGACCTCTTCAATAAAAGATTCCTCAATTTCACGGGAAAATCTGCTACGTACCCCTTTCAGTTTTGATTTCAGAGAATCAAACATGCCCTATCAGCCCTGAATCCCATGTGTCATCCGGCTCTGGGCCTGTGAATATGCCGATTCCAATTTTGCGGCAACATCATGGGCCTGTTTCTGGATCTGTTCGATGGATTCAGCTATTTTTTTGGCAAGCGCTTCCATTTCTGTCATGCGCTCTTCAAGATATTTCACTGTTTCAGCGTTTGTCCGTTCAACAACCACATCGGAACCAATGTTTAAGAGAACAGTGTCTGTATCAGGCACATGTACTCTTAGGCTTGCACCGCCACCGATCTGGAGAAGTACTGTGGGTTCTTCCTGGTCAGCAAGAGTTTTCAGCGTTTCAACTGCAGTAGCAGTTTCCATTCGCCGGTTATCCAGCATTTCAAGCTGACGGGAGTATGCTTCAACCTGCTGTGTGAACTGTTCAAGATACTGTTGCAGCATCTGGAGTTCGCGGGCGTCAACATTCTCCATATTATTCACCATCAGTCAGTGTAATTGCGTTGATTTTTATATAGTTTCTCTTCAGGCGGTGTTTACTGCCGATGACTGTGAATGCCCGCTCTTCAGCGACTTTCTCATTCGGTGCTGCAATTACTTTGGTAAAAGGTTTCCATTCATCGCGTTCCCGGTAATCACCGGTGATTTCAAAATTTTTGTCTTCCATCACCATCACTCCACAAATCCAAATACTTCTTCAATTCTGCCAAGCTCATATCCGCTTGTCGCACTTCCGGCAATATAGCCGGATTTGTTTGCAACGAGGCCGGTTCCAATGAGATTGGTACCCATGTTTACTGTTCCGGTACCGACTGGTAAGTCAGTATGCTCTTCAATTGCCTCTATCTCCTGCCGGGATGCCCGGGTGGGGAGAAGAATGCCGCGGCTGGTCGCAACAGCAGTCATTCCGACTGTTGGTACGCCACCAATTGGCATCATGAGGACCGGAACTTCAAGAAATTCTGCGATCTCCTCCGCAAAGCGATCAGGCATATCCGGATGAACTACTGCAATGTCATCATTAGCAAGAATGATATTTCCGGCAGCGTTCATGCCCCGTTCCAGCAGTAATACGTCACGGTATTCCTGAAGTACTGCTATCTCATCAGGCGTTGCCATGCCGCTTACAATGAATCCACGGTTGTTTCCCACAAGAAGTGAGCCGATAATTGAACATCCCTGTATTGTTGTACGTACAACCGGTACTGAGAGTTCTTCTCCAACCACCTCAATAAACCGGTCGGGAGCATCAGATGCGGCAAAGACCACATCATCAAATGCCCTGCAGTATACACCGATATGTTCGTTGCCTGCGATATCGATCGTTTCAGTCATTGTTACTCTTCCGCAAGTTCAGCCTGTACCTGTCCGTCCTCGAATTTCATGGCTCGGATACGAATCTTGCGGGGTGGTTTCTCGGATCCCCGTTCCCAGACTTTTTCATTGATTGTCTGGTCAAGTTTCACGTCTTCGCTCTTCATGTGTTTCATGAGGTACGAACGGATCTCTTTCATTGCACGCTGGCTCCTTCTCCACCGGGGAACCTTCTTGACATCCCTGAGGGGGATGATGTAAATCTGTTCATTGAGAATGTCAGCCATTATCTTACACCTTCAGAGTGCTGCGTCTCCAGTTACGACGGCGTGGATGGCTGACCACGCTGCGCTTGGTCTTTACCATCACCCATGCCGGAACACGGCGGTTCTGTTCACATGCTTTCGCAAGCCGAATCTTTCGGCCTTTTGTTGGTTTACTCATGGTTTATCACCAGTTTTGTCTGATCTTTCCATCCGGTCACCAGGGACTGCTGGTGGCGGTTTGGGAATATCGTATACGGATCGATACCCCGTGCGTTGAATGCTGCCCGGATTTCGTGTTCATAGTCTCCGTTGTGGATTGAGCCGGTTTCACCATAGGATATGGTGAAATGCCTGTTCGCCAGGCGCTCGACTTCTGCTTTTCCGAATCCGAGCAGAGGGCGCACGTAGGAACACTCATGCCTTGCCTCAAGGCTCTGAACCTCTGGTAAGCTGAGCATTGGAACACGGTCATTCAGCCGTGTCCCATCCCCTATTACGTCATAATACCCTGCAAGGGTTGTGACGGCGTTCCTGTGCACGAGGTTAATAGCATCATTGGGATATCCCGCCGACACCATCATTTCGACAACCGTGCCCAGAAATTCCGGTTCAAATACTCTCTTCCTGAAAGAAAATCCAAGGGCATCTGCCGTATTCTCAAGCTCTGGAACGTTCCTCGATTCGTCAAAGACGAACGTATTTAGTTCCACCTCATAATCTCTGGAGAGCATGAGGGCCGCAAGAGAGCTGTCTTTTCCTCCGGAGAAGAGTATTCCTGCCTTCATTTCCGGGTAATCTTGTAATCTTTCTTCTGTGGCATAAGCTGTGTGAGAAGGTTTTTAAGCATCTCGTCAGAGATCTTGCCGCGAAGGCGTCCGCTCTGTGCGAGGATGACCAGTTGCTGCTCAACAGCTTTTGCAAAATCAGGACGGGTCAGTTTGATGGTGTTCAACCGCTCCCGTGCCTCCGGCTCCAGGATCTGCATGAGGATCATGTGGATCTGCGCTTCCTGCTGCTGCTGTTGGCGTGCCATTTCCTCTTCCATGGCACCCTGCTGCTGCTGTTGGCGCTGGAGGTCCTCCATTCTTCTCCGGCGGAGTTCGTTCAGCTCGTCGTCTCCCATCTTCCTTCTCTCCTCAGTATTTTGCAAGTGCCGGGTTCTGCTCTACGACATCTGCTTTGAGGCCGTGTGCAACACCATCAAGGAATGATTTTCCTTTTGCGGTAATGTGGCGACCTTTTTCACCGTTTTCAACAAGTCCTTCCCCTTCAAGCTGCTGAACAACTTTCCGGATGACGGATCCGGATCCTTTCCGGAACTTGTCTGGGTTTGAACCACGGTTCTGCTTTCCGCCGTAGAATGATCTCAGTCTCTCTACACCAATCGGGCCATCCACATAGATACGGCGCAGAACTGCTGCCGCACGGGTGTACCACCAGTCTTCATCGTATGGTGGTGCCTGTTTGTGGACACCTGTCTTGGCAAATGCTGCCCAGTCCGGTGCTTCCACTGCTTCCATTGCCCTGAGTTCTTCAGCCGCTTTACGGATCAGAATATCTGCGGGCAAATCATATACGGTTGTCATTTGTTTACCACTCTCTAGTATGCCTATTAGCAGTCTTTACATATTAGTCAGGTATTGATTTAAATATTCCGAGAATAGGTGGGTGGCGGGATGGTTATCTTCGCCGGGCAAGTACCATGGTTCGGCCCCGAGTCTGGACAAGTTCCACACCACAGGCAGCAGCAATTCCTGTCGGATCCACTTCTACACTTCTGAGCCACTTTATTTTTACCATGCCACGATCTTTGATCTGACGCCTGATCTCTTCGTATGTCTGCTCTGTAACTCCGTTTTTTCCAATCCATATGGTCGCTTTTAATTGCGATGCTGCTTTTTTATCGATGATATCGCCTCCCGACGGGGCAACGCCACTGTCTGCCGCAAATCTGGCATGTGATTATGACCCTGTTCTGGTGAATTCGTATACGTGCATTTATTCCGGGAATGAGAAATGATGAACAGTTCCGGCAGAATTTTCGTTTCCATACCGGAGGTATTGCAACTTTTTCTCTCATTGCGATACGGCGCGCCCGTCGTATATATTCTCGTGCCCGGTCCGGATCATCGCGCGCAGCAATTTCTGCCTCTGTAAAGAGGATTTCAATACGTTCCTTCGCAATCGGACGCCTTGATCTTTGCTGCCGTCTTTTTCCGCCCATTTGTTCCTGTAATGTTGTCTTCAGTGATTATGAACTTCACTCACTCGGGGTATCATGAACGATAACCCTTCTGCCGTCGATCTCCAGCCGGTCCTCACAGAAGAGTTTCACCGCATGAGGAAGCGCCTGATGCTCAAATTCCATGATTCTCTCTGCAAGTGAGTCTTCGGTATCATTGTTTAGCACAACGACCGGGGACTGGAGAATAATCGGTCCCGTGTCCATACCTTCATCGACAAAATGAACGGTGCACCCGGCAATCTTCACGCCATAATCCAGTGCCTGCTTCTGTGCATGGAGGCCGGAAAAACTTGGCAGAAGGGCGGGATGAATGTTGATCATCTTTCCGGAAAAGGTCCGTACTGTTTCTGGTTTTAAGAGGCGCATGTACCCCGCAAGAACAAAGAGGTCGGCCCCGCATTTTATCATTGTTTTTTCAAGTGCCTGATTGTACTGTTCACGGTCCGGATAGTCTGAAAAACTGATGACCGATACCGGAATATTATGGTTTCCGGCCCGTTCAATTGCATATGCAGATGGATTATCGGTGATGAGGCAGACAATCTCTGCCGGGATAGTCCCGTCTGAGACCTTGTCAATTATAGCCTGAAAATTGGAACCTCTTCCTGACGCCAGCACCGCAATGCGTTTCATACTCATATGTTGGCATAATTTCATCTTAACGATTCGTGTGTATGCCCTTATCCATTGGTACTATGAGTTTGATATTTTCGATACGGCGGTCGTTCATCTTCATCACCATAAGACGGATTCCTGATTCTGAAATTGTCACCACTTCACCTTTGTTCGGGATATGGCCCAGTTGATCGATAATCAGGCCGCCGATTGTTTCATAGGATTCGCTTGTGGGAAGTGATGTTTTCAGCTCTTCATTGACACGATCAACCCATGCGCGTGCATCTATAAGATACACCCAGTCATTGATTTTCTGGATGTCGGGTTCTTCTTCATCGAATTCATCCATAATCTCTCCGACAAGTTCCTCCAGAATGTCCTCCACCGTGACAATCCCTGCGAACGTCCCGTATTCGTCCACAACGATTGCCTGGTGAATCTTGCGTTTCTGCATTTCGCGCAGGAGATCGTCAATCTCCTTTGATTCGGGAACAAAGTAGGCTTCGTATACCAGATCTGTTATGTCAGCATTTGGTCCTGGTGAATATATCACCCCAAAGACGTCCTTTACGTTTAGTATGCCAATGATGTTGTCTATCTGTTCTTCGTAAACAGGAAGGCGAGTGAATCCGGTCTCGTTGAATATATTGATGGAGTCTTCGAGAGAGCTTTTCCGGCTGATCATTACCACGTCCGCCCGTGGGGTCATAACTTCTTTTGCTCTGGTATCCGAGAATGCAAATACCCGGTAGAGCATCTCATATTCTTCCTCTTCGATGGTGCCTTCTTCTTCACCCACATCAATCCACTGTTTTATTTCATCTTCTGTGACTGTTGGTTTCACTTCACGGTTGCGTGAAAAAATTCTTTTTCCGGCATCAATGACCCAGAATAATGGATAAAGAGTATATGACAACCATAATATCGGGCGGGATACCATGAGAGCAACCCGTTCTGTCGATCGGGTTGCATATGTCTTGGG
The DNA here is from genome assembly GCF_026684035.1 of Methanogenium organophilum. Lineage (NCBI taxonomy): Archaea > Methanobacteriati > Methanobacteriota > Methanomicrobia > Methanomicrobiales > Methanomicrobiaceae > Methanogenium > Methanogenium organophilum. The sequence goes on from NZ_CP113361.1 coordinate 2,006,245, forward strand.
AAGGATTTCACCGAATGTCAGCATCAGAATCGTGGTTGCAAATGTTGCAATACCTATTCCAATCTCTCCCCAGATGGCAATGGCAACAGCTGTTGCAATTGATGCTGCGGCAATATTTACCAGATTATTACCTATAAGGATGGTGATGAGCAGGCGGTCAGGATCTGCTTTAAGGTGTTCAAGTGCCTTAGACCCGGTCATTTTCTGTTCAACAAGGGTACGTACCTTTGCAGGGTTTATTGAGATCAGCGCAACTTCTGACCCCGAAAAAAATCCGGAGAAGAGAAGGCACACCATAAAAATAATCAGTGCAAAACTGTATTCTATCATTGCACTATGCCGCCTCCGGCGGTCACTAATATCATTTGATTCATATATGGGTTACTCTCTGATTTATGCACTTTTTCCCAGATAAAGGCAGCGCTCATTCAAAAAAAGTTCGGATCCAGGCTGTTTCATCTGCAATGATTTCTATTTTTTTACTGAGGGGCAGATCCGGCTGAAATGTGAGGTCCTCAATTTCAAGAATGAGCGGTCCTGTATACCCGCATTCTGCAAGAAGGGTGAGTACCTGTGCCACATCGGAATTATCCTTCGCCCTGCAGTGCATTCTATCATTCACACAGGCACTGACATGAACCACTGCAATGCGGTTATAGAGATGCTCAATATACTCTGCTGCCTCATCGGTGTTTCCGGCGAAGGTATGAGCAATATCAAGTGTAAAAGAGAGCCATGGTTCTTTCTCCAAGAGAACAATGAGATCCTGTGGGGTCGGGAGAAGAGAATTTATTTTTGTTTCCATATTTTCAAGTGCAACGAGGACACCGGAAGATGTTGAACAGGTGTACACTTCTGAGAGATAATGTGCCAGACGCCTTTTATCTGCGAGGGATACCGGGCGTTTTGCGGTTCTTCTTCCCGGATGAATGGTGACAGCGCGGGCATTGATCTGTTCTGCGATAGCGATTGCCCGGCAGGCCCATGTAAGAGAGATCTCTGCCACATCGGGGTTGACAGAACAGGGATTCAGGTCAAGGACAGGGGCATGCACACTGACGGATCGAATGGTGGGGTGAGTATGGATGGCCTCATGAAGAGTTGGTATCGGCAGACCTTTAAGCCAGAATGAGGGTGTTTCCAGCCAGAATTCCACAGCATCACACCCTGCGTCCCTAAGAGCATCGAAGATGATGTCAACCGTGTACTCATGGAAAAACATGGTTGATGCACCAACCGCTGCCATGTTTTCCTCTTTCACTCATTCCCTATTAGCCTTTTACCTCTACAAATGGTTGGTAATGATACAAGGTATTCATATGGGAATGCACTAAATGGTGTTCATGCGACCAATGGGAGATGTCGGGCCTGATGGTTCCGGTGTGTTTTCAGTCTCTACCCTGACAGCACTCATTTCCTCTCTCCTGGATGACCACCGTATCAAAAACATCTGGGTTGAAGGAGAGATCACAAACTATACTCATCATCGTTCAGGGCACCGGTATTTTTCTCTTTCTGAGGATCCGGGCACCACACGTCCCTCGGTGATCCGCTGCGCGATGTGGAAAAGTTATGCGCGCGAACTGACATTTTCCCCGGAGAACGGGATGCGTGTTCGGGTGTATGGGTCTGTGGATCTCTATGAACCCAGTGGTGAGTACAAATTCATCACAATGGAGATGGAGGAAGCGGGGCGGGGTGAGCTGTACCGGCGGGTGAACCAGTGGAAACGTATGCTTGAAGAAGAAGGCATCTTCTCGCTTGCTAAAAAAAAGGCATTGCCCCGGTATCCACAGATAGTGGGGGTCGTGACTGCAGAGACTGGCGCTGCGCGCCGGGATATTGAACATGTGATCGCGCGCCGGTTTCCTGTGACTCTTTTACTCTCGCCATGCAGAGTGCAGGGATCGGGGTCAGAGCATGAAATCGCTGATGCAATACGGGCCATTGACGGAAAAGCTGATGTAATCATTGTCGGGCGGGGTGGAGGTTCATTTGAAGATCTCTTCTCTTTTAACCATCCTGAGGTGGTCCGGGCGGTGGGTGCCTGCCGGACACCGGTTGTCAGTGCTGTTGGACATGAAGTGGATACTACGCTCATCGATTATGCAGCGGACATGCGGGCGCCAACTCCGTCCGCCGCTGCAGAAATTGTTGTTCCGGATCGGGAGGAGCTGAAACAGGAGATCGTTACCCTCTCCATGCGTATGTCAGACAGTACTTGGCGATCCATTGTTCGTTTCCAGTCGGAGATTGAGGATTTACGGCTGCGTCTTCGTCCGGAAAGACTTCTCGCAAATGTGTCACGTGAACAGGAGTATATGAATGAAATGTGTGAGCGTATACTGTTACTGGCAAACCGCGAATGCGAAAAAAAACGTATGATTCTTACGACTGATAAGACACAACTGGCTGCTCTAGATCCCTATGCACCCGTACGGCGGGGGTATGTGCTTGTTGAAAAAGACGGCGTGCTCGTAAAATCCGTGTGCTCTCTTCGTCCTGGTGATGAAGTTTCCCTCAGTTTCAGGGATGGTTCTGCACGGGCTGATATCCATGAGGTGACGTATGACACAGACATATGAAGATAATCTGAATGAACTCAAAGAAATTATCCGGAGACTTGAATCCGGGTCGATCCCGCTTGAAGAAACGCTTACTCTGTATGAACGGGGTATGGAACTTATACGAAATTGTGAAAAAATGCTTGAATCTGCGGAACTGAAGATCGCTCTTCTTCAGGAATCGTGAAAATTTTCATATCAACTGTCATTTTTTCTTCTTTGACAAGTGCAGCAACAAGATTTCGTGGAAGTGTTTCTGCCGTATTATCAGCATGGATCGCAATTGTCCTACTGTCAATATAGGAGCTTCTTCTCCATACCAGATCAGTCGGATGATTCAATATCAGCCTGCTGCTTCCCCGTGCCTTGATCGTGCAGGACTCGGTTCCCGCGGTGAGAGTCGTCACCAGAAGCGCAGAATCTGATGCGAGTGCAGTTCTGAATTTTGAATCAAGTTCACATATGCCTTTATCTGCCTGAATGGCAATAATGCATGTTCCACTTGATGTAAGACTTTCTTCTTTTGTAATTTCGAATGTGGACCTGTGCAGTGCCCGGACATTTGAGTGGCCATAGCAGATCAGCCTCTCGCACGGAAGATTCTTCATTGACTTAAACAGTATTTAACCGGAATGTTCAAATTATTACCTGCGTTCAGGCTCAGGTTAATCTCATTATACTACCAATTACATAGCCAATGACATATGAAGTACACTGCCCCATCTGTGGGGAAGAGACCACTCACAATATCCTGAAGGAGTCATCTGACCTTCTGGTCCAGTGTGTTGTATGCAGCCATGTACATCGTGTACCCTGCCCCCCCCGTCCCGAACCGGTTGTTGTCCGTGCAATTGTCAGTGATGAGGATAGCTCAACAGTCGGGACCATTGAATTAAAGGATTCTGATGTCTGTTATATCGGGGATTTTTTTGTCGCTGAGATTGAAGATGAGATTGCTACTGTTGAGGTCTGTGGGATTGAGGTGGGAGATCGCCGTCCGTCCCGTGCGCGGGCCACAGATATCTCTACTCTGTGGACACGGGTTATAGACAACGTAGTTGTAAAAATATCTGCTCATGATGACAGACGCACGATTCCCTGTTATGTCCGCTGTGATGGTGAACGCGATTTTCAGATTGGGAGCGTGGAGAATATTGATGGTATGAACGTTCGCATAACTCACATTAAACTGCGGAACGGGTCGATGATGAGAAAAGAAGGATGGAAAGCATATGCACGAAAAATCCGCCGTGTATATGGTACCCGCCTATAACCAGACATACTTTTTTAGTGTTTCTTCAAGGGTGTTACCTGGTGTGATTCCTTCAAATCGTTCTTTTTCTGTATCATCGACAAGAATCAGAATGGTGGGTGTAACCTTCAGTGTATATTTCTGAATGGCTCCTTCGGTTCGTACCGCATCAATATCTTTTATTGAAATTCCCAGTTTTTCTTCAATTTCCTGATTGATTGCTTTTTGTTCATCGCACCCAGAACACCCGTCCTGATGGAAACAAAGTATCTCTACTGACATATTGATAAAATGGAAAAAAGAGTATTTGAAAGTGTTCGTTTCAGACTATCTGCTCGATAGCAATGTCTGCAGATGCATATCCATACTGCACAGTCAAAGTGTCGTTCTCCATTTCAACGATCTTTGCCATCCTGGTAGCAACAGTCTCAGGCGCTGTTTCATTGTCGAGGACAATTTCCGGTTGTGGTGCAAATCCGAGCGGAATCCACATTCCTATTTCTGCTTCTGAATAGTTGCCACCGATGAGCGTATACTGTTCTGCTGTCATATCCCGAACCATTGCCTCTCCGAATGGGAAGGGAACCGTCTTTGTATCCCCTTCATGCATACCTTTTGCTCCATCGGCAATGGCAGTCAGTTCCGGTTCAAAGAGGGCATAGGATGTAACACCGGCAGGGTACATATACACCTCAATTGGAACAATAAAGTCAGAATAATTCTGACCTATGACCATCTGCATGGGTTGTGAGACGCCTGCTATTACGCCTTCATTTTCAATTATTGTTTCTTCTGATGAAAGGACAGGCACGCCGCTATCGTCACGGATTGTGTAACTGACAACGATACCTGATCCATCTGCTGCTGTTTTAAATATCGAGAAAAAACCCATTGTAAGGGTAAACCCGAGCACACATGATATCAGAATGAAGACAACAAATACCCGAGTAAGGGTTTTTGTCCAGTCATCATTTTTCTTTGCGCTCTTCTGTTTTGCCATTAGTATTATTTCAACCCTTTACCGTATTAAACATGTATATTGTCGTATGTCTGTTCGGCCAATCATGGGATTTAAGTCAGGAAACATTTATCCCGTTTACTGTCGGTATCAGTATCTGTCGATCTGTGGTTATGGCGGAGGATCGTCGGTAATGGAGAAGGTAGTATGATTCGAAGAAGGAGATATCCGTTTGCTCTTCTCTGGAATGAAATTGATGAACTGATGGCAGAATGGGAGTCGCGTGTGCAGAACACGGTGGCTACCGGAGCATCGCTTCCTTCAATGGTCGGACCAGCGCTTAAACGGGAATTCAGGGTTGATGTGAGAGAGGAAATGGACGAAGTAATTGTCACTGCAGACCTCCCCGGGGTTGATAAAAACAATGTTGTTATTCGACTGGTAACGCCTCTCAATATCGAAATATCTGTTGCGAAAAAGACAGAACCTACGGAGGAGGGGGCTGATGTATATGACTATTATACCCGCGAACGTCTTTCAGGCAACCTGCATCGCATTGTTTCTCTTCCGGCAGAAGTAATAGATGAGAACGCCAGTGCATCTTTCCGTAACGGGGTGCTGGAAATACGTCTCAGAAAAGCAATTCCAGAGTCCGGGAGTGTCATTCCCATTGATTAATATTTTTGGTTAATTGAAGGGCCTTTTCCCGAATAATTATGTCTGGTTGGAGTAAATAGTGTGAATGATGGACAAAAAGAAGGTCCGCGATTATATGACATACGATGTTGTCTCTATTGATGCGCAGGGGACGGCAAAAGATATCATAAATGCAATTCGTGATACGCATCATGATGGATTTCCTGTGATTGATAACCGGAAGGTGGTTGGTTATGTTTCTGCCCGTGATATTCTCTTTGTTTATCCTCATACTCCGGTTGAGAGGATCATGTCCCGTCACCTGATTGTGGCAGCCCCGGATATGGATATTAATGACGCTGCCCGTGTTATATTCAGGTCTGGTATCCAGAAACTCCCTGTGGTTGATGATGAGAACAATCTCATCGGGATTATTTCAAATGCTGATGTAATCCGTTCTCAGATTGAACATGTGTCACCGGATAAGGTGTTCAAGTTCATCGATACGCTTCGACAGCTGCATGATGTAGATCCTGCACTGGTTCGGGAACGAGTACCGATAAATGACCTTCTCCCCACGCAGTCAAAGATTTACCAGGATGAACTCGAAGGGAGAATGTATGAAATAAAAAAAGGCCTTGCCGAACCTCTTATTGTTGTCCGACGTCCCGGAAGGCTTGTTCTTGTAGATGGGCACCACCGGGCTGTTGCAGCCCACCGCCTCGGGATACAGGAATTGGATGCCTATATTATCGAAATTGATGAGGATATTGAACTCGGTCTTGAACGAACGGCCCGGGAAATGAAACTCTCAACTCTTGATGACATTAAAATCCTCGACTATGCACGTCATCCCCTTGTTGCGGTGACCCACCGGCTGGTCAGGCACAGTTAAGAGCCTGAAGAGTGTGTTTCATAGTCAGGATTTAGATAGTCCTCGGTAACGACACTCTGTTCCGGAATAACTGCTTCCGGCCATATCCGCGTTTTTGAGTGTACGATGCTGCCCCGTTTTATGACAGAACGGGGCCCGATAACCGTATCATTTTCAATATTACACTGTTCGCGTATCGCTGCCTCGTTATCAATAATGCTCCCGCTGATTGTAGTGTCTGTCCCGATGTGGACATTATCATAAATTGATGACGAGAATATTTTTACACCTTCACGAATAACGCAGTCATTTCCAAGAGATGTATAAGGGCCGATTATGACACTGTTACCAATAACAGTGCCGGATCCAATGGATACAGGGCCGATGATCTTTGAACTTTCCCCAATTACAACGCCTTCGCCGAAATGAACCGGTCCATGAACAGTTGCCCCCTTAATGGTGATATCACCGGATATATTGGTGTATGACATCTCCTGAAGTTTCCAGTGCTCTGCTTCGCGCAGGGAACGGGGACTTCCCACATCAGACCAGTTGCCCCGTGCAAGCCACCCAGAAATATGGGTTTGCGGTTGTTCCATCAGAATGGGGAAGAGATTTTTGGCAAAGTCGAACTTCGTATTTTCCGGGATATAGTCGAAGATCTCCGGATTACATACATAGATACCCGTACTCGCAAGATTTGAAAAGATCTGGCCCGGAGATGGTTTCTCCGCAAAACGCTTGATTTCATAATTGACATCAATCTCTGCAATACCGTATTCAGACGGCTCGTCAATCGAGATAAGACCGATTGAAACAGTTGCATCCCCACGGAGATGTTCCCGGTAGAACTGGAGGAGATCGATGTCTGTGATATGGTCTCCCCCCACCACCAGAAATGGTGAATCGTTTAAGTATTCCTCCGCATTTTTTACACTCCCTGCCGTTCCCAGTTTGACAGGGTCGCGCACATAGGTAATGTCGGCGCCAAAGAGTGAGCCGTCACCAAGAGTATTTTGTATGTCGTCCCCCTTGTAGCCCAGTGTGACCACAATATCGGTAAACCCGAGATTCGCCAGATGGTCAACGAGGTGGATTATTGAAGGGGTATTAACAATTGGGATGCAGGGTTTTGGCCGTTCAAAGGTCAGCGGCCGCAGGCGGGTCCCCTCCCCGCCGCACATGATGCATACCTTCATACAACACATGTTGTCGTACCTCGGGTTAAATCCTGTCGGTATGGGTGTGCGATGTGGGCAAAACCGATAGAATAACATAGGATTCCTCCCATTCTCCAGATATGGAGCATGAGGATTTCACCTGCACGATGTGTGGCAGGTGCTGCTTTGGTATGGGTAAATATGTGAAGGCGATTGGACAGATGGGGGCCGGCCAGGTTGCCGTGAAACATGAAATATCGGGAGAAACCTGTTATGCAACGATACCCCGGAAATATCGCGATGATTTTGATTTTGCAGAGGCACGTTCGGTAACCGAAGGGTGGTGCCCGTTTCTTATTGAGGAGGACGGCGAGTATCCCTGTATCATCTTTGATACTGCTCCAAAGTTCTGCAGGGATTTTCAGTGCTGCAGAATGAGGGTATTTGATGCGGATGGAACACCTGTTGCACGGGTAAAAGGGAAAGGTTCCGTTCTCACAGATGATAATGTGTTCTCTGAATGGTGGAAGACAACAATTGCTACGCTGCCTGATGATAGCTGGGAAGAAGGGGCTTCATCGCTTTTGAAACAAAAGGGATACCGTGCGGTCTGGTATGAATGAGAAAGAATACCGGTTACTGAAAACAGTCGATGGTACGGTTCAGTGCCTGCCGGGAAAAAAGGAAGAAATTGTCCGGTGCAGGTTCTGTATCCATTCAAAACAGTTCCTCCAGGGGAGAAGGTGGGTTCCCTCCCCTGCAAGAGCGTTCTGTCTTGCATCACGCACAACGACGAATGTCGATCTCAGTTGTGTGACTGCAGTATGCTGCAACGATATGCGTGGTGAGGGTTTCTCCAGTGTGTTAAATGTCATCAGCTGAAGGTCTGCTTTCCGGATCCGGAACGCCTGTCTGTGCAATTGCAATGAGTGTTTCTATATCCAGGGAAATTTCATACCGGTGTGCCACGGCATCATATATGGTGTCATCATATATTGGATTGGCCGCTTCGGCAGGGATGTATTCTCTGCCTTTTTTCTCAGAAATACAGGAAAGAAGCGCATGCACAGCATTTTGGTTCAGAAAGAGGCCATGCATGTATGTCCCAAATACCTGTCCGTCATGAGAAACCGCCCCCTCATCTTCAAACGCTCTTCTGCATTCTCCTACTGAGGTCTCTCCGGAGTGTATTTCATACCCGCTGACACTGCCCATTCTCCGGAGAATCGGGGAATGTTCGAGGGGCGTGCGGGTAACCTGAACGGTTGTTTTTGTATATTCAGAAAATGTTGTTGTGATATCCAGTAGTCCGAGACCCTGGTATGTCCCAACGTGTGATTCGTGGCCGGAATCGATGATTGTTTTGCCCAGTATCTGGTATCCGCCGCAGATGCCGATGATAGGGATGCCGGATGTATGAGCGTCAGATATCTGGTCTGCACATCCCGAATCATACAGATGTTGCAGGTCTGCAATGGTGTTTTTTGTGCCGGGGATAATGATGCAGTCAAAGGATGAGAGTACTGCACCCGGCTGTACGTATTCAACAGATGCCTGCTGTTCCAAAAGTTCAAAATCGGTGAAATTAGATATCTGTGGGAGACGAAGTATCGCAATTCTGATGCCTGTTTTATCTGTCTTTTTGTCTTTGAGAGAAAGAGAATCCTCACTTGGCAAAGCGATGTCAAAGAAGGGAATGACTCCCAGAACAGGGATCCCGGATTGTTCTTCAATGAATTGTTTCCCTTTTTCAAAAAGCCGGAAATCCCCGCAGAATTTGTTGATGATGATACCACGTACATTCTGGCGGACATCATCCGGCAACAGCATCAGGGTTCCCAACACCTGTGCGAACACCCCACCGCGTTCAATGTCAGCAACAAGAATGATGGGAAGGCGGAGATTTTGTGCAAGGAGGATATTTGCAATGTCGCGGTCATACAGATTGCATTCTGCAGCCCCGCCTGCGCCTTCAATCACAACCATGTCATGTGCGTCCTGGAGTTCCCAGAATGCCTGGAGGGCAATATTCAAAAGAGTCTCTGTTTCTTGATAATATTCTCCAATGCGTACATCACGGAACGGCTTGCCAAGAAGAACAATCTGTGATTCTCCATCTCCTTTTGGTTTCAGAAGTATAGGGTTCATTCTGGCAGAGGGTATTATCCGTGACGCGAATGCCTGGACTGCCTGGGCAATGCCAATTTCATCACCAGATGGTGTCACATATGAATTCAGGCTCATATTCTGTGATTTGAACGGTGCAACATGATATCCGTGATTTGTGAGAATCCGGCATATGGCAGTGGCAGTGATACTTTTCCCAACGTGGGATGCAGTTCCAAGAATCATCAGGGACATGTCGATTAAACAATTCAATTTTATATGTGGTAAATATTTTTGATTTGTTTCCGGTCCGTAACATTGTAGAATAGTATTCCGGATCTGGATTGATGAACGAATATTCAGCTACCCATGCCAACAAATATATAACCAAAGCATGAAGGTACATGGTAATGACTGGAGGTATATGTCCAAAGTGCGGACTGCCAAAAGAGCTCTGTATCTGTGAAGAAGTAGCTAAAGAACAGCAGCAGATTAGTGTTAAGATAAACCGGCGCCGGTACGGCAAAGAGGTTACTGTGGTTGATGGTCTTGATCCATATGACATTGACCTTGATGAACTGCAGAAGTACCTCAAGGGAAAACTTGCCTGTGGCGGTACCGTAAAAGGAAATTCAATTGAGCTTCAGGGGAATCATCGCGAACGAGTGAAGAAACTTCTCCTTGATAAAGGATATAAGCTCGATAATATCAACTGATTAAATGGAGACCGTGTGATAATTTTCCTCTAATCGTTAAGGGAAATTATCACCTGCCTGCCACCATGAAATGAACAGTCTATTATGGCTGAACAGGGCCTGAAACATTTGTTTAGGGTTCCTTTTTTTAAAAAAAGATTAACGGGTATTTTCAGATGAAGAGTCTGAATGCAACCCATCCTATGATTACCATGACAACAGAGTATTTCAGCCCGGCAACTGCCCGTCCCTCACCCATCTGTCCCGCTACAAGACCTGAAAAAAAGCCCTGAATGACGGATGCATGGAGGAAAAGACGTCGGTAAAATTCCATGTCAATTGCCGCTCCAAACCCGGTTCCACTGCCTCCGGACTGTGTTACTGCCTCGCCTGCCTCTGCCATTGTATCCAGAAATGTTCCGGTCATGACAGCAATCACGAAGAGGAAGACAAGATAGGAAACAAGTACGATAATCACATAAATGAGCATATTATTGCGTCGCTCTGTTTCAAGGTTGACAAACTCATAACTGTCATTTGCGGCAGCACGCAGGACTTCACTCACATCCCCACCTGCCCTGCTCGCTTTTGCGATGAGATCAACACTCCTCTGCGCAAGTGGTGTGCCTATCCGCTCACCAAACTGGTAGATTGCATCGACGAAGGGAATATTCCATGACATCTCTGCGTCCAGTTTTTTGATATACTGGGTGAGGGTTCCATATTCACCATCTGCAACAACATGAATCGCATTGGGGAGTGTCATTCCGCTTTCATTCATACCTGCCACATCACGGAAAAAATTCGGCAGCGTAATATTGAGATTTCTCATTCTTGTTGAGTCTTTTAGATCCAGTATGGCAAGGGGAATTGTTGCAATCAGCACTGCCAGAAGGAAGTAATCATCAATACCAGTTGTCGTTAGTGCAAGGAAAACTCCTAATTTACTCACCTGGATTATCAACCCGATCATGAATACAATGATTGCGATTGGGATTGTGAGAATCAGAATATTTATTGGTTTTTCGGTAAGCATCTGAACCGGATGATGCAGGAATTTTCCCATGCCCTCCGTTGAACGGTGCCGCTCTTCCACCCGTGCAATTATATCTTCATCCTTTTGGATTTCTTGTGTATTTTCGCGTGTATTGTCTTCCGGTTTTTTTGTATCAAATATTTTCATTCTACACCTCCGGAGTCATTGAGCTGATAAGAATCACAAACATGATGCTGCCCAGTGGAATTATTGCATAAATCACCGCATACAGAAACAGGGGGTCTGTTTCACCGCTGATTGTTGACATGATTGACTGAAGAATGATAAGAAACAGTGTTCCCGCAACCAGTGCTGTTACATACGACTCCGAGATTAATCCAAGAGTTTCAAGGAATGTCTTCTGTTCCAGCCGGTTTTCCCGGGTATATTGTTCTGACTTGGTACGGAAATATTCTGTCAGATTACTTCCTGATGAAATACTTGCCGTTGCCCCCTGGAGAAAGTCACGCATTCTGCCACTGGGAGTATACTGACCGGCAATTCTCAGGGCATCCAGAAGGTCTTTTCCAAAAATATCAATTTCACGGGATATATATCGCGCTTCGACAGCACTTTCTCCATAGATCTTACTCTGTCCGAGCAGTCGGAATACTTCTGCCGGGGTGATTCCTGCTGTTGACATCGCAGTAATGTAGTTAATTGCATACGGAAGCGTTGCATCGATGTTTCTCTTTCTCTCTCCTGCCATGATTCCAGGGTATATGAGAAATACCGCATATGTAATTCCTCCGAATACAAGGAGGCAGACAGCCATAACGATTGCCGCACCGATTACAATTTTAAACGGGTTGAGGGCCATGATGAAATCGGGCAGACTTCCATAATAGACGATTAAGTCCGGAAGGCGGAATATGTATGTCACAAAACCAATCAGAAGTCCGAATATCAGTCCGACAATTGCTGACGTGATATAAGCCGTTGACATATATGCTTCAAACGGCACGGTCATCCGTGCGCGCATCATGTCATTACGTAAAAAGAGAAAGTCATCTCTTTTTGCTTTCATACGCTCTCCAAGAAGGTTGAAACACACTCTCTCGTAACTATTCATAGAGGTCACTCCTGACAAGTTCCATTACCGTCTCCGGATCACGATAGTATGAGAGCAATACTTTTCCAACTTCCTGGAAGTGACGAATCTTCTTGATACGCATCCATTCAAGTATTTCCTGGCGGCGTTTGAGCTCTTCGCGCATACGGGAATCGCTCCACCCTTTCAGTTCCATGATATCTTCAAGGATGTAGGATTTTCCGGAGAACCGGATCTCATCAGACGCTGCATTCCATTTGAATACTTCGTTAGTGATCAGTTCATTTGTCCGGGGGTCAATATCAAGGATCTCGATGAGTGTTTTATTTCGCCGGATTCTCTGACCACCAAATCGTGCCTGCACCTGCACACTGACCAGATCAAGCGCACTGAGCATATTGCGGGGTACATCCATGGGCGGATTTTCGAACCGGTGAACCACACTCGCAACTGAATCTGCGTGTGTTGTCGCATACGTTACGTGGCCTGTGCTCATGGCCTGGAAGAGGGTTTGTGCCTCTTTTCCACGGACTTCACCGACAAGGATATATTCCGGCCGCTGACGAAGTGCTGCACGCAGCAGTTCATACATATCTATTGAGCCTTTTCCACCGGAATCAAATGATTCTCTGGTAATGGAGGGAATCCAGTTCTTATGCGGCAGTTTCAGTTCACGAGTATCTTCAAGTGTGACAATCTTTGCAAGAGGTGGAATGAACAGGGATATTGCATTCAGGGATGTGGTTTTTCCTGATGCTGTACCTCCTGCAAATATACACGATTTGCCATTTTCCACAGCAAGCCACAAAAATGCAATTGAAAGCGGGGAATATGTGCCCCATTCAATGAGATCTGTTGGGGTGATCGGTTCATCCTTGAATTTACGGATGGTAAATGTGGAACCATGGGCGGTAACTTCGTGACCCAGAGTCATCTGAATACGCGATCCATCTGCCATCGTTGCGTCCAGCATCGGTTCAGCGATTGAGATATACTTGCCGGCACGCTGGGCAAGTTTGGTTACAAATGAATCGAGATCGTCAGGACGGGTATACGATAGGTTTGTCTGGATTGATTCATAATTCGAATGGAATACAAATATCGGGGCATTTACTCCATCACAGGAGATATCCTCAATATATTTGTCATGCATGATGGCGTCAATAAGACCGTCCCCAATGAAATTTTTGTGAATATGATACAGGATTTTTTCCCGCGATACCGGATCCAGTTTTATGGCGTAATCAAAGATAATATTGTCAACTGCCTCTGTGAGGGCAGAACGTGCCCGTTCTTTTGTGAGGTCTTTGGTGTTGATGTCGAGAGTCTCAAACAATCGCTGTGTCAGTTCCTGTACAAGTATTTTTTCTCCTTCTGAGAGTTCAGGTTCAATTACCGTGTAAAGATATTCATGAGAATTATGATCAAAGATGATGCGTATGTAGGCATAGGGTTCATTCACCGGATATAATTCGATCTCTTCGATTCCATCAGCACTGTCATGTGCGAGATTGATAAGGGAACCGTGGATTGCCGGGTCATATTGGACAACTTTGCCCCTAATCTTCCCAAAAATTCCCTGACCAAATTTTTTCTTCTGATCTACCTGTTCGGGACCTTCTTCGGAAAGAGATTCTGCCGGTCTCATTTTAGAAAGATCGAGACTTTCAAGATCACCCTCAACGATTTCATCCAGTGCTGATATGATATCTGTTCTGTTGCTCATCTCAAAAATTCGGGAACTATCCGAGATATGAAAATCTTCAAGATCAAGCTCCGCACCGCCTGATAAAATCAGATCCGAAAAATTTGCAGCTTCTTCAGCACTAATAATTCCATCGTTTCTTCTTCTTTTCCTTTCGACTTTTTCTTGATGTGAGTTGACGGTGTCAGGGGTTATTTCAATCTTCTCTTTGCGAATATTTTTGACTCCCTCACTCGATATTTCTTCGATAATTCTGGTAATTCTTGTTGAAGAATTTTGTGAGTTTGATATATCCGGAACCTGTTCTGCATCGTCATATCTTTGAACCAGTTCATTTATGAGATCATCCGGATTCTCCTGAGAGGTATTTTCGGTTTCTTCATCTTCTGAATTCTGTATCTCATGAATCATTGAACTGAGAGTCGCCGTTTGTGTGCTTCCTGTATCTTCATTAAAGAAGTTTTCTTTTGGAGTTTCCCGATTATTACTGAGCAATTCACGAATGATGCCATCAATTTTTTCCCCATGTTCACTGTCCGGTTCTTCGTATGGTTCCTGTACGGGTGAGGGCATGGTATTTTGCTGCACGTCAGCAATCAGTGAATCGAGATGGGAAGGGGTTTTTGCTGAGGTTTCGTCATCCCTGGTAACTGAGTGTTCGGAGATTTCTCCAATAGATTCTGTTTTTTGTGGCTCATCAGCAGTTTTTTCAGCAGTAAATTCCTCTACAATCTGACCGATTGTTGCGTTTGCGTTGTCCTCCTCTGTGGCTTTTGGAATCTCCTCCCCATTTGTAATCCCGGAAGAAATTTCGTTCTCTTCTTTCAGGAAAGAACTGTCACTGTTGATTTTATCCTCAGGTTCCGGTTCATGGGAGACAGATATATTTTCAGAATTAGTCTTCCGAATCCCTGCAATAATGTCCTTGAGAGTGACGTCCCCGTCTCCTGACTCATTGCCTGGCGATATTACATCATTATCCTGTGGAGTTGCTGTTGCAACATTTTCATCTGTTTCTGCTACCCCATGCTCGGTTTTGCGTATATCAGACAGGAGATTTGCAAAAGTCTCATTCGGCCGTGTATGTTCTGAGATAATTTTTTCATCAGATTCATCAGACGATTTTTCTGTTTCGGGAATGGTTATTTTATCAGCAATTATCTGGCTCGTTTCCTGCTCAGCATATACGTTTTCTTCTGTTTTTTCTTCTATAGAGACAGCATCACCAGTTTCTTTCTGCTTATTTCCACGACGCAATCCCCCAAAAAATGATTTTTTCTCTTTCATCTCTTCAACCTCAAATTTCAATTACTGTATCAATCAGTTCATCATTAAACTCAATACGGTATTTGTGAACATCCCCGGTTCTGTCTACAATTATGCAGTCATACACTCCATGAACGAGTTTAAATCCCACAATCCCATCCGGTCCGCTGACTTCGCTCAGAAGAAGCTGTCTGCCTTTTCTCATGGAGACTCTTGCTCCGGCAAGCGGCTCACCTCCGGAAGTGATCCGGAGTCTGATGGACCCCCTTCCTTTTTTCTGTTCACCAATTTCCGGGATTTCTTCCAGATGGCTGCTTTGAATATGCCCCTTGTCATATATTCTGCAACCGGCAGCCACAGATTCTGCAATGGATTTACCGGTAAGATAGATTTTGAATTTTAAATTGTTGTCACAGAGATAGATTGCTTTATCTCCATAGAGATTTCCCTCTTTTCCCAAAAGGGCGGCTCCTTCAACAGTGCCATCAATAAATATTAATAAAAATTGTTCATCTCCCCCAATAGAAACTGCAAGCCCGGATCGTCCGGATGGCTGCATTTTTCGAATAAGATCTTCAGATTCAAACTCGCCGGCATACTGAGCATCCTCAACCACTTTGAATATGTCGTTTTCTATATTCATCTCCTCTCACATCCCCTATACTATGATTATAACACAGTTACTGCACCCCTTTTATTGCAAGACGGATCAGTCCCAGATTAGCTCCTGTTGACGTAAGTACAACAAGGAAGAGATCTCCAAATGGTGCAAGAATGCATTTTCCCTCTGGCGTTTCAAGAATTATCTGTTCAAGCAGTCCAATTTCAAGATCATCTGATATCTTCGCACCTGCACGGAGGAGATCTTCAGCGATTGCTGCAACATGTTCGAAATCCCCATTTCCCCGTGAATTAACAGGAAAACCTTCATAAAATGATGAGACTGCAATCACTCCGGGCTGCCGGAGTATTCGGTCAAGCTTCTCATCTTCTGAAAGTGCAGTCTCATCTTCATCCGGAAGAGATGCATAATCAACAAGCCATTTGTTCCGTATTGAATGAGTTATCACTGTTCTCAGTTCAGATTCGGTATAGGATGATACTGTATATTCTAAATGTGGCTGTTCCCTAAAGAAAATGATTGCATCATTTCCTCTGAGATCTGTCCCATTTTCATTGTATTGGGCAACCGCAGGAGTCCCTTTCTCGATGAGAAGATACCCTTCTCCATTTGGTCCGCGTGCTGAAACTCCGGCAATAATCTCTCCGGTGAACTCAATCAGTTCTTTATATGGACCTTTGAGATTTGCAACCCCCCTGCCTTCCGGAAGCATATCTATCACAGTGCTGCAGTAATGCGTTCACGGTTTTTCTTTAGTTCATACCGAATTCTTCCAATGTTTACATCTTTTTCAGCAACTATTGCAATGAGTTCATCATCAGAGAGCGGTGAAAGGAGGATTGGTCCGTTTTCACATTCCACAAGCATCTGGATCATCTCTCCCTGACCAAGTTCGGCGCCCATGGCTTCAGATGTTCCCATTCCGGTAGAAGCCATTGCACCGAGCGCCTCCGTATCGATATTCCCTTTTTCTGCACTTTCTATGACAAATCCGTCCCTTCCGATTACCACTGACGCTGTAATCCCATCAAGTCTGAGAAATTCCATCAATATTGATTTAAGCATCTCCAACACCTAATCCTGTTTACGGTTTTGTTGAATTAAAACCCTTTCTTTTTGGCACGATGTTCCATTTGAGTGGCATTCTGCCGATTGCATGGGTGGCACATGATATACAGGGATCATACGCGCGAATTACCATCTCAATCTGATTTTTGCCGCTCTCTGAGATGTTTCCGTTGGAAACAATTTTTCGTGCAACATTTTCAACGCCCCTGTCCATCGCCCAGTTATTCTGGCAGGTTGCAACAATGAGATTACAGTTTTCCAAAAATCCCTCTTCATTTACTGTGTAATCGTGTATCAGCGTTCCACGCGGGGCCTCAATGATTCCAACACCTCGGGTATTTACCACACTCCCGACTTCTGCACGTACATCATTTGATGTAATTGATGGTTCGCTGAGAATTTGTACCGCACGTTCGCATGATGCCAGGAATTCAATATATCGTGCAGGATTGTATGCGAGAGTTGTCTGTACATACCGGCCGAATTTATCCCTGTACTCATCAAGGGCGGCATCTGCTGCAGGCGTCCCCATAGAATCAACAATATTAAGACGGGCGAGAGGACCAACACGATAATACTGTCCATCTTTCAGACGGGAAAATTTGAGGTACGACCAGTCTTCAGAATATTCTTCGATATTGTTTAGATATTCCTCTCCGGAGAATGAGGTTATCGGAGATCCGCCCGCGTCAATTACCTTTGTTCTTCCACCAGACACAGAGTATCTGCCATTTTCTGTTGAACCCATGAATGCTGTGTCAACAGCTCCAAATGATAGATCTGTTTTATCCAGAATATCACGTGCAAGAATCCAGCATTCCTCTGCTATCTTCCTTGCCTCTTCTGCCATTTCAAGCAGTTCCTTTCTCTGGTTTTCTGTAATGGGATGTGACATGCCACCCGGAATGGCTGATGACGGATGAATGGGTTTTCCCCCAATGGCCTCTGTCAGCCGCTGACCAAACTTTCGAACCCGAATGGCATTTTTTGCAATTTCCGGTTCTTTTTTAACCAGGCCAAGAATATTTCTTTCTTCCGGGGGTACATCATGTCCAATGAGAAAGTCCGGTGCGGCGAGCATAAAAAAGTGCAGGGAATGTGAGTGTACATATTGACCATGCATCAGAAGTTCACGAAGATATTTTGCTGTGTCCGGGATTTGTGCACCATAGATCTGATCGCATGCCATTGCGGAAGCCACATGATGGGAAGTCGGGCAGATTCCACAGATTCGTGGAGTAATTCTTGGTGCTTCCTCAACTGCTGCACCAATCATGAATTTCTCAAATCCTCGAAGTTCAACAACATTGAAATGTGCGGTTTCAACACCTCCACTCTCATCAAGATCGATGCGCACTTCTGCATGACCTTCAATACGGGTGACCGGACTAATATTTATCCTGGTCATCTGTTCCCCTCCTGGGAGATTACTTCACGGATTTTTGATATCTCTTTATCTTCCATTACTTCGCTTCCCATCGTAAACGCATACATGATGTGTCCAACATCATAGAGCTCTTTTTCAATCTCTTTTGATGGAATATCTGTTAGATCAGCGATTCTCCTGACCATTAGATTATATATGTCCCGGCAGGGTTCCCTGAGTATATCCAGAGATGGTCCGTTGCACCCGTGACAGGGAACATTATTCTTGGGACATGCTGCATTACATCCACAGAATGTCACCGGACCAAGACAGAGATATCCTTGTCCAAGAAGGCATGTGTTTCTGTCTGGAATTCCTACATGGCGGCGTTTTAGTGACCAGTCCTTTACTTCACCCATTTTGCGGTCGCATTCCGAGCAGACAGACTTGCGTGACAGACGTATGGTATCCCCCTTAATCAAAGGAAGGATAATTTCTCTCAGTCGTGCCTCTTTTGGAGGACATCCGGGAATATAATAATCAATTTTTACCATGTCTCCTACAGCAAAGACACGGTACAGGAATTCCGGCACATCGTGGGGAATTTTGCCGTCTTCTTTGACGGTATCAACTCCGGTATATATCATTTTGAAGAGATCTTCTCTTCCGCTCATCATGGACAGCCCTGATATTCCTCCATAACACGCGCAGGTACCGAGAGCTACCAGAACCCGGGAATTTTTCCGGATTTTTTTCAGCCGCTCCTGGTTTTCCTCGTTACGCACTGCCCCTGTCACAAATGCAATGTCAATATCTTCAGGAGGTTCTTTCACATCCATTATTACCGGGGAATATACGATGTCTGCTTCTTCAACCAGATCCAGAATTGTTTCATGGAGGTCAAGAACAGCAATTGTACAGCCGGAACATCCGGCCAGTTCTTCTATTGCAATTTTCATCAGTGTCCTCCATTATTTCAGAATAAGTTTTTTGAGACACGCGTTGGGACCGGTATGAATAATCTCCAGTTTTCCTCGCTTTCCGGTGATTTCTTCGACAGCGCCAACAACATAGCCACACAGTGTCTGGCAGAACGGGCCTCCCTGCTCTTCACCGATTCGTCTCAGTGTCTGACGGACAATGCAATCATGAAATACCAGATAAATGAATGTCCCACTCTCATCTTTGACAATGTAGTCGTCTTTATCGCCTGGTTTCCATGGTTCGAAGGAGTATTGTCCATGCAGAATGTACGAGAGTTCACGAAGTGCTTCCTCAACATCCTCCTTTTTCTCGAAATACTTCGCAACTTCGTGGCCAAATTTTTTCCCTGCCCGGTAGGTTACAGCATTTGCTCCCCTTCCTGCAATCTCTTCCAGGGATTTTATGATATAGCCATTCATCTGCATGAGGCCATGGAGTGTGACCTCAAACTCTGCAGCAGGAGGATCGCACCGGAGCGGTACATCTTCCGTTTTAAAAACAAGATCCGTTCGGAACTGCTTCTTTGCTTCATCAATATAACTAGCAGGCACTCTTAGATCACCTTTCGAAGCATGTTGCATACTTTCATGCTGATGTACATTCTTCTGGACGGCACTGCCCCCTTATGTTCAAGGGCCTGGGCCGGGCAGATCTCATGGCATGATAGGCATCCCATACAATTTTCCGGATGTGCCGGATAACAAACACCATTTTGTAATTGAAGTACTTCCATTGGGCAGTCTTTTACGCATAGGCCACACCCGACGCAGGCATCTTCATCAACCCTGATTTCTATCATGTATCAACCCTCCACACACAAAGAAGAATAAAAGCCTCTTCATTCCTGATTTGACAGTAATGATTAAATGGTGTGGTTTATCACTAAAAGTCCTTCCGATGGATGACTGGGGTATTATTTATATGTCTAATTGTTTGATTTGACGTTTAATTGGTCTATTTTTTAAAACAGGGGCCATTATAAATAACAACTCGATTTCTCACATATATGCATATTGATATTCAATAGTATCTGTCAAATCAGCATCATCTCTATCATGATCATTAAGTGGAGGGATGGAGAAACAACATATAGTTATGATATATCCGGCACTTGTTCTTTCTTCAGTGGCCATAGGTCTGACCCTTCTGTATGCATCGGTCCTGGACCTGCGTGAGCGAAGGGTTCCATTCAGAACATGGTATCCGATGCTTTTCGTTGCAGTTCCCATGGCAATACTTACCTATACAGGATTATTCAGTGATGCTTTTCGGTTTGCAGCCGGTCTTTTCCTCTTATCGGCAATGCTCTGTTTTTTCTATTATTTTGCCTCTGCATATCTGCATCTTTTTGGAGGCGCGGATGCATGGGCCATGATCTTCATTACCGCATGCATACCCCTTTTCCCCTTTGAGCCGTATGTCGGTTATCCGTTCATTGCATATTTTCCCTTGTCGGTCATTATGAATGCTGTTCTTCTCAATCTCGTGACTCCTTTGGGAATCTTTGCAACGAACTGCTTTCGGAGAAACCGCGGCCCCCTCAGGTATATGTTTATAGGATTCCCCGTTGACGGAAAAACTATTCAGGATGAATTTGGATTTGTCATGGAGGAGTTTACTGAAGATGAGGATGGTAGAGTCACACGCCGGTACCTTTCGTTTGCCGAGGCGATTCGCAGAATGATCCGTGGGGAGCGGAGGTTGTATACGCGGGATTTCAAACGAAACCCAGAGGAATATGCGGAAGAAATGAGATTATATCGGAAAGCTGGTGTAGTATGGATCTCGTATGGTGTTCCGTTTATCATACCTATCTGTGCGGGTTTTCTCTCTGCAATATTTATTGGTGATATTATGACAATACTAATACAGACACTATCCGGAGTTGTCTGATGAATGGAGATTAAATATAATAGATCCGGGCTTGTTCCTGTGATTGCACAGGATATGGAGACGGGGCGTGTTCTGATGCTTGCATATGCAAATGCTGAAGCTCTTTCTCTGTCTCAGTCCACAGGGTATGCGCATTATTTTTCGCGGAGCAGAGATCGTATCTGGAAAAAGGGTGAAGAATCCGGACACCTTCAGAAGATTGAACATATACGGGTTGACTGTGATGGAGACACGCTGTTATATCTCGTGCACCAGACCGGTGCGCCCTGTCATACCGGATATGAAACATGCTTTTTCCGTGAATTGGACGGTACAGTCATTGCGCGGAGGCTTGTGGATCCGGATGAGGTATATGATAAAAAGGATGAGTGACATCATACTAGATTGGTGATATTTTTATGAAATTAGTACCCGATACAAGCGTCGTTATAGATGGGCGCATAACCTCCATGATACGGGAGGGAGAATATAATGGATCTACAATAATAATACCGGAAGCCGTTGTGGCTGAACTTGAATCGCAGGCAAACCAGGGACGTGAAATAGGATTCAGCGGATTAATAGAACTTCAGCAACTTTCAGATATGGCTGGTGAAGGAATTATTGAATTAGAGTACACCGGAAAACGCCCCAGTCTTGAACAGGTGAAGCTGGCTAGTGGTGGAGAAATAGATGCATTGATACGCGATGTGGCACTGGAATATGAGGATGTACGGTTTATTACCAGCGATATTGTTCAGGCAGAGGTGGCAAAGGCGAAAGGGTTGGATGTTCTCTATCTGAAACCACAGGTAGGTGAATTTTCACCCCTGGGTATAGACCAGTTTTTTGATGAGACAACCATTTCTGTCCATCTGAAGGAACGGGTTGAACCTTTTGCACGAAAAGGAACAATAGAACATTCAGAGATGGTCCATCTTCGCGAAACACCACTTTCGGAATATGAACTCCGTCAGATGGCACAGGAGATCCTTGAACGCGCCAAACGCGACCCGGATGGATTTGTTGAGGTTGAACGCAAGGGAGTAACCATTGTCCAGATCGGTTCGATGAGAATATCAATTGTCCGCAGGCCATTTTCTGATGGTATGGAAATTACTGCGTTCAGGCCTGTTCTCAGAGGGCAGTATGATATGTCCTCTCTGTCTTCGGAAATAAAAGAACGTCTTGCCCGAAAATCATCCGGTATTCTTATTGCAGGTCCCCCTGGCTCTGGAAAAACCACACTGGCTGAGGCAATTGCTTCATATTTCCTAACGTCAGGGCAGCAGGTCTGTACTGTTGAAAATCCACGGGATCTTCAGGTTCCTGATTCAGTCACACAGTTTTCTGCGCTTGACGGAAGTATGAAGAAAACCGCAGAGGTGCTTGTTCTTATCCGTCCGGATCATGTGATATTTGATGGAATTCGTGTGGATGAAGATTTTCAGGTATACATGGACATGCGTCTTGCAGGGGTTGGAACAATTGGCGTTGTCCATTCCCGTACTCCCTGGGATGCAATACAGCGGTTCATTAACCGGGTTGATTTCAGCACCGTAGCAAATGCTGTGGATACGCTGATATTTGTTGATGATTCGAATATATCCGTTTATGATATTAGCCTGGTAATTGGAATTCCAACGGGGATGGAGGATGTGTCAAAGAGTTGCCCGATAATCAGGCTATCAAATGGTACTGATGGGACTGTTGTATGCGATGTCTTCTGTCATGAAGGGCAGGTCATTGTTCTCCCTGCCGGAGTGCATGAAGTAACGCCGGTTTCCCCTCCCAAAAAGGAAGTGCCAGCTCCAGTAAAAGAAATGCCAAAAGAAATTCCTGAGGAGAAGGAAGAAGTAATTCCAGATGAGGAAAACCTCGCGTGGAAGTTGGCAGAGCGTGAAATAAAACAGGAAATTGGTCGTTTTACAGATGGGCCTGTAGAAGTGAAGATGCTTTCTGATAATAAGGCAGTTGTGTATATTGACGACAGGGATGTGCCTGCAGCGATAGGCAAAGGAGGTAAAAATGTTGCAGGTATTGTCAATAAACTAAGTATTGGTATTGATATTAAACCACTTTCTGAGTTTGAAACGGCAAAAGAAGAAACTTCTTTTAACGGAACACCCTCGAGTGAAGGTGCTGGGGCAAACGGGCAGTCCATCGAACTTAATGTCGACAAAAAGAACCTCGTGGTGATGTCGCCGCAAAACAGTGGTAAGATCGTCGATGTGTTCGGTGGAAAAGAATATCTTTTTACCGCTACTGTGAATGATAATGGTGAAATTAGCATCGCAAAAAGCAGTGGAATTGCTCAGGATATGCTCCGCCGGTATCAGGATGGTGAATCAATCCGCCTGAAACCGGTAGGAAACTAAAATTATTTTGGGAACACAATATTTTTTGGGATTACATTTCTTTAGAGTGGGGCGATATAGTGCAAACATTTGATCTGAAAAACTTTGAACAAGAATATAAAGAAATCTGGCGGTCACAGTTTGAATCTGACCCGTGTACGAATGAAAAATTCTATCTGAATGTTGCATACCCGTATCCATCAGGGGCAATGCATGTCGGACATGGGAGAACGTACATTGTGCCGGATGTTATCGGCCGTTACTGGAGAATGAAAGGGCGCCAGGTGCTCTATCCGATGGCGTTTCATGTTACCGGCACTCCGGTAATTGGTATTTCACGCAGGATTGCAGCAGATGATGAGAAGACCATCAAACTCTATAAAGACCTGTATCGGGTACCGCAGGAGACAATAGAAACCTTCACTGAACCGATGGCAATTGTTCGTCATTTCAGTAAGGAATATGAACGGGTAATGAGCCGTTGTGGTCTTTCCATCGACTGGAGACGCCGGTTTACAACGGTGGACCCGACGTATTCTAAATTTATCGAATGGCAGTATCTTCATCTGTATGATGAAAACAAGGTTGTGAGAGGTGCCCATCCGGTAAAATACTGTATGGGGTGCGATAATCCGGTTGGAGATCATGACCTCCTGGAAGGGGAAAAAGCGGAAATTGTCAAATATGTTCTGGTAATGTTCAGCTGGAATGATTACACAATTCCCTGTGCCACGCTGAGGCCGGAGACAACGTATGGCGTGACAAATCTCTGGGTGAATCCCGATGTCATGTACCAGAAAGTCCGGGTGGACGGTCAGAACTGGATTCTGTCTCCTGAAGCAACAGAAAAGATACGCCTGCAGGATCATGATGTCATTGTTGAAGGGGAAATATCAGGTTCTGAGCTGGTTGATCAGACCGTCACGAATCCACTAAGCGGAGACGTGCCGATCCTGCCAGCTACCTTTGTTGACTCGGATATGGCAACAGGTATTGTGATGAGTGTGCCTGCTCATGCACCATTTGACTATATTGCTCTTCGTGACCTTCAGAAACAGGGGAAATATTCAGATATCACTCCTGTGCCCCTCATTGCTGTTGAAGGATATGGTACATGCCCTGCCCAGGATGCTGTCGAACGGTCTGGTATTGCTGATCAGAATGATCCTGCGATGGAAGTCCTTACTCAGGAAGTATATAATGCAGAACATTCAAAAGGTCGGATGCTTCCGAAATATGGTGGAAAGCCGGTAAAAGAAGCACGAGAAGAGATTGCTGATCTTATGCTCGAGCGGTATGGCTCTGCGGTAATGTTTGAATTTGACAACAGGGATGTCGTCTGCCGTTGTGGGACCCGGGTGTACGTGAGGATTTTACATGACCAGTGGTTCCTGAAATATAGTGATCCGGAATGGAAAGAGCACGTGCACAACGACCTGGAGTCCATTACTCTGGTACCTCCTGAGGTCAGGGCGGAATTTTCCCGCACAATTGACTGGCTCAATGACTGGGCGTGCACACGAAGAATCGGCCTTGGTACCAAACTGCCGTGGGATAAAGACTGGCTGGTTGAACCCCTGTCCGATTCGACAATGTATATGTCATACTATACGATTTCCCACAAAATCCGGGAAATCGAGCCCGAACTGCTCACGCCGGATGTGTTTGATTATATTTTCCTGGGTATAGGAGATCCACAGGGTATTCCCCGTGAGACCCTGGATGACCTGAGGAATGAGTTCCTCTACTGGTATCCCTATGATTTCCGGTTCTCTGCCAAAGATCTCATATCTAACCATCTGACGTTCCAGATGTTCCATCATGATGCGCTTTTCCCACCCGAACTGCGTCCGCAGGGTATGGTTATCTTTGGGATGGGTCTTTTGGAAGGGGCCAAGATGTCTTCTTCAAAAGGAAATGTGATTCTTCTTGAAGATGCTCTTGATGAATTTGGTGCTGATACCGTTCGGATGTTTTTGGTCGGCAGCGCAGAACCGTGGCAGGACTTTGACTGGAGGAACGAACTGGTTTCTTCTGTTCGAAAACAGATCGAGCGATTCTGGAACACAATCACCGAAGGCCTTGAATCAAAGGAGGCCTATGATATCGATGCGTGGGTCCTTTCACGTATGCAGAAGCATATTGAGATGACAACTAAGGCCCTTGAAGCGTTCCAGACCCGTCAGGCACTGCAGGAGGCGTACTTCAGTATAGAATCGGATCTGAAGTGGTACCGCCGCCGTCTTCCGGAGGGTGTCCGCACTTCAACGGTTATAAACACCATTGCACCGGTTTGGGTACGGTTGCTTGCACCGTTTATTCCATATACCTGCGAGGCACTCTGGACAACGGTGGGGACGGATGAACCCGTTGGATTTGCATCATGGCCACAGCCAGATCCCTCACTTATTGACACCAATCTTGAACTCTCAGAGGAACTTCTTTCAAGAACGGTGGAAGATATTGAATCCATTATGCGTCTGATTCAGATTGAGACAGAATCTATTACTCTCTACGTGGCACCGGAATGGAAATGGGATCTATTCCAAATTATTGCCTCTGCCTCTGACAGGAAGAAGGTGATGGGTGAGATCATGAAGAACGAGGATATGAGGAGCCGTGGGAAAGAGGCTACTGACGCTGCAAAACAGATCACCAATCAGATACACCGGTTCCCGCCTGAACTGGTATCTTCCATTGCTGAGACACAGATGGATGAGGTTGCGGTATTTAGTGAAGTACGGGACTTCCTGCAGCGTGAATTTGGTGTACCAGTCTCCGTTATCAATGCTGAGGAAAGTTCTCATCCCAAGGCACGGGCTGCACTTCCATTCAAACCCGCGATTGTAGTAAAATAGAAATAATTATTTTGTTTTTTTGGCAGCTTGTTCTGCCTTCTTTTTTCGCTCTTTTGTGTTATATCCGGTAACAAATTCCAGGTACTGGCGGAAGCGTCTGTTTGTATCAAGTACCATCTCATTTGCCTCCTCTTCACTGAGACGATCAAATATGGACATGTCCGAGTCAGAGTCGACAATCAGTGTTTTTCCTTTTTCACCGGTGTATACTTCAAGACGTGCAAAAGATCCATAGGCGATGCGGTAGTGCCCATCAATTTCTTCTGCTGTCTCTTCAAAGAATTCAGTCAGACCGTCTACCATCCGAGTGGCAAATTCTTTGGTATATCCTCTCTTTATTGGATATTCCTGCATACCCAGATGTATAGACGTCAGATGTTATGAGTGTTGGTTCCTGTACATGTCGGGATCATCCTGTGATATTCGTTTCTACGGAAATCCTTTTTACCATTCATGTCTACCCATAATCATTGCATACTTTTCAAGGACGGTGATAATAATGGAGGAGATACGAATAAAATCCAGCGACCCTGAAGGGGAGAATCTTGTTGTATTACTGGGATTCCCCGGCAGCGGTCTTGTTGGAAGTATTGCACTTGCTCATATGATCGATGAACTGGAGTTCACACATATTGGAAACATTACCAGCAAATATTTCCCGCCGCTTGCGATGATGGTTGATGGAATTGTCAATGCGCCGATGCGGATTTTCCAGAAAGGGGAGTATGTCCTGGTAATTTCAGATGTGCCCATTCATCCGATGATCTGTTATGAAGTTGGCAATGGCATTCTGGAATGGCTGTCTGCGTTTCCAGTGCGTGAAGTCGTGGTTGTGGCGGGGATAGTGACAAATGATGTCGAAAAACGTGTGTTTGGGGTTGCAACCGATCAGACAGGTCTTGAAATGATTAACGATAAAACAGAAATTCTGCCGATGGGGAGTATCACAGGAATTGCGGGGACGATTCTTACAGAATGTAAAGTAAATGGTGTGACGGCTATCGGGCTGATGGGAGAATCGGTGAATGCACCGGACCCGCGGGCTGCTGCATCGGTAATGACTGTTCTCAATGATCTGTATGGATTTGGTGTAAGTATTGATCCCCTGATTGAACAGGCAACGGAAATTGAAGCCTCTCTGCAGCAGATGGCTGAACAGGTTGAACAGGCAGAACAGCAACCGGTGAAAAAGGAACACCTTCCGATGTACGGGTGATAATGATGAACTGTACGCTTAAGTGTATTGCACTCACTGGTATCGGACCACATGTTATTGAAGAGCTGAAGAAGGGGAAGCCACGGACACTGGAACTTCAGAGTGCACATAATCTGATTTCTCTTACGGTAGTATCACCTGGTGACGTTATGTTGCTCACACCGGTTGATCTGGATGATTTTACTGGCGGAGATCGTGGAATCATTGTGCAGGTGATCTCACTTACGATAAATATGAAGAGGCTGGTTGAATATGCGGCTCCTTATCACTATGAGGAACGGGAGAGGATGTCTGCGCGGATTCAGGTGCGATATATGGATGGAGCTATAGCAAAGTCAGTAGAGGGCACCAGATGGGGAGAACCTACGTTTGCAGAAGTACTCCGGCCATCGCATTACCGTGCCGGATGATCTCCTATCCATTCATTTTATTATCCCTGAAAGCGACCTAATAACGCAGAATGTGTTGGATCTGTGGCTTAGCCAGGATATAGCGCCGGGCTTCTAACCCGGACGTCGGGGGTTCGAATCCCTCCAGGTCCGTATTCTTTGTTTTTATGTGATGTATATTATTGAATCGTGATGTATTTTCGGATAATCTTTGTTGTCCTGAGATACGGTTCTGTGTCAGAGATTGGGGGGTTCCTTCCCTCCATTCCGTGACTCATTTTAAGGAAATCGGGGTATAAATTGGGCGTATTTTTGCTGGAAATGTTCAGTTGAAAAAAT
Organism: Methanogenium organophilum; assembly: GCF_026684035.1. Taxonomy (NCBI): domain Archaea; kingdom Methanobacteriati; phylum Methanobacteriota; class Methanomicrobia; order Methanomicrobiales; family Methanomicrobiaceae; genus Methanogenium; species Methanogenium organophilum. The sequence continues at coordinate 2,034,619 of NZ_CP113361.1, forward strand.
ACGGGTATAATGCTCGTTATTTGCCAAAAATATGATTAATTGCGAATTGCCATGGGGTCGCTATTGTTAGGGATTTTGAGAGGATGTGTTGGTCGGGTAAGGGTGAGATCAGCTCACTCCGTGCTTCTGTGTATGTCTGGATTTGTGATGTAAATATGTGTTTATTGCTAAATTAAGGCGATTTTTAAAATTATTTGGCGTGTCTGTTGAAAAATGGAATATATCAACATAATCATCCATATTTCCGACCCCCCTCACCCGGCCGGCATGAACCGGGCCCTCCTTTCCCCAAGAGGAGAGGTAGTTCAAGTGATGGAACGGTTTACTAAACATCACAAAATGTGAACAAAACAATACCTGCAATATCAGATGTCTCGCACAATCACATGGTATCTGTGTGAATAGAGATTTTTCAGGGAAAAAATATTAAAGAATTTCTGTTCCGGGGAGAACATCTTCATTCGGAATCAGGAGCGATGCATTATCTCCCGCTGCAAGAATCATGCCATCGCTCTCCACGCCAAAGAGTTTTGCTTTCTTCAGGTTAGTCACTACGACAACGGACTTCCCCGCCAGTTCTTCAGGAGTGTAATACTGTGCAATACCACTGACAATCTGTCGTTCCTCATCTCCAAGAGTCACCTGGATTTTGAGCAGCTTCTTTGACCCCTCAATTTTTTCTGCTGAGAGTATCTTTGCAACCTTCATTTCAACCCGTGCAAATTCATCAATGGTGATCCGTTCGTCTGTCTGAACTTCCGTAATCTGATTATCTGTATTTTCGCTCATTTCTGCTTCCTCAATTCGTTTTTTCATGATATCGTCAAGGGTATTTCGTGTATCGTCTTCGATTTTTGCAAATAGAATGGAAGGTTTGGGAAGATTATTGTGTGCAAATCCTTCTGTCGCTTCTGCAATACTGTGTTTTGTGATACTGTCGGTGTATCCCAGCATTTCCCAACCTTTCTGGGATTCTTCCGGAAGAAGTGCGTCAAAGAGCAGGGTACACGCCTTTGCAATCTGCAGACAGTTCAGGATCACCTTTTCTGCAGCTTCGCGGTCCTCTTTGATAAGTTTCCATGGCGCATTGTTCTGGATATAGGAGTTGCCATATGAGGCGAGTGCCATCATCTCATCGATTGCATTCTTGAACTCATACCTTTCCATCTCATCTCCGACAGCATCCAGTGTCTGCTGAATTCTCTTGCAGATTTCAGTGTCTGCCTCGCCATCCGGAATGCCTCCCAGTTTATTTGCGGCAAAATGCATCGTGCGATACAGGAAATTCCCGAGTGTGTCCACCAGTTCGTTATTGATTCGTTCCTGAAATATTTCCCAAGAGAAGTTGAGTTCCTTGGTATGTGACGTATAGGCAAGCAGATAATACCGGAGATAATCAGCGGGAAGTCCCTGATCCAGATAATCATCATTTGTCCAGATTACATATCCTCTGGACTTGGAGAAGGTCTTGTCATTAATTTTGACCATGCCGCTTGCGACTACAGCGTCAGGAGTTGCATATCCTGCACCCTTCAGAATTGCCGGCCAGAATACGCAGTGGTGATAGATGATGTCCTGTCCAATAAAATGGACAATCGGCTGGTCGCCGCGCCAGAATTGTTCCCAGTTGCCATTGTTCTCTTTGGCCCACTCTTCAGTGAATGCCATGTACCCGATAGGAGCGTCAACCCAGACATAGACAACTAGATTATCATGTCCTGGGAATTTTACTCCCCAGTCAAGTGTTCGTGTGATACACCAGTCATGAAGTCCTTCTTTAAGCCACCCCATGGCGTAATTTCGTGCATTTGTTGTGCCTTTCAAAGTGGGCAGATATTCCTGCAGGAATTCGCTGAAATCACCCAGCTTAAAGAAATAATGGTCTTGTTCTCTCAGTTCGGCTTTCCCTCTGCATACCTTACATACGGGTTCGGTGATTTCACCGGGCTCCAGGTGTTTCCCGCATCCCTGGTCACATTCATCTCCACGCGCATGGGCACCACAGTATGGGCAGATGCCCTCCACATATCTGTCCGGGAGAAACATCTTACAATTCGGGCAATAGCTCTGGCTGATCGTTTTCTGGTAGACATGCCCGTTATCGATGAGTGACTGTACAATTATTTTAGTTCGCTGGTGGTTTGCAGGATCATCGGTCATACCAAACCGGTCAAAAAAGACATTCATTCGTTTAAATGTCTGATCAAAGTGGTTGTGGTAGATTTCAGATATTTCACGGGGGGTCTTGCCGCTCTGGTCTGCAGAGATGACAATGGGTGTCCCGTGATTGTCCGAACCACAAATAAAGACAACCTCTTTTCCGATATGACGGAGATACCGGACGTAGAAGTCCGCAGGGACATAGGTCCGCAGGTGTCCGATATGGCATTGTCCATTGGTGTACGGAAGTCCGCAGGTTACCAACAGGGGTGAATCACTCATGCCTAATTTTTTTGCATTTGATGGTATAAATACATAATATCAATGAAAAAACGCAGAAATCTTCCGGTCTGGTCGTTTGGCGGGGAAGAGCCTGACCCAAATCTGTCTGTCCTTGCCGCCTGGGCGGGTAGACAGAAGGGTGCATCATGCGATCTGCTCTCATTTAAGGTGGAGCATTCACTCCAGGATCAGATCGGGCTTGACCGTCTTGCCTATGGAGGTATGTTCTATGCAGACCGGATGCGCGAATCAATTGGAGGAATACGTTCAGGGTTTCTGCGCGAAGAGCCTTGGACATCTCCTGATTCTCTTCGGGATGATGCTGCACGTGCGTCTGCAATCTCCCGGAATGTCTGGGCCGTCCTGCCGTCTCCTCTGCATCTGAAAATTGACGATGGGATATACTCTGACAGGGAGGAATATGAGAGTGCTCTCTGCCGTATGTATGGCCTTCTGATGCGTGAGATTCGTGACGCCGGAGTATATGGGACCATCATCATCGGTGAACAGTTCTCTGCTCTTGAACGGGAAATGCTTCCCGGAAGACGTGTCCGTCTCCATTCACTTTCAGGTACTTCGCGCGCACTCTCTGGAATTCTTGAAGTCCAGAACTCCCTTTCACTGTCTGCAAAACGCCTCATTATTCTCCCCGATCTTCTGGATGAATATGAAATTCGGTCGGTGAGTGTGATTGATGGGACGGAAAAGGATTTTGCCGGTTTGCTCTCGTACTTTGACCCTGGTGACATAACTGCAGGGGGCTTCTCTCTGGCCGGAGGAAAAAAATATTGGGACGGAGTGCATGAGCACGCCTTTGTTTTTGTTTGATCGGTTGGATTTTCAGAGAATATCAAGCATGTTTCTGCCTGACTGTGTCATTCCCGGAACTGCTACTTTTCTTTCAATGAGCATAACCGCAATTGTTGTAATGGTGACCAGAAGCAGGTAGATTGCTCCTACAATCACGAATACTTCGGTGTATTCAAAGTATTTTGTTGCAACCATTTTTCCTGCACCTGTCAGTTCAATGACGGTGAGCATGTAGGCAAGGGACGAATATTTGATGAGATAAATAAATTCATTTGAAAGTCCCGGTATAGCCCGTATGAGTGCCTGGGGGAGAATGATGTGGCGGACTGCCTGCATCCTTGTCATGCCAAGGGCCTGTGCTGCAATTATTTGTCCTTCTTTTATTGAACTGATTGCACCCCTGATATATTCAGAATTGTAAGCACCATTACACATGACAAAACCGACCAGTGACGCCATAAATGCTGACAGTGTAATTCCAACAGAGGGAAGGCCAAAATACAGGATGAAGAGCATCAACAGAAGTGGTGTACCCTTGATAAATGCGACAGCACCTTTACAGATAAGTGAGATGTTTTTTGACCCGTATACTCGTCCGACAGCGACAAGAATGCCAAGAACAAGGCCAAAAGGGGCAGTGAGCACGATCAGTTTCAGGGTAACTGCCAATCCGTCCATAAGGACAGGGAGGAGTATCTGGAATAAGAATTCTGCCTGGTCCATTGCTTTAGTCACCACTGATGTCGTTGAACTGACCTATGAAATTCTTGCAGCGCTCAAACTTCGTTTCGCTCATAAGTTCGTCAGGTGAACCCTGTTCTTTGATCTCTCCGTGTTCCATGAACATGATACGGTTTGCAACATTACAGGCAAATCCCATTTCATGGGTTACAACAAGCATTGTCATCCCGGCATGTGCCAGTTTCTTCATGACTTCCAGAACTTCGCGTGTCAGTTCCGGGTCAAGGGCAGACGTCGGCTCATCAAAGAGGATGACATCGGGGTCCATTGCAAGGGCACGTGCGATTGAGACACGTTGTGCCTGACCGCCCGATAGTTCTGCAGGGTAGTGCTCTGCCCACTCTTCCATACCCACCTGTCTGAGTTCATAGAGTGCTTTTTCCCTGGCCTCTTTTGGATTCATTCCTTTGACTTTGATGAGTGCTACTTCCACATTGCGGACTGCTGTCAGGTGATCAAAGAGGAAAAAATTCTGGAAGACCATTCCGATTTTCTGCCTGAAATGATTGATATTCTTTCCGGAGTTGGTGACTTCTTTGTCGCCAAGCCATACCGTACCCTGATCCGGCTGGGTCAGCAGGTTAATGCAGCGCAGAAGGGTGCTCTTCCCGGTACCGGAAGGGCCAATGAAACAAATGGTTTCTCCCTTTGTTACCTCAAATGATACTCCTTTCAGTACCTCAAGATCTCCAAAAGATTTGTGAATATTTTCAACTCTGAGTATTGTTTCTGTATTGTCCATATTATGCAGCTCCTGTTCCGAATCCTGGGATCTCTATCTTCTTCTCAATCTGGTGAAGTACTCTCATACCTGCATAGTTCAGGAGAATGAATATGCCTGCGCAGAGAAGATAAATCGGCATCGTTATGTAGGTCTGTGAGACGATCTGTGATGTCCGTGTCATAAGTTCCATTACCCCGATTGCGTAACAGATTGAAGAATCAGTAAGGATGTTGGGGTACTCATTTGACCATCCCGGAAGGGCTACTCGTACCGCCTGGGGAAGTATGACATTTTGTATGCTCTGAAGTTTTGTCATTCCTACAGAACGTGCTGCAATCATCTGTCCCTCGCTGACGGATTGGATTGCACCGCGGAATATCTGTGACTGGTAGGCGGCCCCTCTCAGCCCGAGCACGGTAGCACCTACAAAGAATGCCGGAACGTCCATTCCCAGTCCCGGAAAGATGCCGAAGTAGAAGAGGAATAACAGGACAAGAACCGGGAGACCACGAAAGAACCAAACAAAAATGCCGACCAGAAAACGGATTGGACGTTTGCCATATACCTGTGCGACTGCCATTGGCAGGCCAAAGAGCACACCCAGAAGCAGTGCAGATCCGACAAGTCCGAGGGTGGCAAAGATTCCCCCTATAAGATATGGGAACCATTCTGTAATTACTGCTGAGAAATCCATTATTACAACACTTGAAATCCCGTTTTTCCTAAACGCATGTAATGCTGTGTATATACATAGCACATCATGCCTTTACAAAATAGTGTGCGGTCGTATGCAATAGAAGTTGTGGAGTTTATTTCTCCACAATTTCTGTCTTTTACTCGGCCATTTCGTACTTTATCTTCAGTTCTTCCCAGTATGGGTCTGCCATGAGTGTGGTGATGCCCTCATTCATGGAGTTTAAGAGGTCGACATCACCCTTCCGGATGGCCACACCATACTCTTCACCAGTGTTAATTTCCCCTACGATAACAATGGGTTTCCCTGCAATTGCATCCAGCATGGGAGGTTTGTCGTAGATTGCTGCATCTAAACGTCCGTTTTTCAGATCCTCTGCAACCAGTGGGAAATTGTCATAGGTTTTCAGGTTATCCTTTGACATGAGGCCGGTTTCAATGAGATTTTTTTCAACCCACATCTGACCGGTGGTGCCGCGCTGTGCACCAATAACGAGCGTTCCGTTCTTGAAGTCATCAAGGGTGTATCCGGAGTCTTCCTGGACTGCAACCGACTGGTTTACCACCCAGTACGGGATAGAAAAGTTCACTTTTTCCTTCCGTTCGTCAGTGATTGTCAATCCGGAATAGACCATGTCGATCTTGCCGTTCACGAGTGCCGGAATGATGCCGTCCCAAGCCATTGGCTGGATTTTAACCTCAAATCCCTGATTTTCTGCGATCCACCTGACTGATTCGACGTCAAATCCCTGAGGATTTCCTTCCGAGTCAATGTAACTGTATGGAGGATACTCTCCATCAATTCCAACAATAAATATGGTTGTTTCCGGTACATCTCCCTGCGCTGGCGCAGGAGTCTCTTCAGATGATGTACAGCCAGCAAATGCGACTGCCACTGCAATGATGAGAACAAGAACCAATCCCAATCCTTTGTGATTCATCAGACTTTTTTTTGCAGAGATATTTATTATATGTTATGAATTGTGTTTTTGGAAAAATATTCAATGTTGGTATTTATTCTGCTGTTGCAGTATCTGCCACCTGGACCAGTTCATTGAAGCATCTCGATTTTTTCAGGAATAACAGGGACATTTTATCTTTTAGGGTAAATGTGAATGTGCCGCCTGCGGCAGGAGGATGACCTCCACCGGAGAATTTTCGTGCAATAAGATGACTGATGGGAGGTACAGAACGGATGGAAAATCTCCCGTTCTTTCCATATATTACTTCAATGTCGGTATTGAACTCGTCCCGTATCTCATGAGCCGTTTCGCTGGGATATCCATGAAGGGGAGCAAATGCAACCCGGTACCGGGATTCAATAATTTTCATTCCTCTGATGCTCTTTTTAATTGCATCCTTCCGCTCAGTTTCAATATTCCGGTATTCTTCATTAATCCAGTCATCTGTGATGATGCCTTTGGTAAGTCTGTCGCGGACCGGATTGAGGTTAACACGTTTTGTACAAATCTGGCCCAGCATCTTTGCGCGTGGGTCATTATGTTTCCAAAGGTCATAGTCGCAGACAACACGGGCGACTTCTTCTGCTATTGTATCACCGGGCATAAGGTCCCCTGCACATATCGCGGTGGCACACCGGGTGGTGTCTACAATACAGATTGCACCGGTATTCTCTATACTGCATAGTTCCTTGTCTGTCCACCGGTGGTGATCACGCCAGCAGATCCTCCATCCGTTTTTTACGGCTTTCTCCACCAGTTTATCTGCGTCTTTGCAGTATCCCAGGTCAGATATGCTGAGGAGGTGCCCTTTTCCCGGCAGTGCACTGATGTCGCGCAGCATTGACGGGAACGAACCGACTGATGACCATATCGTGAATATTTCACTGTATTTCATGCGATGAACTGCATCACATCCTGCTGCGTCAAGGTCATTGTGCGAAAGGTGAACAATCTCTGATTTGCGTTCAGAAACGGCTTTCAGAAGATTATCTCTCTTTGAGTTAGAATTTCCCTTTTTCTCCCCCATAGTATCTGATAATGTTTTGGGGTGGGGAGATAAATAGACTGAGTAAGTCTCTCTGAAATCAAATAGGAGGATTTATTGCCATGTGCGTGCAATGTTAATACCCAAGCCTTAGTAGCTCAGACTGGGAGAGCGCCAGACTGAAGATCTGGTTGTCGCCGGTTCAAATCCGGCCTGAGGCACTCGTTTTTCACGGGATTGTTTTGTAAGGTTACTGTTCTTTCTAATATTCTTTCATCACTGCAGTTCCCTTGGGCATGTTTCTCCTGTCGTGCAATGGTTTTTATTCTGGTATGGGCAGGAGTATGCATGATCCGGAATAATGCCCTTTTGCTGTTTGATGCGTGTGCAGGTGCGATGTACAGGACAACACATATATGGCGGTCCGATAAGGAATGGAGTGAGATTCTTTCTCCGGATGTGTTTCTTGTAGCACGGAAGGAAGGTACAGAGCCTCCCTTCAGTGGAAAATACACCGAATGCCATACAAAAGGGATATATGCGTGCGTCTGCTGTGGGACCCATCTCTTCTTTTCCGGTGACAAATTTGATTCGGGTACGGGATGGCCGAGTTTTTCACAACCTGTCTGCCGGGATAACATCGAATTGTCTGAAGACAGGTCACTTGGGATGAGGCGTACAGAAGTTCTATGCCGTCGATGTGGGGCCCACCTTGGACATGTTTTTGACGATGGTCCGCCACCGACCGGAAAGCGGTATTGTATTAACTCCCTCTCTCTTGTCCTTATTGAATGCGAAACGTCGGGGTTTGATACCAATATGGCTAAATCCGGGCATGAATAAACTCTAGTATATGCGCCCTCATGTGTTTGTCAATCTGGCAATGAGTGCTGATGGGAAACTTTCAACAATAGAACGCAGACAGGTCCGAATTTCCGGAGATGCGGATTTCAGGCGTGTCGACCTGATAAAATCGCAGTCAGATGCGATTATGGTGGGAATAGGGACCGTACTCGCAGATGACCCTTCTCTTACGGTGAAGGATGCCACGCTCAGAAAGGAGCGGGCAGATGATGGGCGGGATGAAAATCCTGTACGTATTGTCATTGACAGCAGGGCAAGAACACCTGTAGATGCGGATATCCTCCACAAAGGCCCCGGAAGAAGGATTATTGTTGTTTCCAATTCTGCAGACCCTGCAAAGACTGCTCTTCTCTCTGAATATGCGGATATTCAGGTGTTTGGCGATGAACGGGTGGATATGTCTGCTTTTTTGGAATACCTGGGAACTCTTGGAATCCGGAGTCTTATGGTGGAGGGGGGCGGCACGCTGATCTGGTCTCTTTTTGCAGAGGGTCTTGTTGATGAATTGTATACCTGTGTTGGAAATGTCATCATTGGCGGCGCAGATGCTCCCACTCCTGCAGATGGGGATGGGTTCATAAATGAAGCTGATTTTCCCTCTCTTGTTCTCAAGGATGCAAAACGAATTGATGATGGGATTCTTCTGTGTTGGAGTGTCAAAAAAAAGGATGGGGGGGAGTAACCGGTTTTTAGTTTGTGGTCCTGCTTCGGGAAAGGGTGTCATCGTAGATTTTGTAACTCGTTCCGTCGTAGAAGGAAACAGTGACCATAATCCTGTCCTCTCCTTTTGTTGCCTCGCCATCGTCCACAGTGAATACTGCTTCCGCATTGACATTTGGCTCGATGTATTTGGTGGTTGTGGCGCCACTGGCTGAAATTACTGTCGCTTTGATGTCATTGACCTGATCCTGACCTTTTCCGCCCCTGAATGTGACGGTAATATCGCCTGTTATCGGGTCTTTTGAAGCGGCTACTTCCACAAACTGTGTTGTTGGCACAACATCGGTTGGCTGGGGCATCAAATCCGGTGCCGGGGCGCTCGTTGTAGATGCGGTCGTTTCAACAGGCAGGACCGTGGGTGTGGGCGTAGTCTCCCCAGAGTCGGAAGTACATCCGGCAATACATATCATTCCAATGAAAAGAACAATTAGAATAATTGATACCTTTTTAATCATATCATTTCATTCGGAAATGCTGTATATATTCTTATCGGACACCTTCGGTGAGTGGTGTTGGTATGGAATGCCAGTATCCGGGAGTAGTATAACAATATGGCAAAATTATTCAGCTGGGAAATGAAACTTGCACTTTTTCTGGTGGCGGCATCGGTCGCTATTTATTCAACAAAGATGCTCGTGCTACATAATCCTGAAAATACGATAGATTACCTCTTTAATTCCATAGGTTTTCTTCCTATCAGTGTCCTTCTGGTAACTGTCGTCCTAAACCGCCTGCTGACAATCCGCTCAACGCAGGAAAAAATGCAGAAACTCAATGTGGTCATCGGGACATTTTTTGCCGAGGTGGGTAATCACCTTCTGGTAGTATTTTCTGATTTTGATGAAGATGTTTCTGTTCTGCGAAACAAGCTCATCATTAGCGATGAATGGGGTGATGACCGGTTTCGCGCGGTGTTAAAATCAATTGAAGATTATCCGTTCTCTGTGAACTGGGATGAAGTAGATTTTGCAGAGTTGGACCTGTTTTTGATGCAGAAACGTGATTTTCTTCTTCGTATGCTTGAAAACCCTGTCCTCCTCGAGAATCAGACGTTTACAGAGCTTTTACGTGCTGTATTTCATCTGAATGAAGAGTTACAGCGCCGTCCCGGGTTTGAATGCCTTCCTGAAAGTGACTGCCAGCATATCGGGGGGGATATCAACCGTGTGTATAAAGAACTTGTCTCAGAATGGATTCGGTACATGGAGTATCTCAAAAATAACTATCCCTATATGTATTCGCTTGCCCTTAGGACCAATCCATTTGATGAAGAGGCGGTGGCTATTGTGCAGTGAGGGAGGGCTCCCGGACAGAACTATTATCTCTTTTCATAGGCATGCAGAACGTGGGAGTTGTTATCGATGGATGGGTGTTCGGTACTAATTGGGGGAAAGGCAGGGTCAGGAATTAACCGTGCAGGTCAGACAATTGCCCGCATGTTTACCCAACTGGGGTATTATGCATATATGCATTATGACTATCCGTCACTGATTCGTGGCGGCCACAATTTTTCTCTCATTCGTGCCAGCACGTATCCGGTGGGAACACACCGTTCAGGAATTGATATTCTTCTTGCAATGGACTCTCCCACGCTCAGCCTTCATCGGCACCACTGCAAACGCGACGCCCTGGTCATCTATAACTCCGATACGGTGCGATCCGATACCGGTTCTGCGATCCCTCTGAAGAGTATTGTTGCAAGGAATGACGGGATGCATGTCATGGAAAATACAGCGATGATCGGTGCTCTGGCGTCTGCCATTGGTATGGACTGGGATGACTGTGGATATGTAATCTCACAAGAAATGCGCAAATTCACACAAAAAAACCTGGCGATTGCGAGGGATGCATTCCGGATGCAGAGTGAGAAAAAAGAACTGAAGCGCCTGTCACAATCTCCGGGTATTCTTCTCTCCGGAAATGATGCAGTCTCTCTTGGATTGCTCTCTGCCGGGCTGGACGGATATATTGCCTATCCGATGAGTCCGTCAACGGGTATTCTTCATTTCATGGCGGATGCTTCCGGTGAGACTGGTATACAGGTTTTTCAGCCGGAGAGCGAAATTGCGGCGATTACGATGGCAGAGGGAATGGCATATGCCGGGGCAAAGGCTGCTGTTGGCACATCAGGTGGTGGTTTCTGCCTGATGACTGAAGCACTCTCTATGGCAGGAATGGCAGAAATTCCGATAACCATTGTGCTTGCACAGAGGAGCGGTCCCTCTACCGGCACTCCCACATATACCGCTCAGTCAGACCTTCATTTTGCAATTCATGCAGGTCATGGTGAATTTCCCCGGTTTGTAATTGCTCCCGGGGATGCTGAACAGGCATATGTCTGGGCGGGGCATGCATTGTCGCTGTCCTGGCAGTTTCAGGTACCCTCCATTCTGCTGACAGATAATACCCTTTCAGAAGGGGTGTACACCGTTCCTCCGGATATGCTGCAGAAACGGATACCGGCCAGCCGGCCTGTTTCAGTTCATTTGTGGGAAGGGACGGAAGAGTATCAGAGATATCGTGATACTGAAGATGGCATATCTCCCTATGCATCTCCCCCTCTTTTTGGGGCTGTCATTAAAGGGAACAGCAAGTCACATGACGAGTGGGGAATATCAGTTGACGATGGGATGCAGCTTGCATCGATGACACGCAAGCAGATGAAAAAGATTCCCTCCATGAAAGATAGTGTTTCACAGCTGAAACCGGTCCTGATTGGAGGCAATCCGGATTCTGATATCTGTCTTATATCCTGGGGTTCAAATGCACCACTCTGCCGTGAGGCAGCACAGGTTATGGGAATAAAATCGGTTCAGCCAATTGTTGTGCATCCGTTTCCAGCATCTGAGATGACTGCAGCGACCTGTTGTTCTGTGATGACATTTCTTCTTGAGGATAACTATTCCGGTCAACTCGCGGATATCTGTGAGGCGCATGGTATTCCGGTCGATATTCGTCTCCCGCGTTTTGATGGAAGGCCATCTGCAATCGATCAACTGATCGAAGACCTGTGGGGGCTGGTTGGATGACGAAAGGGCTTATTACCGATGCCCAAAATACCTGGTGCCCGGGATGCGGCAATTTTGCCATACAGCATGCATTAAAAGACGTTATTCTGCGTCTGGAATCAGAGGGAGTTCCTCGCGAAAATATTGTTCTTGTTGTGGGTATCGGATGCCACGCAAAGATGGCAGATTACCTGAATGTAAATTCATTATATGCTCTTCACGGGAGGGCGGTTTCATTTGCGACAGGGATTTGCATTGCCCGTCCTGACCTGTTTGTGATCTGCTGTGTGGGGGACGGCGATGCATATGCGGAAGGTATTGCTCATCTGCTGTTTGCAGCAAAACGGAATGTGAATATGACTGTTCTTGTGCACAATAATCGTGTATATGGGCTGACGAAGGGGCAGGTAACACCAACCTCGCCTCTGGAGTATCACGGAAAGTCGAATCCTGATTCCAGAGAGGGAATCGCGCTGAATCCTCCTGAACTACTGTTATCGGTCGGTTGTAGTTATATTGCGCGGGGATACAGCCGGCGACAGGAGGAGCTGAAAGGACTGATTTATGATGGCATCGTGCATCCAGGTTTTTCCTGTATTGACATCCTTCAGATTTGTGCAAGTTTTCTGGATAAAACAAAGGAGTATGATCGCCAGGTGTATGTTCCTCTTGATCATAATCCTGAAGATTTTGATGCAGCCTGTCGTCTGGTGCGGGAATATTCCTATGAAGATTCCGGAAATATCCCTCTGGGGGTGGTATTTCATGAGGAACGGGATATCTTCCATGTAGGTACTCCTTTCTCTCGTCAGAGATATACTGATAAAAAGGGGTTCATTCTGCGTTTCATTGAAGAACGTAAATAAATTCTGCCTTTTCAATGCATAGGTATTTATGTTACGCATTGTTAATGAGCAGTGTTGACGTCATTCGAGGTGATGAGATGATGAATCAGAGAATTCTTGAGACAATCAATGAGCAGATAAAATGGGAGCTGTATTCCTCCTATCTGTATCTTTCCATGTCGGCATGGTATGATTCAATTGGACTGCGGGGGTTTGCAAACTGGGAACGGATTCAGGCGATGGAAGAACGTGACCATGCACTGAAATTTTATGATTATGTACTTGCCCGTGGCGGAGTTATTGAGCTTCAGAGTATTGATGCCCCCCCTTCTTCCTGGGAATCTCCGGAAAAGGCATTTGAGTTTCAGTATGCGCATGAACAGTCCGTTACTGCAAAGATCAACAATCTTGTTGAGATTGCACTTGAAGAGCGTGATCATGCAACATATAACATGCTGCAGTACTTTGTGGATGAACAGGTTGAAGAGGAGGACAATGCACATACTGTTCTCGAACAGTTGAGGATGGTCAGCGATGAAGCGGGGAAGAGCATTCTCTTCATGATTGATAAGGACCTTGCCGCAAGGGTATATAATCCGCCAGTGACTCAGGCTGAGTGAACCGGGACTTACTCTTTTTTTGTTATTATGAATTCTATCGATATTTATCTCTGCGAATATAATGGTGTTCGGCTGCGTGTTCAATTTATTTTATCTGAACTCGCCACCAAACGTGTATACTTATTTGGTGGTGAATATGAGCGATAGATTTGTACCAAAACGTGTATTTTTTACCTGTGGTGCTGGCCGTAGTCCGGATGAACTGACGTCATTTGAGATGGCATTGCGGGATGCATCGATTGAATGCTATAATCTTGTTACGGTAAGTTCTATACTGCCCCCGAAATGCAAAATTATCTCGAAGGGGGAGGCACTTCCCGATCTGCACCCGGGAAGTATTGTCTTTACGGTATTTTCGCGCCTCTCGTCCAATGAACCTCACCGAAGGATATCCGCATCTATTGGGGTTGCAATCCCGGAAGATATGGAATCCCACTGGGGCTACTTTACCGAGCATCACTCATTTGGTCAGGGTCCGGAACAATCCGGAAGATATGCGGAGAAACTTGCAGAGGATATGTTTGCCAGCCTCTCGGATAGCGCACTTAAGCGCACCATGAATATGACAAAGAGTGCAGTTGTGGGAGATGAGGGGCACTGGACAACTGTCATTGCAGCGGCAGTATTTCTGATGGACTAATTTGTCAGTTGTATGTGGTGGGAACTATTATATATTGGATTGTGGTTGGGTTCGACTTATGATGGGTGTTTGGCCAAATTATAAAAAAATATAAATACTGGTATGTCAAATATCGATCTGTCCTCTTTGGTGGCGGAGATACCGGGTCACTACAGTTTTCATTTTTTGGATCGTGCGCTCAATTGGATGAAATAACGGTTTAGACACTTTTCCTCCAATCTGAATTTTCATTCTCAGTGCACTCATAATCCCTGTCGGTGAAGTACCTTTGATATTGTTCCGGTCAGTAAACCGGAATGTGGATGTCTGTGTGGTGTCGTTTAGAAAACTGCTCGTCTCTTCTTTGAGTCTATGGGTGAGAAGACATTTTCAGGGGATGATATGCTCTGGCACCTTATCTGAATCACAAAATCGGGAGCGGGATTATTTGGTTTTCGTTGGCAATAATTTCGCGCAGATATTTTCCTTTGATTTGGGGGTGTGATATTCATCGGGGGGTAGTATCCTCAATATCTGCTCCGGGAAGATCAGAGTATCTATCTGTGTTCATCGTGATAATTCCGGGAGGGGTGGGCGAAGAAATGATTGAGGCCTTTATCGTCATACAATGTGGTGTTTCTGGTGCTGTTCGGGGGAATGGAGGTTTCAACAATTGATATCGTTGTGTGTCGGGGAAATAAGTCCGGTTATGCCGGGATAATATATTTTCCTGAATTTGGATCTTCTCTCTTTGTGAGAAAGCTCTCTCAACGGATTAATCTGCGTTGCAGCAATTTTTCCTTGGAAAAAAGAATTAATAGGTCCGTGCAATAATTGCCGGGCGTGCTGGTTTCCCGCAGATGATGCATGTGCCTTCAGTATCATCGATATATGCGCTTTGGACATCGGTACCCAGAACACTGACGTCAATCTCTGTTTCAATGGAGGTGGCACATTCCTTACATCCACACCACTGGATGACAGCCACGCCCTTGCCTGCCGCCTCACGCGCTTCTTCCAGAGAAGACACGGACATTATCTGTTCCTGCACCTTCTGTTCTGCCCGTTCTTTCAGGTGTCCTGTAAACTGTTCCATTATGGCTTTTACTTCAGGTATCAGTGCATCTCTCGTGACGGTGTTCTTTTCTCCCAGCCGCGTCACAGCCATGACTACACCATTATCAATATCACGCGGACCAATCTCTATCCTGAGTGGCACACCGCGCATCTCCCAGTGATAATATTTTGCACCGGGCCGAAGGCTCCGGAAATCTGTTTTTACCCTGAAACCGGCCTCTGTTAGTTCCATCTCAAGTTTTTCTGCTGCTAACCGGATCTCTTCTTCACGCTTTTTTATGATGATAGGAACAATCGCAATCTGCACGGGCGCGACAGCCGGTGGAAGAACCAGTCCCTTGTCGTCACCATGCATACTGATGAGTGCCGCAATGCAGCGTTCTGATATACCATAGCAGGTCTGGTATGCGAGCTGCTGTTCTCCCTGTGCGTCCTCGTAGGTGATATCAAATGTACGGGAGAAATGGTCACCCAGATGATGGGCTGTTCCAACCTGAAGGGTTTTTCCATCGGGCATAATGGCATCGGTTGCAAGGGTATAATCCGCACCGGGGAACTTATCCCATTCCGGACGGCGTGAGACGATGACCGGGACACAAAGCCGGTCATAGAATGTACGATATAGGTCCACTGCATCATTGACCTGTGCCTGAGCCTCTTCCCAGGTAGCATGGACGGTATGCGCTTCCTTGAATGAAGTTATCTCTCTCAGGCGAATGAGTGGACGGGTATGTTTTGTCTCATAGCGGAATGTATTCACGATCTGGTAGAGTTTTATCGGAAGATCTGCATGAGATCTGACCCACAGGGCATACATGGGGTATATAGCCGTCTCGGATGTGGGACGGAGTGCAAGTGGAACGTCAAGTTCACTCGTTCCGCCGTGGGTGACCCAGTATACCTCCTCTTCGAATCCTTTGATATGCTCTGCTTCCTTCATGAATTCATTTTCCGGGATCAAGAGCGGAAATAGAGTCTCATCATGGTCTTTATCCAGTAATTCCCTGAGGATTGCATAGGTTGCCTTTCGCATGGCAAATCCATGTGGGTACCAGACATAAACGCCCTTCACCGGATACCTGACATCCATTATTTCTGCCTGCCAGAGAATGTCATTGTACCATTCACTGAATGTTTCTTTCGCCGGGAGTGCGCCTTTATCTTCCTGCATATCTCATTCACCTAGATAAATAACTGTATGATTTCTGGCGTAATAAACCCCTCTATAATCGCTGCAATTCCAAGAAGGGGGAGAACATAGGCGAGGAATCGTTTGCCGTTTTCCTGTGCCGCAGAGATGGCATCCCCGGTGCCATGCAATTCTTTCCAGAGTTCTTCTCCAAGTAGCAGACCAAACATGCCTGCGAGTACAAGTGCGGGGATCTCAAATATTCCATGCGGGAGTACTCCTGCAAG
The DNA here is from genome assembly GCF_026684035.1 of Methanogenium organophilum. Lineage (NCBI taxonomy): Archaea > Methanobacteriati > Methanobacteriota > Methanomicrobia > Methanomicrobiales > Methanomicrobiaceae > Methanogenium > Methanogenium organophilum. The sequence continues at coordinate 2,051,145 of NZ_CP113361.1, forward strand.
AATTACATAGAGTCCCTGTTCCTGCCGAACGTATTCGACAACAAGGCCGATCACAAATCCGTTTACGGAGAGAATCAGGGTTGTGATCAGACCAAAGGATGCTCCGCCGATGAAAAGAATGACAGATGTTTCGGTATTGTTTGCAAAGATATTTGCCGCAACAACGGCCGGGTTTTCGGATTCAATATCTTCGAACACCTCTTCGTTCATCAGGGAAATCAGTTCTTCTCCGATGGACTCGTCCGTATGGACGGCAAAACCGCCGAGAATTCCGGTGAGAATGAGGATCGCTGCGGTAATGAGTGCAGCCCTTAGGTATCTCCGATCAAACATAGAGTATCATCCGTACCATATCCCTGATGCCCGGTGCCATGCCGACAACAATCATTGCAAGAATGATCAGGTGCCATAACTGGCTGTTTCCTTCTTTTCTGTACATTTCAAGCACATAAATGGCAGGGATTATTACCGCAAGTTTCAGCGCGAACATCGAAAATGCTGTGCCTGTGGCTTCTATCAGGTGGGACCCCACAACATGGACTTCAACATACGTCAGTTCGTGGAGGTCAATACCAAAACTGGTAGCACTTGCATCAAGCATGTGGCCAAAAATAAGCAGTTTATAGAGAATATCGTCGGCAAAAGACCATTTTAGACCATACCGGAGCAGACTCCAGACCGCTGCTGATGAAACCGCTGCCATTGCAAGAATTGTTACGAGCACTCCAAGCGCGATGCGTGTCTCTGTGATGCCAAAATATACCAGAACTGCTGCTGTTATGATACAGGCGCATATTCCCCCCGCTGCGTAACCTCTGGTGTATGATGCAATCAGACCGTTTTTCTCAAGTGTTCTTGCAATGACGAGCAAGGTAACGGTGATGAAGAAGACGACAAAGAAGATGACTGGCGTTACCAAAATGACATTCCATGGCCGGGGGATAATTCCCGTATCTTCAACAACCCGCAGTAATCCTCCGAGAACGACGAATGGGATGGTTGATACAATAAACTCCTGATCAATATCAATACCCGTCTTTTTCAGCCACCGGTATACCAGATAAACGGCAAGAATGAGGATGAGTGCATAGGTGAGTGTATCGACGATAGTATAGGGTTCACCATTTAATGTTGGACCAACGTAATATTTGTATATAAAATCCCAGATCATTTAATGATAGTACATGAGTCCTGACGGTATAAAATTACTCAAAACACCTGTTTTGGATAAATCAAAATGGATGCAGCTGCCACGTGATGTTATTATAGGTCATGATGTGCTCGCGCAGCTGCCAAAGGTTTGCGAGGACCTTCAGGTATCCGGCTCTGCGCTTGTATTCAGTGGGAAGGGGACTATGGATGTTGCAGGCAGCCAGGTTCTTTCACTGGTTCGGGAGGTGATGGATGCTGAGCTCTTTATTGTCGATACTATAACGCCGGAGATCATTTCTGAGGCGGAAGAGGCAGGGAGCGGTGTTGATGTCTTTATCGGTGTGGGGGGCGGCAAGGTCATTGATACTGCAAAAATTGTTTCATACAACTGCTGTCGGCCGTTCATCAGTATCCCTACAGCGGCATCTCATGATGGTATTGCATCATCGCGTGCGTCCGTACCGGTGAAAGGAGGGAGTGTATCACTGGAGGCAAACCCTCCTATCGCACTCATTGCTGATACGGGCATTATCGCTGCAGCACCCCACCGTCTCCTTGCGGCAGGGTGTGCAGATGTGATATCTAACTATACTGCCATTCTTGACTGGGAACTTTCCCACCGCCTGCGGGGAGAGCCCGTTTCTGAGTATGCAATAGCACTTGCACGAATGACTGCAGAGATCATCAGTAAAAATGCTGATCTCATTAAACCACATTCTGAGGAGAGCGCATGGACCGTCGTTAAAGCACTGCTCTCATCGGGTGTAGCAATGAGTATCGCAGGTTCATCCCGCCCCGCATCGGGTGGAGAACACAAATTCAGTCATGCCCTTGATCAGATTGCTCCGGGAAAAGGACTGCATGGTGAGCAGTGCGGTATTGGGTCAATTATCACCATGTATCTTCATGGTGGTGACTGGAGAGGTATCCGAACCTCTCTGAAAAAGATTGGGGCGCCGACAACGCCGAAGGAGATGGGGATTGATGACTATTCTGCTGCGCAGGCTCTTGTCCTTGCCCATACTATCCGTCCGGAACGGTTTACCATTCTTGATATGGGTGTGACGGAAGAGGTCGCTCGGGAACTGATTGCTATGCTGTATGAGGAATAAAAATGACTGAAAAAGGCGAACGCACAAAGATTACGCTGGTGGGGAAGACCCTCGCACGGGAGGGGGTTGAATTTGTGTATCGGGGAGAGGTCCGCGAATGTGAGGGCTGCAGGCTCAGGAAAGTCTGCCACAATCTTCGGCCCCATCGGCGGTACCGGATTGTGGGAATACGGACAACAACACTCCATACCTGCCATGTCCATATGGACGGAGCGTATACAGTGGAGGTGGTTGAATCTGAGATACCTACAGCAGTGCCGGCAGAACGTGCAATCCTGAATTCTACTGTAACCTATGAGGCAGGCTGCACACAAAGCGACTGTGCCAATTTTGATCTCTGTAATCCCGAAGGCATTGTTTCCGGTGATGGATACCGAATTGCTTCGATTGATGACGAGGCTGTTATTGCCTGTGAGCTTGGAAAACGGATGAAACAGGTTCTTCTGAGCCCGTATTAATCAATCTTTTTTCATTATCCAGAGTGACTTCCCACAGGCGATTACCTCATTCATTCCTTCCGTCTTCTGGAGCCATTCGCGAGGCAATGCTTCTAAACCATATTCGGCGCCCTTCAGCGCGCCGGCGAGGGCGGCAATGGTGTCTGTATCTCCTCCCAGCATTACTGCCTGGGTGACGGCATCGGTAAACGATTGTGCATGAAGAGCGATAGATAATGTCGCGTGAAGGGTATCAAGTGCATCCATGGATGGGTTCAGCGGGAAGTGTTCCGGGGAAATAATCCGCTCACGCACGTCATGGTTTTCACAGGTATTGTATGCCCTCTCTGCTGCGTGGGGAAGATTGTCTCCCCGGATCAGACATGAGATCAGAGTGTTGAATGCTGCTGATGCTTCACATGCAACGGGGTGAAAATGAGTGATCCTTGATGCGGCAATGCTGTATGCCCTGACATTTTCCGGAGGGTAGACAATTCCAATGGGTACGCCCCGCATTACACTGCCGTTTGTCCGGCCACCTCCCGTCTCTTCAAAGAGCGTCTGTGCAGCTTCCAGTGGAGCGCATCCGTTTTTGATCCGACCAAAGACCTCTCGTGAGGTTGGACCGTAGAATTGTGAATCCCGATCAAATTCATGAATTAGAGCCATTATTGCATCATATTCATCAAAATATCTGCATTTGATGATTGATTTTGATATTGAGAGTGTTTGCATTGTGTCATCCGTAAACTGGCCATACATTATCGGATTTAATCCGAAATATCCTGTTTCACGGATGCTATGTTCCGGTGGCGGACCTCCTTCATACGGCGCACCAAATGCATCTCCGAGAGCCAGTCCGGCGAGTGCCGCAATTGCACGTGAAATCTGCGATATAAAGATCACCAATAAACTATATGTTCTCGTGATTAGTAGTAATTCTAAGGATTGGTGATCTGGTGCAGAAAGAGGAACTACTACATCTTCACATGCTCTTTGTCCATGTGAAAAAGTACTATGAAGCGACGTACGGGGACGAGGTTTGCACAGCCGGATATGATGGTCTTTCCATCTCACCGGTGCACATTCATAAAAATAAATCCTGCCATAAGGAGGCAATTCTCATGCTGGGCGATGAACTTGTTTCATATCTGAAGTCCAAGGGTCTTGCTTCACTTGATTATCAGGAGTATTCGACTCCTGATGAGGTTATTGCCGGTCAGTAAACGGTATGCAGGACAATGATGTTCTCCGGGAAATCATTTCCCGGCTCTCTTTTCCAGGAATTTCTTCTGCAGATGTTCAGAAGATAAAGATAGAGGTTGCAAAAAAATACCACTTGTCTGAGATTCCGAAAAATTCATCGATACTTGCAGCCGCGGCTGATGATGAATATGAAGCGATGCGTACCATCCTTCAGGTTAAACCCACGCGGACGCTCTCTGGTGTGGCACCTGTTGCAGTGATGACTTCTCCACATCCGTGTCCGCATGGTATATGCCTGCCCTGTCCGGGTGGGCCTGATCATCCGTTTGGATCGCCCCAGAGCTATACCGGCGAAGAACCTGCGGCACTCCGCGGTCGTCAGTATGCGTTCGATCCATATGTGCAGGTGCGCCAGCGAATTTTACAGTTCGAAGAACTGGGCCATCATATTGACAAGGTTGAGCTGATTGTTATGGGGGGGACGATGACAGCCCGGGATCCTGTTTATCAGCAGTCATTTATGGGTTCGTGCATCCGTGCTATGAATGAGTATGGGGGTGATGTCCTTCCCGATGACGGCGCCACGTATGAAGAACTGTGTCACAGGAATGAGACTGCAAAAGCGCGGTGTATTGCTGCAACATTTGAGACGCGTCCGGACTGGTGCAAAAAAGAGCATATCGATCGTATGCTTTCCCTTGGGGTAACGAAGGTTGAACTGGGTGTTCAGCAGCTAAAAGACGATATCCTTGAGTATAATCGTCGTGGGCATGGGGTTGCGGAGAGTATCTCTGCAAATACTCTGCTCAGGGATGCCGGAATTAAGGTTGGTTTTCATGTCATGCCGAATCTCCCTTCAGCAACGATGGAGGATGACCGGTGGATGTTTGAAGAACTCTACCGTAATCCCTCATACCGACCGGATTTCCTCAAGATTTATCCGACACTTGTCACTCCGGGTTCAGAGATTGAAGCCTTGTGGGAGGCAGGAGGGTATGTAACATATCCGGAGGACGACCTGATTGACCTCATTGCCTTTGGCAAATCATGTATTCCGGAATATACCCGCCTCCAGCGTGTCCAGCGTGACATCCCGGCACGGCTGATTGTATCCGGTTCGCATCACAGCAATTTCCGTCAGCTTACCATGAAACGGCTTCAGGAGGGGGGTGAAAACTGCCGGTGTATCCGCTGCAGAGAAGCAGGACGCGCCCCGGTAAGCGGTGATGCAGTAATTGAGACGATGACGTATGAGTGTTGTGGGGGAACGGAGCATTTTATCTCCGCTGTGGCCGCTGATTCTCTCATTGGATTTATTCGTCTGCGGTATCCGGGTAATCCCTGGCGTGCTGAATTGTCCGGATGTGCTCTTATCCGTGAACTGCATGTATACGGCTCTCTTGTCCCCCTGAAAAAAAGTGGAACAAAAACACGTGAGTGGCAGCACCGGCAGTATGGGGCATGCCTCCTGCAGCAGGCAGAAGAGATGGCGGCATCAGCGGGATATCGCTCGGTTGCCGTCATGAGTGGTATCGGTGTCCGGCCATATTATGCCAGGCACGGATATGAACGTTCAGGGCCATATATGGTAAAGAGGGTCTGATGAATCCTGCTACCCGTGAATATATCCGTCAAAAATTCGCTGCGTATTATGCACACGCTCAGGTGTTTGTGCCCCCATCTCTTCGGGAGCGTGAATGGGGATTTATTCCGTTTGACGAAACGTCAAAGTTCTCAATGCGTCGTCATATGGCATTTCAGTCACGTGAGGAATTGGCATCCTATGTCCGGGCGACTGTGCCCCGTCATATGTATTTTTCCACGGCGTACTATGAATTGCCGTCAGCTCCGACGATGAATGACAAAAACTGGGTGGGTGCGGATCTGATCTTTGATCTTGATGCAGATCACATTGTCCAGAAAGTATCTTATGATGTCATGCTTACCCGGGTGAAAGAAGAAACCCTGAAACTTATTGACATGCTCACAGATGAACTTGGATTTTCCAAAAGGAGTCTGGCACTGGTCTTTTCAGGCGGCCGAGGGTATCATATCCATATTCGGGATATAGAATGTCGGGAATGGGGCAGTTCACAGCGGCGTGAACTGGTAGACTATGTCTGTGCTATTGGTATTGATTCCGGGTTCATGCTCACCTCTCATCAGGGGGGGGTAGGGGGGTGGCCCGCACGGTATCGTTCCTCCCTGCGGGAAGAACTGCAGCGTATCCGCGATATGGGAGCACATGACGGGGTGAAATATCTCTCATCCCTGCGCGGCGTGGGTGAGGGTTCGGCACGTTCGCTCTTTGATGAAATAGATGCGGTCATCGCATCGGTCAACGATCTCTCTTCGCAGGTGGTTCTAATGAAGAATAATGCGCTTCGGGCTCTCACCGGCGAGGATTATGAACCTATGAAACAGCTGCTCCGGTCGCAGGCTGCTCTGACCGATGAACCGGTTACAACCGATATTAAACGACTGATACGGGCGCCTGGTTCTCTGCATGGTGGTTCCGGGTTCCGGGTAACAGAACTTGCGTCCGTTGCGGACCTTGAGCGGTTTGATCCTCTTGTTGATGCCGTTGTTGATTTTGGTGGGAATATGGTATCTGTGGAATGTCCGTTCCCTCTCACAATGCCTATGATGGGTCAGGAATATACTATTGAGAAAGGGGTAAACCGGGTGCCTGAAGAATTGGCAGTATTTCTGTGCTGCAGGGGCATAGGGGAGATAACTGCCCCGGATTTTTGATGAGCAGAAATGGAGAGCAGATGAATGGAGCTTGAAGATCTGCGGATTGTTATTCTTGATGAACGCGAAAGCGGAAAACTCACAACGATATCTCCGGATATCTTTGAAAAAGCGCAGGAGCGGTTGCGAGAACTGTACTCCCAGGCACAGTCCATCGATAATTTTCTGACTGACCGTGGCTCAGATCTCATGAATGAGATTGATAGTCTTAAGGTTACGTTGAATGACATTTCCCGTGAAAGGTTCAAAAAAATCCTGAAGATGGCCATAAATCAGATGGATACGCATTATGTGGACCCTCTGGAACTTCGGAAGATGATCTCCGAAGAGCGGGAGATGTACGATGATATCCGTGCAGCAATTTCAACCTGCCGACACTCTCTGATCGACGGCGCGATAGCTGAGAGGATGAAATCCGTCCCGGAAACTCCTCTGTCGGTGTCGGAAGACGGAGGGGCAGATCTCCCTGATGAGGGGGAGGTGTGTTCCGGTGAATCGGAAATCCCCGTTCCGATCGGTGGGGGGTATGACCTGGTTCATGTCCTTGATGATATCGAACCTTTTATGGGGACTGACGGAAGAATATATAGTCTTATTAAAGATGACCTGGTCTCGCTTCCTCTCAGGAATGCGCAGGTACTTTATGAACGCAACATAGCCTTAAATATTAAGGTAAGTAAATAATATTGGGATTCAATATCCACATAAAGGGGCTTATTCCATGAAAATGCCAACGAAATTTAAAACCTACTGTCCTTATTGCAGGAAACATGAGACCCATGAGGTCGAAAGGGTGAAGCGCGGGAAAGATATGCATCTTCATTGGATCGACAGGCAGAAAGACCGCCGGGGTAAAGTCGGGAACAGAGGAAAGTTCTCAAAGGTGCCTGGTGGCGACAAGCCTACAAAGAGAATCAATGTGAGATACCGCTGCACCGTATGCGGCAAGGCTCATCTGCGTCGTGGCGTAAAAGCTGGTAAATTTGAACTGGTGGAGTGATTGAAATGGTACGTATCAACAGAGAAAACCGGAGCGCTTTCTACAAAGTAAAGTGTCAGGACTGCGAAAATGAACAGATTATCTTCCAGCGGGCAAGCACAGCTGTTGACTGTGTTGTCTGTGGAAGTGTCCTTGCAGAACCATCTGGCGGGAACGCTAAGATTCATGCAGAGATTATCGAAGAGTTGAGTGAGTAATCCTATGCTAGAGAGAGAGTGGCCTGACGAAGGTGAACTTGTTGTCTGCACGGTTACAAATGTGAAGGATTTTGTTGCATTTGTGACCTTGGATGAATATGGTGAACGTGAGGGCCTGATACCTATTGCTGAGGTTGCCCGGGGCTGGATTAAGCACATCAGGGATTATGTCCGTGAAGGTCAGAAGGTTGTATGCAAGGTTCTCCATGTTGAAAGATCCAAAGGCCATATCGATCTCTCGCTGAAGGATGTAAATGACCATCAGCGTAAAGAGAAGATCCATGAATGGAAAAATGAGCAGAAAGCCCGGAAATGGATCTCGTTTGTCTCAAAGGCATCCGGAACTGATGAGGAATCAATACAGAGTGTATTTTATCGCGAGTATGGGGCATTATTCCCGGTATTTGAAGATGTCCTCACGGATGAGTCCGGGACGATCGCTCGCCTAAACCTTGATAAAAAGGTTTCAGATGCGCTGATCTCGGTCGCGAACGAAAATGTAAAACTATCCAAGGTTACCATTACCGGAAATCTGATTCTTACATCTACCAAACCGGACGGAGTGAATGTAATTCGTCGTGCGTTACGCAGCGCTCAGCCAACGATTGAGGGGGTTGAGATTGAACTGGTGTATGTTGGTGCCCCAAAATACCGTGTGAAAGTGACTGCACATGACTACAAGACCGCTGAAAAGGCGATTAACAAAGTTGCGAAAGCCGCAGTTGGTGTTGTGGAACGTGCGGGCGGCACCGGAGAATTTGTCCGGAAAGCACGTTCTGGTAAAAATTAATGGTTGGAAGAATTCGACGATGTCCGTCTGACGGATCATATACACTCAATTTTTTTTGTCCGCACTGTGGCAATCAGACCCGGACTGCACATCCGGCACGATATTCCCCGCAGGACAGATATGGTAAATATCGACGGAGAATTCGTTATGGATGATATTCGTATAAAAAAGCTCACGGATAAGGACTATCATGCTGATATTCTTATTGAAGGTCTTCCCGGTGTTGGGCAGGTTGGAAAACTTGTTGCTGAGCATATGATTGAAGAACTGGGCGCTGAAAAGATTGCAGAGATCACATCAATATTCTTTCCTCCACAGGTGCTGATCGATGAAACCGGTGTTGCGCGCCTTTCCTGTAATGAAATTTATGTGGTTAGTAAAGATGATCTCTCGATCGCGTTTCTTGTAGGCGACGTTCAGAGTGGGTCTCCTGAAGGGCATTACCTGCTTGCAGATGCGTATCTTGATGTCGCAGAAGAACTGGGAGTAAAACGAATTTATACTCTTGGTGGGTATGGGACCGGCCATCTGCAGGACGAGATTCAGGTACTGGGAGCGGTGAATAATTCTGACCTGCGGGAGACTGCTGAAACTGCAGGGGTAATTTTCTCACATGATGAGCCGGGTGGCGGTATCATTGGCGCCTCGGGGCTTCTCCTGAGTCTTGGTGCTGAGCGTGGAATCGAAGGGATGTGCCTGATGGGGGAAACCTCCGGGTACATTGTTGACCCCAAGAGTGCACATGCGGTTCTTGGTATCCTGAATGTTCTGACAGGCCTTGATATTGACGACACGAAGCTGGAAGAACGTGCTGTTGAGATGGAAGGGATTGTTGAAAAGATTCGAGAACTTGAGAATGCAAAGGCCGATGAAGAACTCAGCTATATCGGCTGATCTGGCAATCAGCGCAGATATTCATAATCATTCTCCTTTTTTTGTGGTCGTTTCAATAGTGATGTTTTCTGTCTGCCTTTCTGGGGCAGGCCTAAAACAAAGGTCATAGGTATTCTGTGAGCAGGCGACCCTGTTCATTCCGGGTAGCGTTCTTTGTGGGAAACATGGACAATGATGGGGCATCCTCATTGTTCCGACGATTGAGGTGGAGGCGGAGAGATGGATCATCATCTCACCATGGTAGATATCTTATAGCGTTGCAGCGGCAATTGTGGAGATCTTTCTACCGGTTAGTAGGATAATATCTGAACATACGGGAAGTAGTATCTCTCTTTTCCACCGGGAGAAGGTGTCCTGGAATCTGTTATGCACTGCGGGGGTTTTCGGGCTGGTCTTGACTCCATGGGCGGGGATGTCAGGAATATGCCAGCCACGTGAATAGGGAAAAATTCGATATTTCCCATTTCTGGGATTAGGTACCTTATGCAGACAGCTTGTATGGGCAGGTATTACTGAACCGGATGGGTTGGTGTTCTCCTCTCACATTATGATGCGCATGTTCCTCTTTCCTCTGCATGGAGGGAGACAAGTATGGCACTTGTATTTTTCTCTCTCAGTATAAATTCCGGGGTATAACAAGCATAATTTTTCCGGGGTAGGAAGTGCAAAATGGGCACATATCCCGCCCGGAAGTTGATCCGCCTGTAGAAATTTCTCTCTCCTGCGTGTTTTCAGAAAATAATTACTCTGGATATATCCGGAGACATTTTCTGCATAAATATGAATTCCGGAAAGCCAATTATATGACGCCGGTCTCAGACATTCTGTGGTCTCGAGACGTTCATTCTAATTTTCTCTCCTTCTCTCCATTATTGGGGTTTTCAGGACGTGCCGATGTATATCAGAAATCATTTCCGATCATTTCCGATGAATGTCTCAGAGGGACAATGTCTGGATAGGATTGTAACCAATAGCGGGGAAGAGAGACAGTGTCGGCTAATATAAACAGGATGGTTATACGCGCGTTGATATTTATGTTCACCCCTCTAATTATTCTCTGAGCGATTTCTCAGGAAATGTGCGAATCTATAGGGAAATATGTACGGGATGCCGGATAATTTCTGCATATTGAAAATTATCCGGAAAATTGGTTTTATGGATAGATGCTGGGATGCGGTTGATCTTTGGTACTGCAGAGGGTTTTGTGCGTCCTTCCCCCTGGCACATGTAAGAATTAATGGATCTGTTTTAATTTTCAGGCAGTCTGAAAGGAAGGGTTATACTTCCGAATGACCAAATTATTCAAAATGCTTGTCATCAAAAGGGAAGTTTGCGGCTACTGCGGTGCCTGTGTTTCGGTCTGTCCGAAAGGTGCACTCGAACTGGTAGATGCGTATCTTACCGTTGATCCTGACACCTGTACAGAATGTGGGATATGTTCCGGAATATGTCCTCTTGGCGCTCTGGAGGTGAAGAATGCAGAGTAAGTACGATGTTCTGGTAATCGGAGGAGGTCCTGGTGGTGCTATGGCCGGAAAGGCTGTTGCAGAGGCGGGACTTTCCTGCTGCATTGTAGAAAAGCGCCCGGCAATCGGTGCGCCTGTGCGGTGTGCAGAGGGTGTGGGTAACGAAATATCAGAACTGGTTGATCTGGATCCCAAATGGATATCATCAAAGATTGAAGGTGCTCAGCTTATTGCTCCTGATGGACAGGTTCTTGAACTGAACCCTGAGATGGCTGGCAATGAAGTTGGCTATGTCCTTGACAGAAAAATCTTTGATCGTGATTTGGTCTGGAAGGCTGCAAATGCAGGCTGTGATGTTTTTGTTAAGTCGCGTGCAAGCGGTGCTATCATCAAAGACGGTAAGGTATGTGGTGCAACAATAGAGCATGGAGGAGAGACATTTGATGTATATGCTGATGTGGTCATTGCAGCAGATGGTGTTGAATCCAAGTTTGCACGCTGGTGCGGTATTAACACAACTGTTCCCATGGCGGAGATTGAAACCTGTGTGCAGTACCTGATGACCAATATTGACATTGACCCCGGCCTGAATGCGTTTTATCTTGGGCGTGAGGTTGCCCCGGAAGGATATATCTGGATATTCTCTAAAGGTGACCGCACGGCAAATGTCGGCATTGGGATCTCCGGAAAGATGTGTAAAGACGGCAAGCGGCCAAAAGATTATCTGGATGCCTTCATTGCAGAACATCTTCCCAATGGGAAAATAATCGAGTTAATTGTCGGCGGTGTTTCTGCCTGCAAACCACTGGAATGTACGGTGGCAGACGGGCTCATTATTGTCGGTGACGCAGCGAGACTGAGTGATCCGATAACCGGCGGCGGCATAATCAATGCAATGTATACCGGAAAACTGGCCGGTGAGGTAGCAGCAGAGAGTATTGCAGCCGGAGACTGCAGTAAAAAAACCCTGATCAAATATGATACGGAGTGGCGGAATTCTAAAATGGGGAAGGCCCTGAAACGTAATTATCAGGTCAAAGAGATCTTCATTAAATTAAAGGACGAAAAACTGAATTCCATCGTAAGTTCGGTGAATAAACTAGATATGGAAATATTTGATACCAAATATCTTATCCGTGAACTGGTCAAATACAACCCGTGGCTGTTAAAAGATATTGGAACCCTCAAACGGCTGTTAGACTGAATTTTTCAGCTGCCGGTTGAGAATATTCAGACACTCTTTTTCTGCATCCTTCTTCGTAAAGACAATGATTTTATCTCCTTTGCGTATGCGCACTTTGCCACTTGGAATGATGATGTCTCCTTTCTGGCGTTTAATTGCAATGAACACAAAGTCTGTCACATCAAGTTCCTTGATTTCATGATCAATCATCGGAGCATTGTTGTCGACATCGATTTCAAAGATGGATCCTCCGGGTATTGATGCCAGTTGGTGAAGTTCGGTATTTTCTGACCAGAAATACAGGCGTTCAGCCACCAGTTCATCAGGGTTTTCACTGATGTGGACGCCAACCTCCTTGAACATCTCGGAATGTTCATTCTGGTTTACGATGGAGACTACATTTGGGACATTGAATTTTTTTGCCAGCCAGCAGGCCATCAGGTTAACTGCGTCGTCACTTGTTGTTGCAATGAGTGCCTGTGCACGATCGATTCCTGCATCCAGAAGGATTGATTTGTCGGTTGCATTTCCGGCAATAGCAAGGACATCATAATGGTCGATAATCTCATTGCAGCGTTCCTCGTCCTGATCAATAACTGCAACTGAATTTCCATTTGCAACAGACATTGCTGCGAGGGCCCTGCCGATACCTCCGAGACCAATGATGATGATATACATCAAGATGCGTATCGAACACACCTATTGATATAGGTTGTGGATTGAACCGTATGTACGTGATATGTGGTGTTGATGAAGCCGGAAAGGGATCTGTTCTGGGTCCGATGGTAATTGCAGGCGTTTCTGCCCCGGATATGGATATTGTCGCATCAACGGGCGTTGCAGATTCAAAAACCCTTTCACGAAACCGTCGTGAAATTATCTACCGTGAGATTACGGAAAATTTTCTATTCGCCTGCAGAATTATTTCTGCTGAAGAAATCGACCGTCTCCGCGCAGAAATTTTAATGAATGAGATCGTTGCGCAGGCACATGCGGAGGTGATCCGGAAACTTCCTTCCTGTACGGCATTTGTGGATGCCTGTGATGTTAATGCCGAACGATACGGGAGAACGGTAGGGGGGTATGCAGGTGATGGATATTCTGTAATATCCGAACATAAGGCAGATGTCCGGTATGCGGTGGTTAGTGCCGCGTCAGTTGTTGCAAAAGTGACGCGTGACAGATGCATCGATCTGCTTCATGAGGAATTTGGAAATTTCGGGAGTGGATATCCGTCAGATCCTCTGACGATACAGTTTCTTGAAGACTATATTAAAGAATTCATGCAACCTCCGTCCTGTGCCCGAACGTCATGGGAAACGACACGAAGGATCATGGATCGGTTGTCACAGGCCACTCTCTTTGATTTCTGATGAGGGACAAATGTCGTCAATTACATAATGAAGAAACCAGATGTCTGTATCTCGCACCCTCCCGTACAGGGTGCATCCTCTGAGGGGGCTGTCGGGAGGGAAACCAATGACTGTGAGGCATCCTGATAACTTTGCCTGAGTCGTAAACAGAAATCCCCCCTCTCCCGCACGACCGTGGTCGTGCTCCTCCTCCCCCCTCCGGGGTGAGGCAGTTCATGGGATAGACGATGTGTAGGGTTTGCACAATCAATTTCCTGCGAGAACAGATCTCCCCAATGCACATAATGAAGAAACCAGATGTCTGTATCTCGCACCCTCCCGTATAGGGCACATCTCTTGAGGGGGCTGTCGGGAGGGAAACCAATGACTGTGAGGCATCCTGATAACTTTGCCTGAGTCGTAAACAGAAATCCTCCTCTCCCGCAGTTCATGGGAAAGAGGGTGTATGGGTTGCCCTACTAGTTTCCTACCCGAACAAATGTCCCCAATTCACATAATGAAGAAACCGGATGTCTGTATCATGCACACACCCGTACAGGGCGCATCCCTGAGGGGTCTGTCGTGTGTAACCCCCAGACAGTAAAGCATCAGGATAACTCAGCCTCAAAACTAAACCCCCTCTCATCCATCCGGCATATGGACTAATTTGAATGAATTCATATCACAAAATATCAACATAATGGACAAACCGTCATACAATCGTTTATCATCACTGAAGCCAACGATATAATGAATGGAATGGCTATTCATCGGCATTATTGCAGTAATTGTGTATGCCCTTGTTGCTGGTTATATTAAATATTCTCACATATGGGAAGATCATATCACCTTTTATGGACCAATTCTTGCACTGAAGACTGAAAAGGTCGGATTCTTTGATTATTTCAGGAGACAGGCCGGATTCTGGCGTGGATATGGGACATTGGGCGCAATCCTTGTGGTAGTTATCTCGGTTCTCATGTCTGCCCTCCTTGTTCTTGGAGTGTACAGCTCCCTGATGAACCCTCCTGCACCGGAAGGAATTTATGAACCGCAGAATATTCTTGCTATTCCCGGAGTGAATGATTTCATTCCGATTACCTATGCTGTCATTATCGCGTTTTTTATTACCCTTCTTGTCCACGAATTTGGACATGCTATTCTTTGCAGGGTTGAAGATATCCGGGTAAAAAGCACTGGCATACTCTTTGCAGTCATTCCCATCGGTGCCTTTGTTGAGCCGGATGAAGAGGAGGTTGAAAATGCACCCCGTCCGTCAAAAATTCGGATGTATGGCGCGGGTATTACTAACAATCTTGTTGTAGCACTGGTTTGTTTTGTGGCCATTGTCGGTTTAATGGGCATGGCAACTCCCTTGTCCACACCAATAGTTAAGGGTGTCTACGTGGGCTATCCTGCGGACCTCTCGGGAATATCTCCCGATTCGGTGATTTCTGCTGTTGATGGGGTTCCGGTGGAATCAGTACATGATGTGTCTGACATTCTGCAGACAACTGCTCCGGGGGATACACTCTCTGTTACAACGCTAAAGGATGGTATGTATTCCGACTATTCCCTTGTTCTGGAAGAATGGCCAAAAGATCTCAGCAATAAGACCAGTGGATTTATGGGTGTTGTGTATTATTCTCCGGAATCGGCTCAATTGGCATTTAATACCTTTGTCAAAAGCCCCATTGGTCCACTCCTGCTCCTTTATGTGCCCATTAATACTGTCATTGATGATGATAGCCTGAATCTGGGAATCCTTGCTTTCGATGTTGCATATGCTGAGATGTGGGATGTGCCATTCTCTGGATTCTGGGGTGTGGTTCAGGTATTGTTCTGGACATTCTGGTTCAATCTGGCAGTGGGGACATTCAACGCTCTCCCGTTCATTCCACTTGACGGCGGGTATATTATGCAGGAAGGAGTGACAGGAATTCTGGAAAAGCGTGGGCGAAAAGACCTTGTTCCGTTTGTGGTATCTCTTATCAGTTCATTTATGGTGGCAGTGATGCTTCTTTTACTGGTTATTCCATACATATTTGGATGAAGGTCTCTTGAATACCTGTTTCAGCCATATTTTTTGATTATTCTGCACCATGATCGGGGCTGGCATGAAAAACGATACTTATGTATAAGGATTGTGTAATAGAATTATACTATCAAAGAATGGGTATTTCCATATATGTCGAGAATTCCGGCGAATAAACTATACGCCCTTGGCTGGTATAATGAAGGCATTGCTCATCTGAAGATCAATCAGTTTGAAGAAGCGATGCAGTTTATCAATACCGCTCTTGATGCGTTGCCGGAAAATCCGGATTTTTTAATCGGCAAAGGCGATGTGTATCTTTCTCTCGGTAACTATGAGGAAGCCTATTATTACTTCCGGAGGGCCGCCGATAATGAGCCTGACAATTTTCGTGCATGGCTGAATATGGGGACGGCGCTCATGCGCCTCGGAAATTATACCGATGCCCTCGCGTGCTATCGCCAGGCAAATATTGTCAGGGATCATAATGGGGAAGTCTGGCTTGGGATTGGCATCTGTCTTCTTAATCTGGGGGAGACGGATGAGGCTTCAAATGCACTGAAGACTGCAATTCGATTGAAGCCGAATCAGCCCGCCCTCTGGTATCATCTTGGACGTATTGAACGTGATACCAGGAAGGCCCTCAACCTTCTTATGCGTGGGTATAGGATGGATCCTGACAATATTGATATTCTGCTTGAGATGACCCGGATCTATATCCAGTTGGGAAACCAGGAAGAGGCAGGGAGAGTCCTTGAACGGGCATATGAAATATCTCCCAAAAATCAGCGTGTTGTTGAGATGATGGAATACTATGTTCTTGAAACGACGTGGAATGAGGTATTTGATAAACCCTATGACTATAGTTCAGAAAATGGGGAATAATCTAATTATTCATGTCTCAGCATTGCAATTCGTGACCCTTTTGGCACCCCAATAGAATCTGCTATGGGTGCGCATTTTACCGTCATGCAGTATGCAACGGGTGGCAGCCCTTCAACTTCAGTCAGGGATTCGTAATTTGCCATGCCTTTTGCAATGATAACTGTGGCATTTTCGATTGCATTTCGTAGATTTTCCGGTGCCAGAGCGGGGTTGTATCCGAGTTCAGCTATTCCATTGGTGTTGGTCATCAGTTCATCGCAGATAGAATCAATTTCAGCAGTATGGGCATCTTCCAGGGTTGCATCATTGATGATCGGCCCTCCACGAACGACCACGGAGATGTGGGCCCCCTGACGTTTCAGATGTCGTATCAGGTATGAATCAAAGATGATCTCTCCACAGTTGTCACAGAGGAAGACCACTCTTTGTGACAGTTTCAGTATTTCATCTGTGTCGTCAATGGTCAGGCCCTTTTTGAATTCATTTCTGAAGTGCGCAGTAAGGTTGTCTGTAACGGTATGTTCGTTTGAGCCGTAATCAAGTGTGTTTCCGATAATTGCTGCAAGACAGAGATCGGAAAAACTCATCTCATCGGTAAGTACCTGTTCGCATACCTTCCGCGCATCTTCATTATCTTTGACCTTGAGGTGGTAGTATGGATCGGATGAACCCATTTCACGATACGCAAGACGATGAATCTTGCTTGAGATTTGGGGTCCTGCATCAGGTATTTTGTAGAGTTCAATAAGAAGATCCCTACATTTTCGGGTTATTTCTCCTGTCTTTTCGGGTGCTGTACCGATAAGATTACATTCGTATTCAATGCGGGATAAAAGACATTCAAAACACGTTTCCGTAATTTTCATATAAACTTCCAAAAATAATGGGGCCACTGCGATTCGAACGCAGGTCAGAAGACCCCCAGTCTCCTAGGATGGTCCAGGCTACCCTATGGCCCCGCCTTATAGTGTTTGTTTGCTTTCTTTATCTAACTTCCTTTTTGAAAATTAGATTTTAATATTTTTAAATTCTTCAACATTCTTTGTCAGTTGTTCGATCTCATTTGATGTCAGGTTAACCTTCCCATTCAGGGAATTCATTTCTGAAAGTAGCTGGTTAATTCTGGTATGCATCAGTTTTACTACAAAAAGGAGAAAAACGATTACTATTCCGAATAATATCAGCATTCCTCCTTCTGCTGTTGTGCCTATCATTTCTTTCCCTTGAATATTGAACGTGCCAGTCTGTCAATAAAACCCTCCCGAGCTTTTTCACTATCCAGGGTTTCTGGATATGGTGTGCCAGCAAGGTTTGCTGCAATTTTTCTGTAGGCTTTTGCTGCGTCTGAATCTGGATATTTGATCACCAGTGGTGATTTATATGCCGCTGACCGCCTGGTATTGGGATCCTCGGGGATTATCCCGATTACTTTTACTCCTAAGACTTCCTCCATTTTTTGTTTAGAAACTTCTGTATTTTCCATTGTAGCCCGTGTGAGGATTGCACCTTTTACACTTCCCCCTACAAGCTCAGTAAGTATCTTCGTCTTCAATGCATCCACCATCGATGATAATTCCGGATTAACTATCAGAATAACTTCATCTGCGATGGCGAGCGGAATAACTCCGTCACGACTGATTCCTGCCGGTGCGTCTATGATGAGAAACTCGCATTCCCCTATCAACTCACGCATAACATCCCGTAATCGGTCAGGATCAGCATTCTGGAATCCTTTCAGTGATATACCGCTCGGAACAACTTTGACACCACAGGGGCCTTCATAGACTGCTTCAGATACCTTTGCGTTACCGGCAAGAACTTCGTGAAGTGTTATCGGGACATCTTCCATTCCCATAATGATGCCGAGGTTTGCCATCCCCATATCAGCATCCATCACGTAGGTTTCTTTTCCCAGTTCAGCAAGGCATGTGCTCAGATTGGCCGATGTTGTGGTCTTACCCGTTCCCCCTTTTCCCGACGCAATAGTGTAAACTTTAACCATGAATACCTCTCAAATTCGTGGATTATACACAGTAGTTCTGTGGTTTTGTAATATTTAATATGTATGGGTTATTGCAAATCAAAAGTGATGGGTGAAATGTCTTTTTTGATGAAGTTATACATAATGTTTATAAAAAAATCGTGAGATATCTGAACAAGCTATAAATACTCATAGCCATTTTGAGAGGATGACGCCACCATCGCGTCTCATCATATCTGCCTGTTCAGGATTTATTTTATTGGTGGTTCTGAATAATATCAATAATTCCTCACCCCGGTAATTGAGGGGTATAATGTGAGTATCTCCAATTTCTGTCATCCCATTTTCCTGATATCTTGCGGTAAGATTTGCCGCTTCTCTTTCACTGTCGGCGTGTGATGAGGCGAGAGAAAATCCATCCTTTGATGCAAGTGTTGCCGAGTCAAGAGTGTATTTCCGTGCATATCTTTTCATACTTTCATTTATGTCAGATGCCCCCTCTGTGAGGTTGATGTCGGGCATTATGGTGCGCTTAGGTTCGGGACTTTTTTGTTCTGGGGGTAATTTTTTTGTTGACTGTGTCTGCTTTTTTTCCTGAATATCGGTCTTTTTGGTGTCTGATATCTTATTCTGAAGATCGAAGATCTTATAGGTCAGAATAATCAGGGCCATAAACAGGATAACAATAATCGCGCTCAGAATTATCAAATACATATCATCATTCATTTATATTTCCTGCCCGTTTTTTTTCATTTTTAGCATCACTAATCAGGTAATCAAGATCAAGCTCTCTAATGACATCCCTGAAATTCTCTCGTACCCTGGATTCCATAAGTTCCATGTCCATATTTTCAAGTCTGTTTACTTCCTGTGCGAAGTCGTCAAGTTCTTCATCATCTTCATCCTTCTCTGAGATCTGGCTTTCTGGTGTTGGTTCTTCGGAAAGTACCGGCGGCAGTTCCGGTGGCTTCTCTTCAGGAATTGTCTGTTTGGATTCTGGTATTTTGCTTTCTTCTGCGCTTTTCTCCTCGCTGAATATATCTTTGACTTCAATGATTTCCCGTGATATGGATGTGATTGAAACTCCTGTTCCTTTGGTCCAGTTATTGGCCCAGTATCCTTCATTGAATTCCAGGGCAAGATCCATCTGGTGCTGGGACAGATCATACGTTTCAGCATTCACGTTTTTTTCAAAATTCTTTTGAATTTCCTGTATGGCTTCTTCCCCGTATTTTGGGGGATAATCAATCATAATACACAGGCCATTGCGGTAAATGATTGATGCCTTACGAATCCCCATTTCGATGATCATATATCCTGAAAAATTATTTTCTTCAGCAGTGCGGACCGCATCAAGAAGGGTGATGGATGTTTGGCTGGTAATGAATTTTCCCCGGGGGAGCTGAAATTCACGTTTCGGTTTCCGGATTTTTGGATTTACTGCAGGTCTGAATTCAAAAATGGTGTTTATACTGTCTGTTGAATCTGGTCGAATTGATTCTTCTGAGATCTGTTGTCTTTTCACCTCGGCCATAATTTTTGATTCATTTATTGGGCTGTTTTCCGTTTTGATTTTTTGCAATGGTTCTTTTTTTGGAAAAACAACAGTACAGCCGGGATTAAACTCGTTGCTCAGGCTGAGTTGCGTTTCAGTGAAGGTATATAGCTCGGCTGAAACCGTTGACGGGTCCATTTCAATCCTTTTATATGCATCGAATCCGCAGAATTTTCCTGTTTTTGCCAGTATGCATCTCCCTTCCCTAAAAACGGTGGAAGCAATATCAGAATTTATGTACAGGTTGCAATGCCCGGTGAATTTTTTTTCAGAAAATTCTTTAAAGAGTTGAGATGGCACAATATCTTTTTTTATTGAATGCAGCGTCCCCCGAGGCAATTGCATATTATTTAAAAGTTAAAATTATATGGTAATAAACCTGTTGTCCCTTTCATGGACGGTAATGATTTCTCTTTGTGGTTAATGGTTCAATATTCATTGTGCACCAATAAATAGAATACATATATGTGATATGGAATCTAATTTGAATTTATCCTCAGGATTTATGTGAGGCATTGCTGTGAGTGACAGGATTTCAATCAAAAAGCAGATTGCAACATATCTGGAAGAATGTGTGGCTCTTGACGGGGTTTCGGGATGTATGATTGTTTCCCGTACGGGTGCGCTTATGGGTGAAAAGATTGATCAGGGAGTATCTGCTCTGTCTTTTGCAGCAATGAGTGCGACGATTCTTGGTTCTGCTGAAGCAGCAGCAGGCCTGATGCATTTTTCTCGCCCCGCTTCAGTTTTTGTTGAGCTGGATGATGGCGGAATTATAATTTTGGGAGCTGGGAAGGCTGCGTTAATAGCGGTAATTATTAATAAATCGGCCGATATACAATCCTTAAAAAGGGACCTGGCGGTTATTACGAATAAAATTGGGGAGAAATAGAGATGTATACGATTCTAATCGTTGATGACAGCCCGATGATCGTTGACGTATTTGTTGCAATGCTTGAACGTGGCGGATATCGGCCTATTGCAGCCTATAGTGGCAATGAATGTCTGGAAGTCCTGGAAGACGTCAGGCCTGATCTTATCCTTCTGGACATCATGATGGAGCCGATGGACGGGTGGGAGACGCTTGAAAATATTAAGATGAATTCTTCGACTGCTGATGTCCCGGTGATGATGCTCACAGCAAAGCAGCTGACTCCTGATGAAGCGCAGGAATATGGTGCGTATATTGAAGATTATATTATGAAGCCGACGACGCACCGTCAGCTGTATGATGCCATTGAATATGTGCTGAAACGGCAGGAAAAGATCAATCTGGATATTGAAGAGGCAAAGAGCAAAGGCACCGATTCAAATATTATTGAAGAGTATGAGCGACTGAGTAAAAGTGCAGATGTGTCTCGTCGTCTTCTGAAGATTTTGGAATCTACCTATAATCTCAACGATTCCAATGTCAAGGTCGGTGAGAATATCCAGCAGGCAATAGAGAGTATGGAGATGAGCATAAAATACCAGGAAGAGCGGCTTGAACAGATCTCCAAAGAATATTTCAATCTAAAAAAGTGATGAAATCAACTATTTCTCTTCTTTTCCCAGGTAAATTATTGCTATTGTCAGAACCAGTATGGCAACGATAGCGAGGACGACTTCTCCAAGGAGGAGTGCTGTCAATGGTTCGGTATCAAAAAAGAGTAGTCTTCTGACCATAGCGGTAATTCCTGCAACCAGTATGGGTCGGATCTGAATGGTGTGTGTGCGCAGGTAGCCGGTCACCGTCTCCATGATTTCAATTATTACAATGGTGAGGAGCACTGCATGCAATGCTTCCATCATGCCTGGTTCTTTTGCTCCGGCTATAATCATCTGAAATCCGGTAATAGCATCAAAAAGTGACAGGATGGCAAGTATCAGCAGAATAACTGCAACAAACACATAGATCAGGTATGTGCCGGACCCCAGTATCCCAATGATCTTTTCTTCGATGTGTTCGTATTCTTTTTTCATTGTTTCTACACTATGGCTGATTCTTTATTTGTCTTTGTATTGGTGGTGATGCTTTCTGCGCGGGAATTGGTGTTGTATGGGTGATTATCTCAGATCTCCTTTTTATGTGTGGGATAGTATTATATGTGTGTTCGTCCAACTTGTTATGCTGATTCGATCAGTGTTTAGGGCCCATAGCTTAGCTAGGAAGAGCGCCTGGCTTTTAACCAGGTGGTCGGGGGTTCAAATCCCTCTAGGCCCGTTGCCACAATGGCATGTGGCGCAAAGTGTGATTTTTTGCGGTGATGCATCTGAAAAAAATATCAGGTACTGATTAGGGGCGCTAGATGGACACCAAAGTTTTTTCTGTAACTGAACATGTGATGGTCCCAGAACATTACATAATGACCCGGGAGGAAGTAGAGAATCTTCTGCAGAAGTATGATATCTCCTACGACCAGTTACCCAAAATCTATCATGATGATCCAGCTGTAAAGACGGTTGGCGGAAATGTCAATGATGTTATTCGAATTGTACGTAACAGCCAGACGGCAGGCCTTGCGGAATCTTTCCGGATGGTTGTCAAGAGGCCGAAAAAATAAATCTTATTGAGGGTGATCTCTCTGCTTGACACAAATGTATTATCTTCAGCCTATTTTTCGCGGGAACATGTCGCACGCCATCAGCTGGATTCCTATAACAATTTTCTGGATTTTAATCTTCAGAAAGTTGTGGATGAGCAGCGGATTATTGAGACCGATATCGGTCAGCGTGGTAAAGATAATGATCCCGTGTGGGTTGAACTCGGTAAAATAGAAGTATTAAAACCAGTTGTACGGGAAGCGGACGGGTCTCAGTCCAGTCTTTTTCCCAGTGAAGCACGGCTTAGAAATTTGACTTATGCAGCACCTATTCAACTCGATATGGTGCTTGTACAGGGTGATGAGCGTCAGGAGGCCATTGTAACAACAATTGGTCAGCTGCCTGTTATGATCGGCTCTCAAAGCTGCAATCTGTGCGGAATGTCTGATGAAGAGCGGATATCCTTTGGAGAAGATTCTCATGACCCTGGTGGTTATTTCATCGTTAATGGATCGGAACGTGTGTTGATGACTCTCGAGGATCTTGCCTCCAACAAGATCATGACAGAATATACGGAGCGGTATAATGAGAGAATTTACGTTGCGAAAGTATTCTCTCAGTTCCGTGGATATCGTGCGCTTGTCATCGTTGAACGGAACCGGAAGAACCTGCTCGAAGTATCCTTCCCGTCTGTCGCCGGTCATCTCAGATATGTTGATCTGATGCGTGGACTTGGGCTGGGTAACGATCTCGATATTGTGCATGCAGTATCTGATGATGAACAGATTCTTACCTTCATGATGCAGAACCTCGAAGAGAGTGAGTGTGATGACACGGAAGAGGGGATTATGTATGTCGGCAAGAAACTTGCTCCGAATCAGACGAGAGATTACCAGCGGAAACGTGCGGAATTTGTTCTTGATAACTATCTCCTTCCTCATCTGAATTATCTGATGCCTGAAGGACTCAAAGAAGAGGATCCCGGATATCAACAGGCAACCGAGAGTGTCAGGCTTGCAAAGGCGTATTTCCTTGGCAGAATGGCAGAGGCATGTTTTGATCTTGTCCTCGAGAATCGGCGGATTGACGATAAGGATCATTACTCAAACAAGCGGCTCAAACTTGCCGGAGATCTTATGGAAGATCTCTTCCGGATATCCTTAAACCGGCTGACCCGTGATGTTAAGTATCAGCTTGAGCGTGCAAGCATGCGTCACCGTGATCTCTCTATCGGGACTGCAGTCCGTGCGGATGTACTGACCGAGCGGCTGCTCCATCCTCTTGCGACAGGAAACTGGGTTGGTGGACGTACCGGTGTGTCGCAGCTTCTTGACAGGATTGATCATATGGCTGTAGTATCTCACCTGCGTCGTGTAATCTCTCCGTTGTCTCGTTCACAGCCGCATTTCGAAGCCCGTGATCTTCATCCAACTCAGTGGGGGCGGATTTGTCCTTCAGAGACTCCGGAGGGTCCAAATTGTGGTCTGGTAAAGAACTTCGCCCAGATGGTAGAAATATCAAAAGGTGTGCCTGATGAACAGGTTGTCAACCGGATGCTCTACAATCTGGGTGTTGAAGAGCTTAAACGGGAGGTATTATGAGCAATAGTCAGAAAAAGTCCCGTGTTTTTGTTGATGGTGCGTTGATTGGTCTTTCTGACTCGCCCAAAGAGCTTGTGACACGGGTCAGAAAAATGAGGCGCCGCGGTGAGCTGTCAGCCGAGGTTAATATCTCCTTTAAGGAATACAATGGGGATATTATCATTCATACTGACCGGGGCCGTGCCCGCCGTCCTTTGATTGTGGTTGAGGAAGGAAAGCCTCTTGTTACGGACGAGGATATAGAGTGGCTGAAATCCGGTGAAATTGATTTCATGGACCTGATCTCACGTGGTATTGTGGAGTTTATCGATGCAGAGGAAGAAGAGGACCTTTTCATTGCCATGAGTGAATCAGAAGTAACGCCTGAACACACCCATCTTGAGATTGACCCGGCACTGATCCTTGGTATCGGAGCAGCACATGTTCCGTTCCCTGAGCATAATGCATCCCCTCGTGTTACGATGGGTGCTGGTATGATCAAACAGGCACTCGGGTTTGGCTGTTCGAATATGAAACTTCGTCCGGATACCCGTGGCCATTTTCTTCATTATGCGCAGAAGCCGCTTGTTCATACCCAGACATCGAAGATCATCGGCTCTGATGACCGGCCGGCCGGGCAGAATCTTGTTGTTGCTATTCTTTCATATGAAGGATTCAATATTGAGGATTCTCTCATTTTTAATCAGGGGTCACTTAACCGCGGTGTTGGACGTTCACACTTTTTACGAACATATGATGGCGAAGAACGTCGATACCCTGGTGGACAGGTCGATAAAATCGAGGTCCCGGATGAGGAAGTGTCGGGAGCACATGGTGCCGAATATTATCAGAATCTGGACACCGATGGTATCATCAACCCGGAAACCGTTGTTCATGAAAAGGATATTCTTATCGGCAAAACCTCTCCGCCCCGGTTCCTTGAAGAACCATCTGGTGAGCTTATTACCGTTGAGAAGCGCAGGGACACCTCAGTCACCATGCGAAGCAATGAACGGGGTATTGTTGATACGGTCATCCTTACCGAAGGAGAAAACAGTTCCCGTCTGGTCAAAGTGCGCACACGTGACCTCCGTGTTCCTGAAGTTGGTGACAAATTTGCATCCCGTCACGGACAGAAGGGTGTTGTGGGTCTGATTGTCCCCCAGGAAAATATGCCCTTTACGGAAGCAGGAATCGCACCCGATCTGGTTATCAATCCACATGCAATTCCGTCACGTATGACCATCGGACATATGCTGGAGATGCTTGGAGGAAAGGTTGGTTCGATGGAAGGACGGCGCATCAATGCCACCGCGTTCTCCGGAGAGCCGGAAACGGTTCTCAGGGAATCACTTGCCAAACTCGGGTTTTCTCATAATGGCCGGGAAGTAATGCGCGATGGTATCACCGGAAGACAGTTCCACGCTGATATTTATGTTGGTGTTATCTACTACCAGAAGCTCTACCACATGGTATCTTCGAAGATGCACGCCCGTTCCCGTGGGCCTGTGCAGGTGTTAACCCGTCAGCCAACAGAAGGACGTGCCCGTGAGGGAGGTCTCAGATTTGGTGAGATGGAGCGTGATGTCATGATCGGACATGGTGCGGCAATGGCGCTGAAAGAGAGGCTTCTGGACGAATCTGACAAGGTTGAACAGTATGTCTGCGCCAAGTGCGGAATGATTGCGTTCCTCGATCGTAACCGGAATGTTACCCGCTGTCTTGCATGCGGGAATGAGACCGACATCTATCCGGTTGAGATGAGTTATGCATTCAAACTTCTCCTTGATGAGATGAAGAGTATGGGTATTGCACCCAGAATGCACCTGGAGGACCAGGTATAGGGGGATCGAAATATGCCAAGTCCAAAACGAGTGGGGAAGATTGAATTTGGTCTTCTCTCACCTAAAGAAATCCGTAAAATGAGTGTACGGAAGATCATCTGGGCTGATACCTATGATGATGATGGTTTTCCCTATCCCCAGGGTCTGATGGACCTGCACCTTGGTGTTATTGACCCGGGTTTACGGTGTAAAACATGTGGGAACAAGGCATCAGAATGTCCGGGGCATTTTGGCCATATTGAGCTTGCCAAACCCGTTATTCATGTCGGATATACTCGTCTTATCCGGAAATTACTCCGTGTTTCATGCAGGGAATGCAGCAGACTTCTTCTGAGTCAGGACGAAATATACAAGATCCTGGGTCCTGTAGAAGAACGTAATGCGGATGTTATTTCTGAGAAGGATATCAAAAAAGAGCGGATTTGTCCCCATTGCGGCGCTCAGCAGAACAAGATTAACTTTGAGAAGCCAACAACGTTTTCTGAGGTCTGGACCGATGAAAACGGCCGCAAAATTGATCACAAACTGACGCCTGCTGATATTCGTGGCCGTCTGGAGAAGATCCCTGATGAGGATCTCCGTCTCCTTGGGATAAACCCCGAGGTTGCCCGTCCGGAATGGACACTTCTCACGGTGCTGCCTGTGCCTCCTGTTACAATGAGGCCATCGATTATTCTTGAAAACGGACAGCGGTCTGAGGATGATCTGACACACAAGCTTGTTGATATCATACGAATTAATCAGCGGTTTAAGGAAAACCAGGATGCAGGGGCGCCGCAGCTGATCATTGAGGATCTCTGGGAACTGTTACAATACCACGTGACTACCTATATGGACAATGAAGTGGCAGGGTGTCCGCCTGCACGGCATCGTTCCGGGAGACCTCTCAAGACAATATCTCAGCGCCTTAAAGGTAAGGATGGCCGTTTCAGGGGATCACTGTCCGGAAAGCGTGTCAATTTTTCGGCACGTACCGTGATCTCACCGGACCCCAATATGAGTATTGGTCAGGTGGGAATCCCTCTTGCTGTTGCAAATGAGATGAGTGTCCCGATTCGTGTGACTCCGTTCAATATTGAAGAAGTCCGGGCAATGGTGCTGAAAGGCCCGGTCCGGAATTCACTGACTGAACCATGCGGTGCGAATTATGCGATTCGACCTGATAACAGGCGTGTCCGCCTGAATGAACTAACCTGTGAGACCGTTGCAGACCAGCTGGAACCGGGGTGGACTGTTGACCGTCAGATTAGAAACAATGATATTGTTCTCTTTAACCGTCAGCCGTCACTGCACAGAATGTCCATTATGGCGCACCGGGTAATTCTGATGAACGGAAGAACATTCCGTCTGAACCCTGCTGTATGTCCACCATACAATGCTGATTTTGATGGTGATGAGATGAACCTTCATATTCCACAGACAGAAGAGGCACGGGCAGAAGCCCATATGCTTGCGTCTGTCTATGAGAACATTCTCTCACCACGTTTCGGTGGACCAATTATTGGTGGTATCCACGATCACATCTCAGGGATTTTCCTTTTGACGCACACCCTTCGGTGGTTCACGAAGGAGGAAGTTATCTCACTCGTGAAGTTCAATCCTCCCGAGCACCTTCCGGTACCTGGCAAAGTGGAAGACGGGATTGAATTCTGGTCCAATAAGCAGGTATTCTCCATGATTCTGCCCGATGACCTGAATCTTGTCTACCGTGCCAGTTCCTGTAAAGACTGTGCAGAATGTAAGAAGGGCGAGTGTGAGCAGGACTCATATGTTCAGGTCATCAATGGTGAACTTCTGACAGGAACGATAGACAAGAAGTCCATTGGTGCATTTAAGGGAAATATCCTTCAGCGGATCATCCGGCAGCACGGTCAGCGTCGTGGTGCACAGTTTATTGATGATGTGACCCGGCTCTCCATTCGTGCGATTATGTTTGACGGGTTTTCATTCGGAATTGATGATGAAGATCTGACAAAGACCGAGTATAAGCAGATTGATGAGGGACTTGATGAGGCAATGCGTGATGTTGCACGCCGGATTCAGATATATGAAGAAGGACAGCTTGAACCGATGCCCGGTCGTACCCTTGAAGAGACTCTTGAGATGCAGATTATGCAGGTTCTTGGAAAAGCCCGTGATAAGACTGGTGAAATCGCAGGACGTCACCTTGGTCTCTCCAACAGTGCTGTGGTAATGGCTGTCAGTGGTGCCCGTGGTTCAATGCTGAACCTTACCCAGATGGCTGGTTGTATCGGTCAGCAGGCAGTACGTGGTGAGCGTATTACACGAGGTTACGAAGACCGGACTCTCCCTCATTTCAAACGGGGAGATCGTGGGGCTCCTGCTCATGGGTTCGTTCGCAACAGCTACAAGAGCGGACTGACACCGACAGAATTCTTCTTCCATGCCATTGGTGGACGTGAAGGTCTTGTCGATACTGCGGTTCGTACGTCACAGAGTGGATACCTGCAACGCAGAATGATCAATGCACTTCAGGATCTGAAGGTGGCATATGATCAGACCGTCCGGACAACCGGCGGCAGAATTATTCAGTTCAAGTATGGTGAAGATAATACTGATCCGGCAAAGAGCTGTTTTGGAGACCCGGTCGATGTGCAGGGAATTCTTGAAAATGTGCTGAAGGAGGAAGTCTGATGGATTCCAGAATGATTGAGGAGATCAATGCAGCTGATATCCCGGAGAAGACGAAAAATGACCTGAAAAGATTAATGGAAGGTCATGCTATCTCCTCAGAGCAGTTTGAAGAGATTATGCGCCAGGTTTATTATGAGTATGAGAAGACCCGTATCGAGCCCTGTGAAGCGGTAGGAATTATCGCGGCACAGTCCATCGGTGAACCGGGCACTCAGATGACCATGCGAACTTTCCACTATGCTGGTGTGGCTGAAATTAACGTTACCCTCGGTCTGCCGCGTCTCATTGAGATCATGGATGCACGAAAGAGCCCGTCAACCCCTACTATGACTATCTATCTGGAAGGGGAATGCGCGAGTAACCGTGACCGTGCCCGTGATGTGAGCTGGCAGATTGAGGCTACGCGCCTCAATGAATTTGGGGATGTTTCAACCGACCTTGTTCAGATGATGGTGACGGTAAAAATTAACCGTGAAGTCTGTGACAAACGAAAAATCACGGTAGAAGAGATTATTGAGCGGGCGCCGGATAAGATTAGGCATCGGCATCATTATCGTGATTTTGAATCTGAATCCGATCTTGATAATGAACTTCTCATATTCTATCCAAAGGATCGTGAGAGTTACCAGAATCTGTTCCAGCTGGCAAACCATGTGCGCGATGTCATTGTCCAGGGTATCGACGATATAGAACGTGTTGTTGTCAGAAAGGAAGGAGGAGAGTATATTCTATATACAGAAGGCTCAAATCTTAAGGATGTATTCAACGTAGACGGTGTTGATAAAAACCGTACACGGACAAATAACATTGCAGAGATCTCGGAGGTTCTGGGAATCGAAGCTGGCAGAAACGCAATCATCGATGAGGCACTGAGCACACTGCGTGAACAGGGTATCGATGTTGATGTTCGTCATATCATGCTTGTCGCTGATATGATGTGCATGGACGGGGAAGTCAAACAGATCGGACGTCATGGTATTGCAGGAGAGAAAGAAAGTGTTCTTTCCCGTGCAGCATTTGAGGTTACCGTTAATCACCTGCTTGATGCAGCCGTTGCAAATGAAGAAGATATTCTTCAGGGTGTCACAGAAAATGTCATCGTCGGCCAGCCAATTCAGCTGGGAACCGGAGATGTAAAATTAATTGCAAAACCATTTAACTAGGAGCAAAATTATGGATTTCGAAAGCTCATTGCGCCGCGCAATAAAAACAGGAACAGTAAAAAGCGGCCAAAAATCAACAAAAGAATGCATTGAAAACAAGACAGCCCAGCTCGTTGTTGTTGCTGAGAACTGCCCGGAAGAATTTGTCGCATCAATTTCCGAAACATCAGATGTCTTTGTCTATACGTATGACGGATCCAGTGTCCTTCTCGGAAAGACATGTGGCCGGCCTCATATGGTAAGTGCGCTCGCAGTTGTTGATGCAGGTGAGTCTGATATTCTTTCACTCAAGAGGGCATAATATGGGAGAAATTGTACTGAATGAACAGAGCCTTCAGCTGATGGCTCAGTTTGAGCAGCTGACCGGTGCGGGAAGCAGAGACTGCATCATCGATGAGAGAAACGAACGTCTGATCTTCGTTATAAACCCGGGTGAGATGGGTCGCGCAATCGGAAAACAGGGCTCAAGTATCAAGAAGGCCTCTGATGACCTCGGTAAGCGTATTGAGGTCGTTGAATTCTCCGATGACGCAGAACAGTTCTTACGGAATTGTTTCCTTCCCGCACGCGTTACCTCTGTCCAGTTTGAAGAAAATGAGGAAGGTGACCTCGTCGCATTTATCGATGTGGTTGAGGAAGATCGCGGCATTGCTATCGGCAAAGCAGGAAAGAATATTTTTAAGGCAAAATGTCTTGCAGAACGTCAGCACGACGTTGCGAATGTTCAGCTTGTTCAGGATGACGCTGAATAATTCCTGTCTTTTTTTCCCTGATATTTATTGAACTGACATAATCATCGAGACGTGTCGATAGTCATTGATATTCATCTACACTCATCTTGACTGTATTTCCATGCGGGGGATCCCCTGACTGTAAGTTATCTGGGACAACGTTATAGCCATAGGACCGGGCCAGGAATTCCCCTCGCTCCTTAGGGGGGAGGTAGTTCATGGCATATGCACTGTACGGGTTGCACCACAATTTTTCTGCCAGAAGAAATGTTTTCAATTCACACAATGAAGAAACCAGAAATCCAATATTCTGTCCCCTTTCGTACAAGGCGCATCGCTTGAGGGGGCTGTCGGGGGCGAAGCCCCCTGACTGTTATGCCTCCGTCCAACTCATCCAAAATCCGAAAAGAGAACCCCCTACTCCCGCACGGCCACGGCCGTGCTCCTCCTCCCCCCTCTGGGGGGAGGCAGTTCATGGGATACGCATTGTACGGGTTGCACCATGATTTTTCTGCCAGAAGAAATGTTTTAATTCACATAATGAAAAAACCAGAAATCCAACCTTCTGTCCCCTTACGTACAGGGTGTATCGACATGTGGGGGCTGTCGGGGGCGAAGCCCCCTGATTGTGAGGCATCAGTACAACTCAGCCAAACATCTTACCCCTAAAAAAAGATATTCGAAAATTTATACCCGTTTTTTCATCCAGGTAGAGAGTAGTCCGAAACAGCCGGTGAGCATCATGTCACCATACGGCGATGCCTGATACGCATCCGGGAGAATCTTTCTGCGGTTCGGACCGGTAACGGCGATGAGTGACGGGCTGCATGTACGGTTTACCGCAGCACCGTGCCCATGGTCGTTATACACCTCTTCATTTGTCAGAGTACCGTTATGCAGTTTTGTGAGATACTGCCTGCATGTTCCGTCATTCATGAGCACCCGCGAGTGATGTTCAAAGATACCGCAGATCTCATCTCCTTCTATTGTTACTGCCAGGGTGTGCCCATTTCCGGCGTTTACAATGGTGACGCCACGGTCCTTTGCCTCATTCACTATCGGATCCTGAAGAGCCCCGAAGATCGCGGCAGCGCCAGTGTCCATCACGAGCGCATGCGGCCTGATATCACGAATTGCCTGCATCCGTGTCATAGATGTGTGCGGGGGATCCTGTATGAGTGAGCGGATATTCCAGTCTCCCCTTTCAAGCATTTCTTTCAGATGGAGGAATCTGAATTTACGGTTACTCATATTCGGGCTGTAACCATGATCCTGTACTGCAACAGCCAGATGATTTGGATAGGGAATACCAAACCGTGAAAACGTCTCCCGGAGCTCAGTTTCCATATAATCTCCGGTCCGGATGATTACCGCATCCTCAGGGGGAGTATCGGTGATAGCCACCCCGAGGCTCTGTACATATTCCAGGTTGTCACGGATGGTGAGCGCGGCTGTCGGGGATGCGGAGAGTTTCAGCCCTTTTGGCAACCAGTGCTTGATTACCTGGGTATTTTTTCCCCCTCCCATCACCGGTCCTGCAAGATGGACTGGCTGCCCCTTCTCTGCTGCCTTCTCAATTGCCATCCCGGTGATTACATTTGGTGACGGCAGAACCATTTTCACCGAATTTTCAATCGGCTGGTCGGGTGTATAGAGTAAAATATCCTGCGTCCCCCTCCCGATATCCAGGAGGAGAACAGGAACGTCTGGTCCTCTCATATTAATGCAATATGGGAGGTGAAAATAGTTAAACTTCTACCCGTCTGTCCGCAACAGAAAAGGAGGATTCCGGATTCTTTTCTGACCGGTACTCCTTGAACTGTCTGAGGGATACGGTGAGGTCACGGGTAAAGGCAAAGTAGCCAATCTGGGTATTTCTGCAGAGATTCATTGCCATATCCATCAGGCCACGAGGGTCGGGTCGTGCCTCCCCGAGCCAGATATGGAAGATATTGCCCCCATCAACGATGGGGAAGAATACATGTTCAATCTCCATGCGTTTTGTCAATGGAACGTCTGCACCCGGTGTCACATGTGTCCCATTAGTATAATACACCGGCAGATCAAATTTCTGGCCCAGTTCAGGAATGGTTGCCTCCAGATCACCCTTGACGATTCTTTCGGCATGTGCCTTGAATCTTTGGTCTATCAGGTCTGCGATGGCAAAGCGCTGTCCGGTTGTTTCGGCCGGTGTTCGTGCGAGAGCGATGGTCATGCCTGATTTCTGTGAGAGTTCATGTGAATAGAGTTCCATCTCTGTCAGGGCTCGGATTGCAAAATTGAATGCCTCACGGCTTTCGTGTAACTGGTATCCGGTATGATGCTGCACCATTTCATTGATACCGACAATACCAATGGTATAGACCAGTCCCTCAAAATCAACGCCAACAGGACCCCGCTCTTCCATATCAGGATCATTGGGGTCTTTTGGACGCTGCATGGCAAAGGGCATTCTCCCGGTTGCCCGGATATGATTCATCCAGCGCCGTTTTATATGGAATATTTCAACAGAGACATCCATCAGTTTTTTGAGTTCTGCAAAGAGCCGTTCATCGCTGCCCTCTGCTTTGAAAGCTGCACGGGGACAGTTTACCGATAATACCTGCCATGAACCCATTGAGAAGTGCTTTCCGTCTTTGAAAAGCATCTTCTCGTCAAATTCATCATCATCTTCTGCGAGGGATGAGAACTGATACGCACAGCACTGGTAACAGGATATTCCTTCTCCGGCGCCGCGGTATGCCGGTATCTGGTTGTCATAATAGGGTGTGCCGTATTTGGATGCGAGCTCAAAGGTCATCAGGTAGAGATCATGATATGTTGGAAGATCTGGGTTTGTGGCATTATATTCCTCGTCCTCTGTCATGAATTCGGGTTCAATACTGATCTCTGGTTTCGGGAAATTGAATGGTTTTCCCCAGTAATCCCCTTCCAGCATCACTTCCATCAGGGCTTTAAAGAGAAGTCGTACTTCCCGTTCAAATTCACCATATATACGTTCCGGTGCCTGTACGCCGTTCCAGACCTTCCCTTTATATACACAGGGTTTTTCTTTCCAGAGACCGGGAACTCCCGGTGAGAGCTGGACTGATGAGAAGACGACCTGGCCGCCACGGGCGACCATCATCTGTGTCATCTCATACACAAACATCTGCATGAGTTGTTTGATGTCAAGATACGAAAACCCTTCAAAGTACGGGGCAAGAAATGTCAGGAAATTGTAGTATCCCTGTCCGCCGGCAAAGTTTGTCTGGGCGCTCCCGAGTGCCTTCACTGCGTGGAGGACGGCGACTTCGGCACGTTTTGCAGGGCCCGCGACAGATGCCTTTGTACCACTGCCGTCGGGCATAAGACCATAATAGAAGAAGTAGCGCAGGTCCCAGTCCTGGCAGAACGGTCGTGTGCCAAAGTATTCAAGGTCATGGATATGAAGGTCTCCTGCCAGATGATAGTCAGCGAGTTCCGGAGGGAGCTGAAGCAGGTACTGCTCTTTACTGATCTTGTCCGCCTTCTTTTTGTGGGATGTCTCCGCATTTTCCTGCAGGTTTGCGTTATCGTGTGCCTCAAATCCCCTGCCAACATCGATTAAATGTGCATCATAAACAGGGGTTCCGACGCGTGTGCAGACATTTCTGTAACTGGTTAAATCGCGTTCAAGAAGTGTGATATTGAGAATTTCCCGGATCAAAGGGCCGGAAAGAGATTTTAACTTCAGTTTTTTAATTTTGTTTTCCACTTCAAGCGCAATCTCGCGTGCAAGCTCAACGTCAGCACCAACACTACCATAAAATGTTTCAACCAGTTGTGTCTCTTTGAGAATCTGCGTTACGATTTTTTCCCTGTCCCATTCAACAATATGGCCCCTCGATGTCCTGACTTTTGGAAGTGTGGGTACATAGAAGCCATCAAGTGTCTGCTGAGTCTCTGCATGACGGGGATTTTTTGGCATATTACTCTCTCCGAAGCAATGGATTAACGACTTCCTCACGAACACCTTCTACACCAAAGAGATCCTTTGATATCAGGAAAGTTGTTCCAACCTGTAAAACCGGCGCCTCACGTACAAATACACCATTTATTCTGAGTTCTGTCAGTGCCTCTGCGTCCATCATATTGCGGATGGCATATTCGATACCTGCCGCATCCAGATATTCTTTTAAAAGTTCGCAGTTCGGGCAGTTTTCAAGTGTATATACATTGATCTTGGCTGCATCTGTCACAGAAAAAAATCCCCCATGGATTCGTATACCAATGTTATGTCTGAACTAAAAATAATACTTCTTTCCTGTTCGCGTATTCGGAGGCATGGGTAACCCTATCTGATAAAAAGTTCAATATATCTGTATATGGTCCGGGCGTTTTTTGCTGTTGATCTCTCTTGCGATATTAGGAACCAATTCTATACTGTGCAGGATATTCTCAGGAACAGTGATGCAAAACTGACCTGCGTTGATCCGTCTCTTGCGCATATCACCATGAAGTTTCTGGGGGAGATTTCCGATGATGTACTGCATGGGATACGGGATATAATGTCTGAATTCTCATTTGAACCGACAGATATTGCTGTTTCTGGAGTTCAGCTTCATCCAAAAAAACGCCCCCGTATTGTCTGGGCAGATGTATCAGATAACGGATGGGGTGGGGTGACTGTTGCAGAGATGGACAGGCTTCTTACCCCTCTGGGCATCCCATCTGAAACCCGGATTTTTACTCCTCATGTAACTCTTGCGCGTATCAAACGCTACGATCGTTCCCTGCGCGCAGCCGTGGAAGCGGTTTCTGAACATTCATTTGGGAGGATGACTGTTGATACCATCACTCTGAAAACAAGTACGCTCACGCCACGCGGACCGGTGTATGAGGATGTCATGGAGATTTCAGCATGACCCCGAGAAATGCAACGGAAAAGGAAGTGTTGTCTGTTATCCGTCCTGAAAAAGAAGAGCGGGATGACATCTGCACTGTTGCAGAGATGCTTGTGAAGGCGGTAAACGAGAGTGGCACTGCAAAGGGGATGGTCGTTGGTTCTGTCGCACGCAATACCTGGATCAGTGGTGACCGCGACATTGATGTGTTTATGCTGTTTCCCCCGGAATTGCCCCGTGAATCACTTGAAGAAGAGGGGATTGTTCTGGGGCGGTCCATTGCAT
The DNA here is from genome assembly GCF_026684035.1 of Methanogenium organophilum. Taxonomy (NCBI): domain Archaea; kingdom Methanobacteriati; phylum Methanobacteriota; class Methanomicrobia; order Methanomicrobiales; family Methanomicrobiaceae; genus Methanogenium; species Methanogenium organophilum. Next base: position 2,086,790 of record NZ_CP113361.1, read on the forward strand.
CCCGTTTCGGCGGGAAGTTTGTTGAGAAGTATGCGGAGCACCCGTATATCAACACGACCATTTCCGGGTTTGATGTGGATCTTGTTCCCTGTTATGCGGTGACAGATGCTGCACGCATTCAGAGTGCTGTTGACAGAACGCCGTTTCACACCCGGTATATCCAGTCTCACATCAGTGGTCTTGAGGATGATGTCCTCCTCATGAAACAGTTTTCAAAGGCAGGAGGGGTGTATGGCTCTGATCTGATGACAGAAGGGTTTGCGGGGTATCTGTGCGAACTGCTTGTTCTTACCTATGGGGGATTCAGTGAACTGATTGAGGCCTGCAAGTCCTGGCAGACCGGAAAGACGATTGATATTGCCGGTCATCAGGGGAAACACTTTGATGATCCCCTTGTAGTGATTGATCCGGTCGATCCGAACAGGAATGTAGCTGCATCAGTCTCACTGGCGAAGATGGGGGAGTTCATCGAACTCTGCCGGGGCTATTTCGAATTGCCCGGCAAGGAATATTTTTTCCCCCCGGTAAGAAATGCCATTACCAGAGACGAATTTGAACTGATTCTCGCGGAGCGCGGGACGGGGCTCTATAGTATTAGTTTTGCAACGCCACACCAGATTCCTGATATTGTGGTCCCGCAGCTGCGGAGAAGTACTGCAGGTATTGCAGCCCTCCTGGAACGGCATGGGTTTGTCGTCAACCGGTATGATGCTGCAATGGGTGATGACCGCTGTTATTTGCTCTTTGAGCTCTTGGTGGACCATCTTCCTCCTCTGTATGTTCATACCGGACCACCGGTTGAGAATGCGGAAAATGCAGGTAAATTCAGGGAAAAGTATCTCCGTTATAATGTATTGTCCGGCCCGTTCATCAATGGTGATGGGAGATATGCGGTTGAGATATTACGGAAATGGGTGGATGCCTATGCACTCCTCGCGTCAGATGATCTCTTTTCTGCAAGGTTGGGAAAGCATGTGGTGAAGTCGATGAAAAAAGATTGTGATGTGAGGTGTGGTGCTGCCTGCTGGGATGAAAATATCTGTGATTTCCTAAGTGCATTTTTTAATAAAATTTCATCTGTCAGTGCACTGAAAAAGCTGTAGGAAAGAGCAAGCAGGGGGGGCGGTGACACCTCCTCCCGACTTAACTGATATTTTTTGAATATTGTAAAATTTCAATACGAAGGGTTCGGGTATCAGATTAAACCGAAATCTTCCCGAATATTTTTCATTCATTTTCTCCCACAATAATGGTATTTGGGGAACTGATCATTTCTATAATCTATATAGAAATATTTATTAATGCAGGAAAGAAGATTCTTGTAGACATTCATAGGAATGTGAATGATGAAAGGTATATCTCCTGATATGCCGCTTATCAGGAAAATGATAAATTTCCTGTAATTCAAAAGTCAGACGTATCGCAGGACATATGTGAATGAAACTGAGATTCCTGCAATACCAGAAATTTGGAGGATTATTATGGCAAATCTTAAAACACCCAATTCGGATGAGGCAATTCACACGTTCAACCGTTCAAAAAGTATTGTACCGATGTCAGGCATGTGTTCACGATGTGTTGACGGATGTAAAGGAAATTGTGATATCTGGCTTTCATCTTTCAGAGGCCGTGAAGTACTGTACCCCGGTCCTTTTGGAGAAGTAACAGCAGGTGCAGACAAAGACTATCCAATCGACTATTCTCATCTCAACATTCATGGATACGCAGTGGGTGCCCGTGGACTTCCAAAAGGGATAAAGGCAGACTCTGATACGGCAGTATTCGATGATGTTGACACTGAAGTGGAGTATGGGTGGGACATCAAGGTCCCGATGAAAGTCCCGATCTTCACCGGAGCACTTGGTTCAACTGACATTGCACGTAAAAATTGGGAACATTTTGCAATTGGTGCAGCCATTGCAGGAATCACTCTTGTGTGCGGTGAAAATGTCTGTGGTGTCGACCCCGATCTTCGGCTCGACAGCAATGGTAAGGTGGCAAGTTCACCTGAGATGGATAGAAGAATTGAGACATACAAGAAATTCCATGAGGGATACGGAGAGCTTCTTGTTCAGCTCAATGTTGAAGATACGCGTCTTGGCACCGCAGAATATGTATCCAGCAAACACAATCTCGAAACCATTGAACTGAAGTGGGGGCAGGGTGCAAAGTGTATCGGCGGTGAAATCAAAGTGGGTTCACTTTCACGTGCAACAGAACTGAAAGAACGTGGATACATTGTTCTTCCGGACCCAACACGCCACGATGTTCAGAAAGCATTCGAAGATGGTGCAATTAAAGAATTTGAACGTCATTCACGCCTCGGGTTTGTTTCGAAAGAAGGATTCCTCGAAGAAGTGGATCGTCTTCGTGACATTGGTTTCAAGCGTGTCACACTCAAGACCGGCGCCTACTCAATGAAGGAACTTGCGATGGCAATACGCTACTCTGCAGAGGCAAACATCGATCTTCTGACAATTGACGGTGCTCCGGGCGGAACCGGGATGAGTCCATGGCCAATGATGAACGAATGGGGTATCCCGACATTCTATCTCCAGTCTCTTGCATACGACTTTGCAACACAGCTTGAGAAGAAGGGCTACCGTGTTCCTGATCTTGCAATTGCCGGTGGATTTGCTGACGAAGCAAATGCATTCAAGGCGCTCTGTATGGGTGCACCTTATTTCAAGGCGGTCTGCATGGGCAGGGCACTTATGATCCCGGGCATGGTTGGAAAGAACATTGCCAAATGGCTTGAGAATGATGAACTGCCTAAGAGCGTTTCAAAGTATGGTTCTTCAGTTGAAGAGATCTTTGTATCCTACCAGGAGCTCAAAGAGAAGTTCGATGGAAGAATCGACGAGATCCCGCTCGGCGCAGTTGGAATCTACACCTATGCTCAGCGGTTCAGAACAGGAATGCAGCAGATCATGGCAGGAAGTCGCAACTTCAGCTTCAGTTCAGTTTCACGAAACGATCTGATGGCACTCACCCCTGAAGCAGCAGAAGTATCGGGCATCCCCTACGTCATGGAATCATACCGGGACGAAGCACTCGATATTCTTCTCGAATAATCTCCTCTTTTTTCCAACGATTTTCTTTACAATCAAACCGGAGATCTCTCTCTCTGATGCATTCGCCTGGTTTTGTATCTGAAAAAAGCGGTCAGTGTGCCATGGCGAATTCCTTCTGATTCAACAGGATGATCGCCTCATGTTCACTGGGGTTCGTATTGGGGTTCCCGGCTGATGGTGATTATCCGGGGGATCATTTTTGGGTGTCGGTGTTCATCATCTGATGGATGGAGATATGCGATCACATGCTGTTACCGATAATTTCCGGCAGTTCCTGAACCGAATTGATAATCCGGTTGGGAACAATCCCACTTTTCTTTAATCTTTCGTTGCTGAATTTTCCGGTTTTAACAAGAACTCCTCTCATGCCTGCTTTCTGGGAGCCTTCAATATCGCTAAAGATATCGTCCCCCACCATTAGTGCCTGTGACGGATTAATATTCATTGAATCAAGTGCTGTTTTAAAAAATGCAGGGGATGGTTTTCCGACAAGGTGGGCCTGAGTTTCACTTGCATATTCAAGCCCGCACACAAACGGCCCTGCAGAAAGGGAAAGTCCTCCATTGTCCATCCAGTATCGGTCTTTTTCCAGAGCATAGAGCGATGCACCGTCAATAAGCAATCTGAACGCTGTATTCATTGAGGAATAATCAAAATTATCCCCTGCATCGCCCACAATAACCGCTTCGGCACCGGAGTCACACTGGGTAATTCCGTCAACAAGAAGATCCTTCTCTACGTCCCCCTCGGTCAGGAAAAAACACTTTTGAATGTTGTTTTCTTTCAGGAGCGATACCAGGGCTATTGCAGGGGTGAAGATCAAATGCTCCGGAATGTCGAGTCCATTTATACTCAGTTTTTGCGCGATTGACGTCCGCGATTTTCTGGTGGTATTTGAAAGACACCTGAACGGGATATGGTTCTCCCTCAAAAAATGTATGGATTCTATGGCCCCGGGAATGGGAGAATCGCCAGTATACAGGACGCCATCGATATCCAGAAGAACTCCTTTTATGCATTCCATGTACATCACGTTTTTGGATAATTGGTATGAATTTATGTTTTTCAACAATAAAATTGCGGTGCATTCCTGAAATTTTCTCTAATATTTTGATATATGGGTATTTTCATTTCTGAAGGGATGTGGGGAGAATAGGGTGCGGAATTATGTTCGGGATAAAAAATGAATTGGTGAAAATATTCTAAGAGAAATGAGGGTTTGGAAAATTATGTGTTTTATCTAATCTTCCTAAGCCTTGTCCCTGACAGGTATTGACATCTCTATGGGGATGATAAAGATCTTTCCATCGCCTGCTTCACCCGTTACTGCTACTCTCCGGATGATTTGTGTGATTTCTGCAACCTCATCATCTTCGACAACCATCTCAACTTTTACCTTTGGGATGAGGTCGACATTGACCTTTCTGCCCCGGAACTGAAGGGAAATTCCACGCTGTGCACCCCTGCCGTGAACATTTGTGACTGTCATTGCAAAGTGGCCGCCTTCATCAAGGGCAGCCTTGACATCCTCAAGCTTTTCGGGCCGTATGATTGCTTCAATCTTCTTCATTTTAAATCCTCCTTATGCCTCTACTGTCTCGCCGTGCTGGGAAATGTCCAGACCGACGTATTCTTCCTTCTCATCCACACGAAGGCCCATCACCTTGTCAACAACCTTTGCAAGAATGTATGTCACCACAAAGGCGTAGACCATGGCAGCCACTGCATCCAGCAGCTGTATGAGGAACTGATTCACATTGCCGTATATCAGACCATCAACACCGCCGATGACAGCTGTTGCAAAGATACCGGTCGCAAGAGCACCAAACAGGCCGCCAACACCGTGAACTGCCCATGCATCCAGCGATTCATCAATGCCCTTCTTCTGTCTCCACAGGAGTGCAGAATAACAGACCAGTCCGGCAAGTGCACCAATGACAATGGAGGCCTTCACGTCAACAAATCCTGCGGCAGGCGTGATTGCAACCAGCCCTGCTATTGCGCCGGATACAATACCCAGTGTTGCGGGTTTCCCCCGTATCCATGACGCGATCATCCAGGCAAGTGCACCGGCGGCAGCGGCAGTGTTTGTCACAACAAATGCGTTTGCTGCGATACCATCCGCGGCAAGTTCGCTACCTGCATTGAATCCGAACCATCCGAACCACAGCAGTGCTGCACCCAGAAGGGTGATCGGAACATTGTAGGGTTCCATCCCATACTTCCCGAAGCCCTTACGGACACCAAGAACCAGGCAGAGCGCAAGAGCTCCGAACCCTGAACTGATGTGGACGACGGTGCCACCTGCGAAATCAAGTGCACCAAGCTGCGATGCCCATCCGCCTCCCCATGCCCAGTGTGCAAGGGGATCATAGACAAGTGTTGTCCATAACAGCCCAAATACAATGAATGAACTCAGTTTTACCCGTTCAGCAACACCTGAGGTGATGATCGCAAGTGTCAGGGCCGCAAATACGAGCTGGAACACCATGAACAGGATGTCGGGGATGCCGTCGCCATCCAGTCCGACACCGGCGAGCATGAAATGGTCAAGACCACCGATGAACCCGCCAATGTCCGGACCAAATGCCAGACTGTATCCGAATACAACCCACTGGATACTTACCACGGCAAATGCCACAAAGGCAAGGCCCACCATTGAGATGATATTTTTTCGTCTGACCATTCCGCCATAGAACAGGCCAACAGCAGGGGTCATGAGCATGACCATTGCCGTACATATGATGATAAAGGCGGTATCACCGCTACTAATTGCCATGTTTCAAACCTTTTTTATCTTATTACTCCGAATATTCTTTCGGATTTCTCGTTTTCTTCATTACGGGACAATTCAAACAATAAGGGGAGAGGGACAGTCTCCCCTTATATTTCTGTTTTAGAACCTTGTCAGGTAATGTTCAACTTCCCAGGGGTGAACCGACGTCCGGAATGAATCCCATTCAATCTGTGCGATGGTGTTAAGACCATCAATGACGTGGCTTCCGAGTACATCGCAGATGAGGGTGTCTTCCATGAGGTGCCTGTTTGCGGTAATCAGGTCTGATGGAAGGGTGTCAATATGTGCCTTGCTCCGCTCATCATCGGTCATCTCGAAGATGTTCTGATTCACGCCTGCAGGGGGATCGAGCTGCTTTTTAATTCCGTCCAGACCTGCAGCAAGGATTGCGGCAAAGGTCAGGTATGGATTGCAGGTTGGATCAGGACTCCTGAGTTCCATCCGTGTACTGCTGCCACGAGGGGCGGGAACGCGGATGAGGGCTGTACGGTTCGATGCACTCCAGCTCACATAGACGGGTGCTTCATATCCGGGCACCAGCCGCTTGTACGAGTTGACCGTTGGATTGGCGATACGGGTGATGGCCTTCACGTGTTCAAGCACACCGGCAATGAACTGCTGGGACATTTCTGAGAGCTGAAGGGGTGCTTCAGGATCATAAAATGCATTCTTTCCGTCTTTGAAGAGGGATGCATTCACATGCATTCCGCTTCCGTTGATGCCAAATCTCGGCTTTGCCATGAATGTAGCATTCAATCCGTTCTTGAGCGCAATGGATTTGGTTGCATACTTGAAGGTGATGACGTTATCGGCGGTCTTCAGGGCGTCACCATACTTAAAGTCAATTTCGTGCTGGCTTTCAGCGACCTCGTGGTGGGATGCCTCAATCTCAAAACCCATGTCCGTTAATGCGAGAACAATCTCAGCGCGGACATCCTCTGCCAGATCTGCCGGTGCAAGGTCGAAGTACCCGCCCTTGTCCTGTGAAACTGTGGTGGGCATGCCATCCTGATCAAGCCTGAAGAGGAAGAACTCAAGTTCGGGGCCTGTGTTAAAGGTGAATCCCATCTCCTTTGCTTCAGCAAGTGTCTTCTTCAGAATGTACCGGGGGTCGCCTTCAAATGGGGTTCCGTCAGGAAGATATACGTCACAGATAAATCGTGCAACCGGGGAGTCACTGCCTCTCCAGGGGAGGAGGGAGTATGTTGACATATCCGGCTTCAGGACCATGTCGGATTCTTCAATACGAGCGAATCCTTCAATAGAAGAACCATCAAATGAGATTCCGTCCGTGAGAGCTTTTTCCGTCTGCCAAGCTGGAATTGCCACATTCTTTGGCAATCCCTGGATGTCAGAAAACTGCAGGCGCACAAATTTGACCTTGTCTGCCTCAATTCTCTCTAATATTTTTGCAACATCAGTAGACGATGTCATGGGTTATCATAGCTACAAAGGAGTATTTATAGATATCACCCCATTTGGTGATCTGGAATCATAATCTATATAGTAATATATTGTTATTGTGGGCCGTGGGGTGGGTGTTTGTGAGGAATGTAATTTTTCAATACTGGTTCGCGGGAATAAAAAATGGGGGGAGTCAGGAATTTTCTGTAATCAGGTAGTTGATGGCATTCTCTGAAATTACTCCCGCATATTCTCCGACCCTGCGGAAATTTTCAACACAATACCCAATTGAGACAACGCCTGGTGCACCCAGATCAAAAAGCCACGCTGAGATGTCGTTGCATTTTTCTGAAAATCCTCTTACCTCGGTGATTATTTCATTTGCTTTCAGAATGTCTTTTTCAAAAAGCGATTCCATACTGTCCTCAAAAATCTGAAGGGATTCCCGACTTTTAACCTCAATTATTTCAATAATTTTCTTTTCAATGGAGGTGTACATGAGGCTTCGGATACTTTCAGCAATCTTGACAACGTGGTCGCCCACACGTTCGATGACACGCGAAATCTGCAGATAGATGAGGGCCAGCTCAATGTGGATGCCCATGTCGCGGGATAATGAAACATTCCGTAGCAGAAGATTGAACTGGCGTGCAACAAGCCAGTAGAGTCGGTTTACATCACGATCGCGAAGAATTACGTCCTCGACGAGTTCCTCATCACGGGTTTTCAGCGCAAACACTGCATCCCGCTGCATACCGGCAACAATTACGCCCATTCTCCGAAGGGTGCTGGAAAACGGCATTTCTCCTGGATTTAGCAGGTCGCGGATCACGATCTTTTTGTCTGTCTGATCAGAAACCTCCTGCCCTACTGTTCGTTGGGTAAATTTCCGTACCGATTTGTGCACCCAGGATGGGATCCTCCCTGGTGAGATTATTTCAATAACATTATAGCCCGCCACATAGGCGCCAATAAGAGAGCGAAATAGTATGTCAGCACTGTCGTATCGGGTCAGATCAATTTTTTTCACCCGCTCTGACGCCTTGCCTGATATTTTTGGTGTGATGGTGAGCGACCCGTCGGGCTGAATAATCAGGCCCACAGGATCATTTTTATGTATTTCTGAGGTCCGTATCCATTCTTTCGGGAGCGAAACAATAAAAGACGACCCGCCCGTTACCTGAACTTTCCGGATTTCCATAGATTAATTCTCCCGTCCTGAACACTACATTGATCTCCGGATATAATAATAGATTGTCTATAAATATATATATACTATATATTGGCGCGGGGCCTGCCAATTATCCAAAACAGGTCAAATGGGTGTGTAAAAATGTACGGGGGATTTCTGTAAACGCCTGTAAAATCGGGAAAAAGGAAGCAGGGCGGATGTCTGCCACGTCTGTTGGGATGTTACAGGAATCGATGTCACAAAAAATGCCTGTTTCATCATATTTTCAAAACATAGATATGAATGAATCTTCAAATTATCATATGGATGAATTCTTCTCTCTTCTGCGGTGCTTCAATCGTAATGGGGTGGTTGTAAGGTGATCTTTGAACGTTCAGAGAGAAAATCCGTTGAAATATTGCGCATTCTTTCAGAACAGCAGGGGCCTCTCGGAGCGAAGCGTCTCAGCGAACTTTTGGCTGAACGGGGTTTTGCAATGTCAGATCGGGCAGTACAGTATTATCTGCAGTACCTCGATGAGAAGGGATTTACCCGTAAAGTTGGAAATAAAGGGCGGGTTCTTACAGCAGAGGGTTCTTCTGAGGCAGAGGATGCCCTTGTTGATGACCGCATGGGGTTTGTTATATCCCGGCTTGAACAACTTTCTTTTAATGTAACATTTAATCCGGAGACGTTGAAGGGGGATATTGCCTACAACCTGACGTTTGTACCGTATGATGAGATCAAAAATGTTACAAAGGCATTTGATGATGTTGTTGCCCGTGGATATAACTTTTTTCGGGGCTACTCGATAACCGACAACGATCCACGTCTCCCTCCCGATAATGTCGGCTTTATTTCTGCCTGTTCAATAACAATGGACGGGGTTCTCCAGAATAATGGGATTGGCGTTGATATTGTGTATGGGGGCAGATTCCGTATTACTGATAACACTCCCGTGTGTTTTGATGACCTGATCGGGTATCGGGGAACAACAATTGACCCTCTGTATCTTTTTATTAATGCAGGCCTGACGTCTGTTCGGAGTCTGGTTGATACCGGGAGTGGGGTCGCACTTGCAAATGTCAGGGAAGTGACTGTTCAGGCGAAAGAAAGGGTGGAGAAGATTATTGATGATATGGCTGATTGCGGTTTTATCCGCCCGGTTGGTATAGGCACAAGTCCTTTCAACCTGCGCCCAAACCCATACCGTCTTTCAATAGTATTTTACAGTGGAATGAATCTGGTGGCGAATGCGGTTGAGTGCGGATGCAATATAAATACAGAAATTGGGGCCGGCCTCATTCCATTTTCAAGAATTGCTGACAATAAGAGATGAATTGCCCTCATCCACCCTTTTTGTTCACGCCCGGATTACCTATTCAATTTCATCAATATGGACCAGCCTCGATGCGGAAATCAGCCCTTTCATTGCTGTCGTATCTGCCCACCGTCCTGATTCTATAAATGCACCTATTGGGTTTGCTCCGCCAATCATCACAATACCCTGATAATTTGTTGTGATGGGGACGCCAAACATGGATCTGTTTGGATTTCCGACATCCAGAATGCCGGTAAAACCAACTGCCCCAAACTGGTCGAGAAGTTCAAAGAGGAGCGGCTCTGCTTCCATATGGGATTCACGTATATTTGCAAGGATACTGCCCTTCCCTGAATGGATTACTTCCCGGATGGCAGTTGATCCCTGGTCGATCATCACCTGCGTCGGATCAATCGTTGTTGCATCATATCGTATCAGGGACGTAAACCTGCGTGGGCTGTGATCCCTGATCTCCAAGAGGCCGCCCCCGATTGGATTTATCGGGATTCCATTTCTCAGTAGTATCGCGTCAAGCGTGATGCTGCACATTGTTACAATACCATAGTGACCTTTTGGTATTGTTCTCCCCCCAATCTGTTCACCCGGTTCGGCAATGAGCATTCTGTCACTTACGCAGATGCCTGCAGTATACGATTGATGAATAATTTCAACGGCATAATCCCGATCTTCTTCTTTAATCAGGGTGAGATTGAAGATCACCTTGCCCATCTCGGTTGATGGATCGTATGTTACCTGAAGTGCATACTCATCGATGCGATGATTGACAAATTTAAGTTGTTTCATAGTATTTCCCTCTGGTTGATACCGGGAGATTCAAATATTGTGGTACGGTATCGCATAGTCCAGAAATCATATGCAGTTCCTAATTAGGATTTGTATATATAAAAAGAGGTTATTTGTGGATTCGTTCTGATTTTTTCTGGGAGAGTTTCTCTATGATATTGAGATCCGTAATGTCATTTTCGATAATGAGTCTGCCGGTTTCTGCTGCATGGTTGACAAATCCCGCTCCTACGGGTGTCCTGATAATGACGGTGGTTTCGCCGTTGGGGCTTCCGATGGAACCGGCCGAAATATCTGAATCAACTGCTGTCAAATCACCACATGCATGGCATCCCTTTCGGACGCAGTCTTCAAGGGCATCCAGTGGCATTTCTCTGGTCACATTATCTGTGCAGTCAATGATCAGTTTTCCCCGTACGTCAAGTTTTTCGATCTCCCATGGCTCAATTGATAATTCATGAACGATTTTGTCTTTTATGAGCATTTCATAATCGAATGTTTCCGTACAAAAGAGGCCGATGATCAGGCGGATTGCTCTGCCGAAAGGCCTGAGCAGGTCATGGTCTGAATCCTTCATCATCCGTGCCGCTGATGCTGCACAGGGGACGCCGACTACTGCAATTCTCTCGATTTTCTGTGTGACGACCGCAGACTTCAGTGCTGCAAGGGTGGGGACCCACCAGGCATATCTGCTGCCTGCCGTTGCTATCAGGGTTTCTGTCTTTGTGATAACAACGGACTGTGGTTTTTGTGTCCACGGATCGGCGGTTACGGTAACGATGGCATCCACAAGTCCCTCTTCCAGGGCGTTAGCAAGGATGGCTGTTACCGCCCCTCCGCTCTGGCGTTTTTTCACGTCAAATCCGGAGTGGGCAGCAATTATTCTCGTATATTCGCCAATGCCTGTTTTTTTCATTCTGGATTCATACTGATCTCCGGTTCGTGGGCAGACAGCGTAACATGCGCCGCATGGGACATTATCTGTTACTTCCTTACAATATCCGGTCTGGATAGGTGAGTTGCTATTTTTATCATGAGCAAATACGATGGCATCTGCAGGACAGACTGCAACACATGCGCCGCACCCCGAACAGATATCTCTGTCCCATACCTCTTCTTTCAGGTTCTGATAATTTTTACCTGGCATTCTGTTCACTCCCAACAATATTTTCCTGCAAATGGCCGTGCACTGGAGGGCCCGATATGGACGTACTCATCACTGAATAATTCCGGTTCATCCACATTAAACTCCCTGCAGTATTTTTCGATATATGGGCGGATTTTTTCCCGGTCAGCTTCCGTAAAGGGTTTTTTTGCGGCCCCTATTCCGAGGAGGTGATCCGGCACCTCTCCGCGTATAAAGAGTTCCCCTCCGTGGATTCCTGTACCTATTCCCCGTTCATCAACAGGGCACTGGTCTGTGCCCCGCCCGAGGACCAGGAGAATGCCTCCGGCCATATATTCTCCCAGAAATGCCCGTGTACCTCCGCCAACAACAAGTGCCGGATATTTATCTTTGTATGCTTTCATGTGGATACCGCCACGATATCCAATGCTGTCACGCACATATACTTCCCCGCCCCGCATAGAATGGGCAACCGCATCGCCTGCGGTTCCATGGATGAAAATTGTTCCACTGTCCATGGTGTTTCCGGGAGCATGTTCAGCGTTGGCATGGACAATACAGGTGGGGCCCGACATAAACATGCCGAGGTCTCCGCCGGGAACACCATTGACAATAATTGTTACATTATCACCACGAAGTCCGTTTCCGATAAAGCGCTGGCCATTGACATTTTCAAGAATGATCTCTGTTATGCCCTCTTTTATTGCTGCGCGTATCTCTTTGTTCAGTGGTGTGTAATGCATGCCTTTAGCATCAATTATCCGCGTATTTTTCATCATGCGCCAGCTCCTACGGTTTTCACATCAAGGATAGAGAGGATGTTTTCATCAAGCATATAGCCCCTGAGGCGGTCACGGTTCCCCCGCATACTTTCGATGGAATTAATCCCTGCAGCACCCATCAGTTCGGCGATTTCAAGGGTCCATCCATGAATCAGGTTTGACACATTTTTATACATAATATCCGGATCAATCCGGGAAGTGAGATCCTCGCGTTGTGTTGCAATTCCCCATGGGCACATGTTCCGGTAACAGCTTCCGCACACTCTGCATCCAAGGGACACCAGTGCAGCTGTGCCGATGTAGACAGAATCGGCACCGAGGGCGATGGCTTTCGTTACATCAGCACTGTCACGGATGCCGCCTGATGCAATAATGGAGATCTCATTTCTGATGCCCTGTTTGTTGAGTTTTTCATCAACTGCAGCAATAGCTGCTTCAATGGGTATTCCGACATGGTCACGGAACACCCGGGGTGCTGAGCCTGTTCCGCCACGGAATCCGTCAATGACAACCGCATCAGCAGATGATCGTGCAATGCCTGCAGCGATGGCAGCTACATTGTGGACTGCTGCAATCTTTACAAAGACGGGTTTTTTCCATTCGGTGGCCTCTTTCAGGCTTCGAACAAGCTGAGAGAGATCTTCAATTGAATAGATGTCGTGGTGGGGGGCAGGGCTGATTGCGTCGCTCGATTCCGGGATCATTCGTGTTTTTGATACATTTTCGTCGACTTTTTCGCCAGGAAGGTGGCCGCCAATTCCCGGTTTTGCCCCCTGCCCGATTTTTATTTCAATCGCTGCGCCACGTTCAAGATAATCGATGTCAACGCCAAAACGGCCGGATGCTATCTGAACGATCATATTGTTCTGATAGGGGTAGAGGGATTTGTGCAGTCCACCTTCTCCTGTTCCCATAAATGTTCCCACGTCAGATGCACCACGTGCCAGGGATAGTTGGGCGTTGAGGGATATGGCACCATAACTCATGTGTCCTATCATAATGGGTGTTTCACATTTCAGATTGGGCGCCAGTTTGGTAGTGAGGTCAATATCTCCCGCAGCGTTCTTTTTGACCTCAATTTGCCGGGGTTTTTTCCCGATATATGTCCTGAGCTCTATTGGTTCGCGGAGCGGGTCAATCGATGGATTTGTTACCTGACATGCATCGAGGAGGAGCCTGTCAAAGATCGGGGGCACCTCAAGAGTATTTCCCATTCCGGTCAGGATAATCTTTCCAGATTCTGCCTGTTTATAGATTGCTTCACGGGCTTCCCGTGACCATACCGGGTGTGAGCGATAATCTATTGGCTTTTCTTCGATGTTGATTGCATCGCGTGGGCACATAGCGACACAGCGGTGGCAGCCGGTGCATGCACGTGAAAAGGTTATGATCTTGTTCCCTTCACGGCGGAACGTTCCATATGGGCAGTTTTCTATGCACCGTTCACAGAGCATGCAGAGACTGTCATCTATCGTCACTTTATATTTTGGCGGAAGACTTCCGATTGGCATTATTCTGTCCTCCCGATAACGGGTTCTCCGGCGCGTGGCATCCATACCCGGTCCGGGGATGGTTCCATAACACGGATCGCTGCCTCCTCACTTGAGAGATACAGGCGGTCCCCTGCAACTGCCGCAACAAGCGGGCGGAGTTTGATCCTGTCGGTAATTCCTGCAATTCCTTTCGAATTTGCTACAACAATTGCAAACGGTCCGTTCATCATGGCAGGGCTGTATGTCATTCTCAGGGCAGTATTGAACCCCCGTTCCTTTTCAGGCATTCTGTCAATATCGTCCCAAAATGGGGGTGCAAGCGCTTTGAATGCTATTTCTGCCGGAAGTTTGTGCTGTCTCTGGAGAAGGTCCGTTAAGTATGCGACCACTTCTGTATCGGTATGCATGGTGCAGACATAGCCAAATCCCTCAAGATATCGCTTGTTTGTCCCGTATGATGTGATCTCACCATTATGGACGACTGTCCAGTCAAGGAGATTAAAGGGATGGGCGCCCCCCCACCACCCTGCGGTATTGGTTGGATATCTGTTGTGGGCAAGCCAGATATATCCTTGATAATCCTGAATGCGGTAGAAATCAGCTACCTCTTCCGGCCATCCGGCTGCCTTGAATACGGCAATATTTTTTCCGGTAGAGTATATGAGGGCACCGGGTATTGTCGTATTGACCTTTTGCATCAGGTACACGAGAATATCTTCTTCAGATGCTGTTGTGCCAAGGGCCATCACATTTGGTTTAAAGAAATATCTCCACGGGATGTGCCGCTTTTTAAGGTTGGGCTGTTCAAACGTAGGTATCTGTTCATCATGTTTTACAATCCCCAGTTTTTCCAGTTCTTCTTCGACTGCTGTCTTTGGCTCGATAAGATTGTCGTAAAAAACGTGGACTGCGTAGTACTCTGCAAATTCGGGGAATGCCCCGTAGACCGCATACCCCGATCCTTCGCCATTACCCCGTTCATTCATCAAGGATAGCGCCTCTTTGATTGCCGAACCATCCATTGGGTTTTTCTTTCTGTCGATGACGCTGATTATTCCGCACATAATGATCACAAATTGTTTAGAGATATGTGGTATTCCATTTGAAGTTATTCTCTTTCGTAGGTGAAGTGGTCAGTAATCTATGTTTTTTATCATAAATAATTACATACCTTTATACATGTGGGGAGGAAGTTTCCTTCAGATTGTGGATTTGCCCTCCAGACGGTGTTTATGACTTGCATAATCAGATCGTATTTTTCATGTTCAAAAACGGGAAATAACAAAATAATTCCTGGATTTTCCTGTGGATGCTTACACCTGAGTTGAATTAATTATACCCCGGGCCATTCCCTGCATGACCCGCCACAAGCCGTACCTGTTCTTCTTTACGACAAAGGAAAGGGTTATGTCCCCTTTTCTGCAGTCATTCTCCTGATATATGGCCGGTTATATACGGATGTGTACGCATTCATCCCTCGTGCTTCCGCGTTTTTCGTGGATATTTTTTGAGGTTTGTTGATTTTTTGTTGCGCACCGTGGGATTATTCCGTTGAATTGATTTTTCATTTCGTTTCTTAGCTGTTATGTTCCCGGTGACGATTTTGAATTTTCTCTCCTCCAGATTTTTAATATTGCGTTCAACAGGTGTGGGTTCCCCGGTAAGAGGGTCATATCCCAAATAATACATCGCAGTTGAGCGAGTCAGGGGGGTTGGAGTGAATATCTGAGTCTGGTTTCCGGACAATCTGTTTTTTGTGAGAAATTCGATGGTCTCTTCTGTCTCTGCAGTTTCTTCTCCGGGATGTCCTGCAATTATATAGGGTGTTATTTTCAGTGGGTTCCCTTCTTCAGAGGAGATCGTTCGGGCCCGCTTCAGAAATTCCGTAAATACGTTGGGAGATGGTTTGTTCATCAGATGTGTTACTCTTGTGCTCCCTGATTCCGGTGCGATCTTGATTCTTCCCGGCGTGTAGGACTGTATACATCTGCGAATAAGTTCGTCATCCATTATTGCCGGGTCAAACCGAAGACCTGAACTAATGAACACATGGTTTACCCTCCGGATATCTGCTGCATCACTCAGTAATTCGAGATAATCCCTCGTTCCCGGAATAAGATTTTTGCATCCTGCCCCATCTTTCAGGCAGTCATGCTCGCGGCATCCTCCAATGCGGCAGGATGATGCATACATATTGGCTGACGGGCCACCGATATCAGTAATCGTCCCGCTAAATCCTTTTTTAGATGCAATTTTGGATACTTCCTGCAGGATTGATTGTTTGCTGCGGGATACGATCTCCGGCCCCTGGTGAGCGGCAATGGAACAGAATGAACACCTGCCATAACAACCCCGGTGTGAGGTGACTGAATGTTCTATCATCCGGAATGCAGGGATGTCTCTGTATCGTGGATGAGGCTCCCGCCTGAATGGAAGGGCGTATATTGCATCAAGTTCCTCCGATGTCAGGAGGCGCCGGGGAAACTGAACAAGGGACCGCGTGTCATGCATCTGTACCAATGGTTCGACATCCCTGTTCTGGTAGAAAAGGGTGAAAGCCTTCTGAAATGCTTCTTTATTCTCTTTGACGTCTGCAAAGGAGGGTAACACAACTGCCCCGGGAATGACTTCACTGGCTCTTCTGATGACAGCTGTTCCAAGAACCTCCATTGTGTCCGGGCTGTTTCCCTCAGATAATTCCCTGATACAGTCAACCATCGGGTATTCGCCCATTCCATAGACCAGAATGTCAGCTTTTGAATCGAAGAGTATGCTTCTCCTCACAGAATCTGACCACCAGTCATAGTGCGTTATCCTCCTCATTGATGCTTCAATGCCGCCGATGATAATCGGCACTTCACGGCAGACGCTTCTGATTTGGCTTGTGTAGACATTGATTGTTCTGTCGGGACGAATCCGGTATTTTTTTGCGTCTCCTTTTTTTGAGAAATATGGTTCTCCGTTTTCACAGTACGCATCATCCTTGCGGGGGATTTTCGATGCGGTGTAATTCATTACCATTGAATCCATTGCTCCGCCGGAGACTGCAAACGCAATCTTTGGTATCCCCAGTGCAAGGAATGATTGAGGATCTTTCCATTTTGGCTGGGATAGTATGCCGACACGATAGCCTTTTGATTCAAGCATTCTTCCGAGTACGGCCATGGCAAATGAGGGGTGGTCGATGTAGGCGTCCGGGGTAACGATTACTACATCGCACTGGTCCCACTTGCGCTGTTTCATCTCTTTTTGTGTGGTTGGGAGGAACATAGATTTTTCACGTTTTGCCATTCTTTTAGTGTTTTATACCAGATTTGTTGCCTATACGTTGATTTTTCAGGTAACAATCCAGGAGTTTTCCGGGAGTACTGCATTTCGGGGAAAAATACCGGACAGTTCTTTGTCGACGAATGTAAAAAATGTCTGGTAAATAGCATTTATCGGATTTATTCTATTTTGGATTGGAATGAATTCCGTGTCATAGAGATAACACAGAATACCTTTGTTTTTGATCTCCGGTTTAAACCCAGCCACGGAGCTTCATGGCATCAACAATGCGGGATAATGCAACCGCATATGCTCCCATTCGCATGTCCAGGTTGCATTCTTTTGATGTCGAGAGCACTTCATGGTATGCATGGGTCATTTTTTTATCAAGACGTTTACGAACTTCCTTAGCGGTCCAATACCACATGCACCTGTTCTGGACGATCTCAAAGTATGATACTGTTACTCCGCCTGCATTGCAGAGGATATCAGGTATGACATGAATTCCGTTCTGATTGAGTATATTATCCGCCTCAGGTGTGGTTGGACCATTGGCAAGTTCTGCAAGAATTTTTGCTTTTATGTTTTTTGCATTATCCCGGGTAATAACATTTTCAAGAGCAGCCGGAATTAATATGTCCACGTCGAGTTCAAGGACTTCGGTATTGGTAATTGTTTTGGTATTTGGTGCGTATATAACGGATTTTGTTTTCGCCTTATGTTGTATCACGTCTTTAATATTCAGGCCGTCCGGGTTGTATATACCGCCTCTGGAGTCACTGACTGCCACAACTTTCGCATCAAAGAGTTTCTCTGCCAGTCTTGCGGCAGATGAACCTACCTGTCCAAATCCCTGGATTGCGATGGTTGTCTGGGAAAGATCAATCTCCAGTTCTTTTGCTGCCTCACGAATGGTGTACATGCCGCCCATTGCCGTTGCGTTATTTCTGCCGACTGAACCACCTACGAGGACGGGTTTGCCTGTCACGGCGCCAAACTGGTTTTTTCCGGATACCTTTGAATATTCATCCATCATCCAGGTCATGATCTGTGGGGTGGTGTATACATCAGGTGCCAGAACATCAACATCCGGCCCAATGAATTTCCAGATCCGGTCAATATATGAGCGGCTCAGGCGTTCAAGTTCTCCTTCAGAGAGTTCTTTGGTATTGCAGATGATACCGCCTTTACTGCCTCCGAGTGGCAGATCAAGCAGTGCACATTTCCATGTCATCCATGCAGCAAGAGCTTTTACGGTATCGACTGTTTCTTCAGGGTGGAACCGGATACCGCCTTTTGCCGGACCAAGCACATTGTTGTGTATTACCCTGAACCCGGGAAATACTCTGGTAGTTCCATCATCCATCTTTACCGGAACAGATACCTGAACCTGCTGCATAGGGTTTTCAAGCATCCTCATTACCTCGTCTTCCAGTTCAAGAATCTTAGCACACTTATATACACACTCATGGAGTTGGTGCTGTGCCATTTCAAAAGTGGTGATATTTTTTAGTGTGACAGGTCCCGGCATATCAACTAACTGATCATTTTGATACTTAAATGATTATGCATTTTCAGGATTAACAGATCGTGTGACGGGGTTCATGAGAACCAGATTTTTGCATTGTATATCGGGTGTTTTTCGTCTCAAACGATATTTTCGTTTGTAATATCCATATCATAGATGACTGCGGGAATGCTTTCCTGCCGTACCGTTTTTGTTCGTTTCCAGGTGTCATTGTTGTTATGGGGAACCGGATATTCTGTGAACTCTGTTTCCCCCTGAACTGATGTTCTGTCAATATCTTCGGACGATACTGTGCTTCGGTTCTTATGAACAGCATGGTTGGGTGTTCTCCTTTATGCAGAGTCCCGCCAGGCTGTCAGGGGTCATACCCGGGGGATGGCGAAATGTCCCTCTGTTTTTGCCTGTTTAGGGTGTGTGCTGTAACGGTGTTTCCACAGACATAATGGAGAATTCATGTGACCTTCACTCTCACTGTTCGGCGTAGAGCCAGCACAATTGAACAGACTTCTGATGAGAGTCCTGTTCCCAAAAAAGGTATATCTGAATATGGTATATGAAAGTGTATGAAAGTTGGAATAATCGGCGGTACAGGGGGTATCGGAAAAGGGATGGCACTACGGCTGTCACAAAATCATGAAGTTATTATCGGTTCCCGAAAAGAAGAAAAAGCATCTTCATCATGTGACGACTGCTGTGATTTTCTGAAAGAACTTGGTCTTCCCTTTAATCTTATGCCATCCACGAACCAGGGGGTCGTTGACAATGCTGATATCGTGGTATTTGCGATCCCTCCGGAAACGCTGCAGGTTACGATTGATTCATTAACCGGACTGGAAGGCAAGATTGTTGTGAGCCTGATGAACCCGATGGAAAAAGGGGATTACTTCAAATACGTCCCTCCCGAAGAAGGATCTGCGGCTCTGGAACTCCAGAGGATGCTCCCGCAGTCAAAGGTCATTGCCGCATTCAACAATATCCCTGCCAAAAAATGGAACCAGATCTCAGAAGTCCTTGATTATTCTGTCTGTGTCTGCGGTGACCATGACGAGGAGAAACAGATAATAATGGAACTGGTAAATTCCATATCTGAACTGGAGGCCCTGAACGCGGGACCACTTGCCGTTTCTGCAACGGTAGAAGCAATAACTCCGCTGGTAATTAACATTGCTAAGTTCAACAAGATGCGTGACGTAGGCGTATACTTCAGATAAAAACCGATAGATCGGTATCTGGTCTGACGTCCCGGACAGTGCAAGGGTATCTCATCATATGCCTGTGAATTGTGTGTCAACACAGAGCTGATGAAGGGATCTTCTGTACTATCTGCTGGGGTATATCCTATTTTTTTGGGTAATATTCATGACTGAAATGTATGGAGAAACGGTATGAAACAGGAAAAAATGCCGGTATTATTCGTAATTCAGTGTGGATTCTGAGAGGGGGGCTCCATAATCTTCAAGCCATTTTGCATCCGGATTTTTGGCAAAGATCATGAATTTTCCGATATTATTATGGTCTGCCGCCTGATGGTATTTCATATAGGTATATTTGTCGTCTGTAGCAAGAATTTCAATCTTACCACTTTTATGGGACATGACAAATTTCACTCTCTTCGCAAGTCCCGAGCAGGTTCTTTTCGCCTTCTCAAGTAAGTGGTATGTCTCCTCAATGGGAACCGAGAAATGGTAGTTGCCGATTGTCGGTCTGCACTGAAAGATATAATAGGGCGCAATGCCTGCTGCTGCAAGTCTGCCTAAGAGTTCGCTGAGAACCTTGGGGTCATCATTTACCCCACGCAGTACTGGTGTCTGATTTGTCGGTTTCGCACCGGCTTTCGTCAGGAGATTAACAGCCTCCAATGCCTCGTTTGTCAGTTCTTTAGGATGGTTGAACTGCGTCATTATGTAGATGCGCTTCTCTTTCGTACTGTATTTTTCAATCATTTTCAGAAGTGAAGGGTCACCTGTAATGCGGCATGGATCGTACGCCGGCATCTTGCTGCCAATTCTGATGATCTTCACGTGGTCAATCTCCCGTACCTGTTGCACGATGGGTTCCAGCCTGGATGTTGCAAGTGTGAGGGGGTCTCCCCCGGTGATTAACACATTTGAGATCTCGGTATGGCTCCTGATATAGGCAAGATCTTCTGAGAGGTCATTGATCGTCTCAGATTCTGCGTCCATGAAGATACGTTTTCTGAAGCAGAATCTGCATATTCCTCCACATACATCGCTCACAAGCATCAGGGCAGTCGGGCCGTATTTGTGCTGGATGCCGGGAAGAACCGTATTGTCACTCTCTGTTGAAGGGTCCAGGTCTCCCCAGTTGTCCAGTTCATCTATATCCGGCAGGATGATGCGCCGAATCGGGTCATTTTTATTGTTCCAGTCAATAAGAGAGAGGTAATATTCACTTGCACGAAAGGGAAATCTTTTTTCAACTTTTCTGAGTTTGGCGGCATCATCTTCCGGGATTTCTTTTATATCATCAATTTTTGTAATATATCTGGGGTGTGTCATATGTTCACCTCATTTTGCGGGACAAGTGTCGACGTGGAATGGGAAGAGAAGATAGGCGTAGGAGATCCGGGAACCTGGCTTTCGAGTCGATGAACGTCGCTTCGCTATAATATATATTTCAATGAATGAGCTATTAAATCTATAGTACTTCGGTCCTGAATACATAATTGCGGGATTTTTTGTCATCTGATAAGGGAACATCTCTAAAAAATATGCCTGAATGCACGCCATCCGGGACTGTTCCTATTTCCCGCTTATAGTGCCAAATAATAGTTATGCATTTTGCATGTATGGGCTGATTTCGATAAGCCCTTTGGCTGTTAGCGGTAAAAGCGTACCGGATCGGTTTCAATATCGATGATCGTCGGGCGAGTGGAGTTAATTGCCCCGGAAACTGCTGTTCTAAGCATTTCGGGTTCTTCCACATGAATACCAATGCCACCGCATGCTTCTGCGTATGCAGCAAAATCCGGATTGTGGAGGTCTGTTGCATAATTTGGATACTGCTCCATCATCTGTTCAACCTGTATCATCCCCAGTTCATGGTTATTCAGAATAATAACCACTATGGGGAGATGGTATTTCACTGCGGTGACAAAATCGCCCATTGCCATTGAAAATCCTCCGTCACCGGTGATGCAAAAGACCGCCTTGTCGGGATAGGCGAGTTTTGCTGCAATCGCACCCGGAAGACCAAATCCCATGGTCGCAAGGTATCCTGACATGGCAAAGCGCTGCCGTTTCATCCGGAAATTTCTGCCAAACCACCATTGGTTCTCCCCGACATCAAGGGATATGACGGCATCTTCCGGGATGACCTCAGAGAGTACTTTCATAATAAACGGCGGTCGGATGGGTTTTTTAGTGGCATCCGCCTCGGTATCCCGGATCGCGTACCACTCCCGTTTCCGGGATGCGATTTTTTCTTTTGTGTGGTCTGTGCTGCGTTTCTTCAGGAGAGGGAGGAGTGCAGCGAGAACCTGATGTATGTCTCCCCAGAGTGGTGTGGTTTCCGGGGATACGCCCAGTTTCACGGGGTCAATATCCACCTGGATGATGGGTTTTGTCAATGGTACGTTAGTATATTTGGAAAATCCGACACCAAGGGTGATGATGAGATCCGCTTCATTCACCCATTCACGGGCGGCGGGCGACCCCACATTGCCAAGTATGCCCAGATTCCAGGGGTGGGTGTCTGGTAAGAGCCCTTTTGCACGGAAGGTAGTGATTATGGGTGCACTGCACGTCTCTGCGAATACGGCAACATCATCCGCATATTCATATGCCCCCCATCCTGCAATGACGACCGGATTTTCTGCACCTTCAATGATCGCTGCAGCCTTTGTGATGATCTCTCTCTCCGGAAGTATTGATGCTTCACTGCACCGCTCTTTTTTGATATTTTTCGCTTCAAGCGGTAATTTCTGGATGTTGTTTGGTACTGAGAGCTGGGCAACACCATGCCGGAGTTTTGCGTATTTCAGGGCGCGGGTGAGGAGGAGGATGGTCTTATCCCGGTCATAGATTGTGTTGTTGTATACAGAGACGGGCCGGAAGAATGCGTCCTGATCGATCTCCTGAATACCACCCGGACCGGAATACTGAGCTTCAACCTGACCATTAATGCAAATGAGAGATGCATGGTCTTCCTTTGCATCATAGAGTCCTGTGGCGCAGTTTGTTGCACCCGGTCCCGCGATAGTGAGGCAGGCGGCAATATTGCCTGTCAGTTTGTTATAGGCAGATGCGGCCATGGCCGCGTTCTCCTCATGGCGGACAACGATATAGCGTACATCGTCATTTTTTCTGACTGCATCAACAAGGCCAAGAGATGAGGTGCCCGGAAGACCAAAGATCAGATTCACCCCCCATGCAGCGAGTTCTGCGATGATTACATCTGAGACGGTTTCACTGGCAGATGCATGGATGTCAGTCTCGCGAATCTCTTTAAACGCATCTTTCCCTGCGTTGCATACGGGGCATCTCCATGTATCGGGAAGCTCCTGAAACGGTGTTGCGGTTGACGGCTCTGATTCAGTATAGATATATCCACAGATCGTACATTTCCATGATGCCATTTGCGTTTTCCCCCGGCGGTATGCCAACGTACTGTTTCCGGAGGAATAAAAAGGAAACGGTCCGGATGAAAATGACAGTCCCGGACGACTAATCGGTAATATATGACTCTGTTTCCAGCATGAGATTTCCAAATATGATTTTTTCCAGCGTCTGGGATACGTATTTTATCCTCTGCATTTCATCGCTGTCTTCATACCGGTGAATATCCGCATACACCTGCAGACGCACGAGAGCGAACCGGAAATGGTCCAGATCTTGTCCTTCCAGTCCAATGGCTTTGAGGTATATGGGTTCAATGGACTGGGGGAGCAGTTCAATCGTTTCAAGCGAGGGGATGAGCAGCTGGTATATATCAAGTATATCTCCTCCCCCGGAAAGGATCCTGAGATAATCCATGGACTACTATACCTCTGTTCACGGTGTTATTGATTCTGGTTGTGTTATGAGGAGGTATCCACAATGGATGTCCGGGAAGATGGAAAAATAGGTGTTATTGTTTAATTTGTTTGAGGATATTGTCCATCACTGCATCAACCTTTTCCCATGTTGCCTGATGCTGGTCATCCCCTGATTTTCTGACGACAAACGGTCTGCCTTCATCGCCTGCTTTGCGCATCTCCGGGTCAAGAGGGATTGAACCGAGGTATGGGACGTTGAGATCCTCTGCGGCTTTCTTTCCGCCTCCCTTTCCGAAGAGATCGATTTCGTCCCCACAGTGTGGACAGATCATCCCGCTCATATTTTCAATGATGCCGATAACGGGCAGGTCGAGCTGTTCAACGAATTTGACTGCCTTTGTTGAGTCGAGCACAGCGACATCCTGAGGGGTAGTGACAATTACCGCGCCGTCAATGTTGGGTGCGAGCTGACAGATCGCAAGTGCTTCGTCCCCGGTGCCGGGCGGGAGGTCAACAATGAGATATTCCATATCTCCCCAGTTTACATCTTCGAGGAACTGCTTGATTGCGGTGAATTTCATGGGTCCGCGCCAGACAACCGGGCTGGATGTATCCGGAAGGAGGAAGGCCATGGAAACGACACCCAGCTTTCCGGTGAGACGGACCGGTTCGATAGTCTTTCCGTCACGTGATTCAAGGCGCCTGTCTTCAACACCCAGCATCTTGGGGATGTTCGGTCCATGAATATCAAGATCAACGATTCCCGTGTCGTATCCCTTGTTGGCAAGGGACATTGCGAGATTTGTTGCGACCGTACTCTTCCCGACGCCTCCCTTTCCGGAGAGAACGAGGATGATGTGCTTTACGCTGATGTCTACCTTCTCAATTCCGCTGGATTTCTTATTTGGGTCTGTACAGCTGGATGAGCTCGCACATGATGAACAGTTTCCATCACATGCCTGTTGTGAATTTTCAGTATTTTCTGCCATTATGTTCTCCTACTGTATCTCTTTTAAGGAACTATGATGAATTTCTCTCATTCGTCCTGCATAAATCTATATATGTTTTCAACATGCTGGCGGATATATTTGCCCATTTCAGCGGGAACAGATGAGAATGAAATGAACGGTTCCAATTCTGTATGATGAACCGGTGCTGTGATTTTCATGGTGCGTGATGGTTCCGGTGTCATTCGGTGTCATCGGGGGATGGATTTTTGATGGTATCAAAGCTGATAAGGGGTTTAATATCGAGGACCGGTGTATTGTTGATTGCGTCCAGCCCACGGACGGTTAACACCGGGCCACGGGTGCTCACCAGATCAACTGTTTCAAGGGCGATCGGGTTGGGTCGTCCCGGTGACCGGATGGCAAAGACTCCCCGTTCTTCTTTTTGTCCGGGTGGCGTTGCCCTAAGGAGTGTACGCTCCGCCTTGTTAAACCAGCAGAGCACCACGAGGTGGGTGCAGTCCTCAATTTTGTAGAGTGCATCTTCGTATTCCGGGAAAATGTGAATCTCTGCAATCTGGTCAGACAGCCGTCCCTGCCGGGGTGCTTCGCCGGGTGTGCGGTAGGATGATTTGACAACCCCTATGGGTCTGAGGGTGATCTCTTCTGCGGTGACTTGTTCTTCGGGTATGTCTTTTTTGCCCCCTTTTTTTACCCTGTCAAGTGTCTCGTTGCACATGCGGTCTGCGATACTGATGTTTCTGTCTGAACGCGGTACATTCTGAAAAGAAACGGAATCAAATTTCCTGACGATTGTGTTTGCTTTTGTGTACAGGTGTCTCAAACAGCGGTCTCTGACCTTGTATTCCCCTCTCAGCTGGCGGATAATGAGCTGACTGTCAGAGTAAAGGGTGATGTCCCTGAATCCCTTGTCTGCTGCATCGGCCAGTGCGTGGATTACTGCGGCGTATTCTGCCTGATTATTTGTTGCAAATTCGCAGTATCCGGAATGTTTTCTTACAATAACGCTGTTTTGCAGGATGATGTAGGCCCACGCAGCATTTCCCGGGTTTCCCCGTGAGGCGCCGTCCGTATAGATTATTGCAGAGGTTTCCTTCATATCCAGAGGTATGGGTAACCAAGATATTTAATTCGATTATTGGAGCGGCGGGTTATCTGTTTTATCGTGTCAGATTTCTATGCATATGAATTGAAAATAGTCTGCATTCCCTCTTCTCTCTCGAAAGGGGTCAGTATTCAATACTGTCTGATACATCATCCATCATGAATTCCGCATGTTCCCCTTCAGGCAAGGATTGTACCTGTGCAGAGAAATTCACATTCCTACGCCGTGAGGTGCACAAAAATTGGTTATTTTCTGAATTCTTTCTGTACACACCGGCAGATGTCACAAATTGTAACACTTCTGTCACCATTCACCAGTGACTGTGTCCATTGCTCGATGACTTCATCGAGTTCCTGGGATATCTCGATCGCTTTGCATCCCCGTTTTCTACTGACATACTGTGATACGGCAGCCGGGGTCAGACCCATATATATTGCTACCCGTTTCTGGGTAATTCCTTTTTGCATGATCATTCTGGAGACCACTTCTGCCCGTATCTGAGGGAGATACTGACGTACCATCTCATCGCAGATCATGATGTCGCAGAACGGGTGCTTCATGCTGTTGCCTTCGGGGCTTCATCGGAACTGAGGACGTCCTTTGTCTGATACAGGACCTGACGGGCGTCACGGAAGTTGAATTTCTCTATGATGAGTCCATTCTCCTTGAGTTTCTTTATTGCATAGCGGACCGTACGCGGTGAAATCTCAATTTCCTGGGTTACCTGCTTGAATGTCCTTGGCTCTCCATCCTTTAGGAGGGTTAACACCCGCTGGGATGAGGGGGGTAGCCGTACTTTGTTAACGCTGTTAACGGCTGGCATACTCTTTAATTAACGCTGTTAACATATATACTTGTCGTGTTACGATGTGACACGGACGGTGCTATCCTATTGACGGCTGAGGCAATGGTGACGGAAAACCTGAACGTTCACAGGCAATTATAGGATTGTGTGGGATCTCTGGCCCGACAGAGGTATACAGGAAAAAGGGTTTCAGCCATCCGCTGTTCTCTCTCCACTGGTTGATCGTAATCCGGTTTTAGAATTTCAATTAAATGCGAATCAGATATTTAATACTTGTTGAGTTTTACCGGAGTCATCTCTCAGGAAATTCCTTTCCTGAGTATCAATAGATTTTTTTGGTGATTGCCATGGTGCCTACCCGAAGATCCATCAATCATTTAAAATGGAATTTCTCTCAATAAGGGTTCGATGCGGAATGAAAACTCTCATCCTTGCAGGTGGTTCCGGCACCAGGCTCTTCCCTCTAAGCCGGATCTGCTACCCAAAACAGTTTATCCCCCTCATTGACGCTGAATCCCTCTTTCAGAAATCAGTGAGGCGGGCCCTTCTCTTTTCTGAACCTGATGAAATAACAATCGTAACGAATGAGCTACATAGATTCCTTGTGGCGGATCAGCTCGAGGAGATGCATGTTCACTGTCCGATCCTCTCTGAACCGCAGGGGAAAAACACGCTCCCTGCCATTACCTATGGGATTTCTGCCATTCTGAAAGAAGATCCGGACGCACGGGTGGCAGTCATCTCATCGGACCAGTTGATCACACCTGACGAAACATACAAATCTGCATTTATGGCAGCAGAACAACTCGCAGAGAAGTATCTGGTCGCCTTTGGCATTACACCGGATTCACCCCACACGGGGTATGGCTATATCCGGCCTGGTGCACCTCTCGACGGAGGATATACTGTGGAAGCTTTTGTTGAAAAGCCGGACCAACAAACAGCGGAGTCCTATCTGCGTGACGGTTACCTGTGGAATGCCGGGATGTTTCTCTTTTCTGCCACCCTCTTCATGGACGAGTGCAGAAAACATGCCCCGGAGGTGGCAGAGGCGTTCACCCTTTCCAGAGACGAGGCGTTTCAAAAGACACCGAAAATCTCCGTTGATTACGGGATTATGGAAAAGACGGATAAGGCTGCGGTGGTCCCGCTTTCTGTTCCCTGGAGTGATGTCGGCAGTTTTGAAGCACTTTATTCTGTCCATTCCAAGGGTGAGAACGGAAATGCCGTTCGTGGTGAATACTTGGGTATGGAGAGCCAGAACAACCTTGTGATCTCAGACCGGCTTGTCGCAACCATTGGGATCCGGGATTGTGCAATCATCGACTCCCCGGATGCCCTTCTTGTCTGTCCCCGTTCTGAGTCGCAGAGAGTCGGGGAAATAACGGGGCTCCTCACGGAGAGAGGGGATGAACGCTGTGAAGTCCATACAACCGTACACCGGCCCTGGGGGACATATACCGTTCTCCAGCGGGGGGATACGTTCCAGATCAAACGCATAACGGTCATGCCGGGACGCCGCATCAGTCTCCAGCTGCATCACCACCGGAGTGAACACTGGGTCGTTGTCAAGGGAACGGCCCTCGTGGCAAACAACGGCAATGAATTCTTTGTCCGGCCGGGGGAGAGCACCTTTGTCCCCGCAGGCATCAAACATCGCTTAAAGAATCCGGGCCTTATCCCGCTAGACGTGATTGAGGTGCAGAACGGAGAGTATGTGGGTGAGGACGATATCGTGCGGTTTGATGATGATTTTGAGCGGGAATAAATCCCCTGTTTTCATATTTTTTATGACAGCCGGTCTGAACAAAAAATAGTTATAGTAGGGATCGCATCCGTTGGGCTTCAGCAGCAGTCCTATCATGTCAGAGTGTGGATTGTCCGGGGTCATTGCCCGCACCCCTGCTTACCCCAATATGCCTTCGGCCCGCATCTGTAATCTCCCTTCCCTGCGGTGTCCGTTTGATAAAACCAATCTGGATCAGGTACGGTTCATAGACCTCTTCGATTGTCCGCACCTCTTCACCAATCGCGATCGCAATTGTCTTGACCCCTACCGGGCCGCCGCCAAAGTCATGCGCAACGACCGAGAGAATCCTCCGGTCGACGTTGTCAAGGCCCAGGGAGTCGATGCCGAGCATGGAAAGCGCGAGGTCTGCCGTTTGTTCGTCGATGGTGCCGTCCTTTCGGACCAGAGCGAAATCGCGGACCCGCCGGAGCAGACGGTTTGCGATGCGTGGTGTCCCGCGGCTTCGCGCTGCAATCTCCTGTGCGCCGTCTATGGTGATCTCTGTCTGCATGATTGCAGCGCTGCGCAGTACAATTTTTACGAGATCGGCAACGTCGTAGAGGGTGAGGCGGAATATAAAGCCAAAGCGGTCTCGCAGGGGGGATCCTAAGAGCCCGACCTTTGTTGTCGCACCGACGAGGGTAAACTCCTCCAAAGGAAGCTGCACCGAGCGTGCTCCGGGCCCTTCGCCGATCATCACGTCAATACAGGCGTCTTCCATTGCCGGGTAGAGGATCTCCTCGACCACCGGGTTTAACCGGTGAATTTCATCGATGAAGAGGACGTCACCCTGGGTGAGTGCGGTTAACTGGGCGGCAAGATCCCCGGGCTTGTCTAAGACCGGGCCGGTGGTGCTCCGGATGGAGACTCCCATCTCCCGGGCGACAATCTGGGCAAGTGTTGTCTTCCCAAGGCCGGGGGGCCCGGAAAAGAGGATGTGGTCGAGGGTCTCCCCCCGGGTCTTTGCGGCCGCGATGGCTATCGCAAGGGTCTCTTTGATCTGCGCCTGACCGACAAACTCGTCGAAGTGTGCGGGTCGGATGGTGGCGTCGTCCGGTTCTTCTGCCAGACGTTCGGGTGAGGGAAGTCTCTCCTGCATGGAATTCTCTTTCAATGATATCAGTGCTCCCGGAGGCGGGCAAGGGCCGCACGGATCAGGTTCTGCACGGTCGGTTCGGGAAGTGGCTGGACCGCATCAACTGCTTCCTGTGCCTCCCGTGGGGAGAACCCGAGCGAGATGAGGGCACTCACCGCGTCGCCTGCCTCTGCTGTTCGTCTGGTGGCGGGGACGGTCGCGGTATGGTTCTTCATCTTGTCCTTGAGCTCGAGGATCAACCGTTTGGCACTCTTCTGCCCGATTCCTGATATTTTTGTGAGGACCTTTTCATCGTCATTCACGATTGCGATGGCAAAATCCGCCAGAGAGATCTGGGAGAGGATGTTCATCGCTATCTGCGGGCCAATTCCGGAGACGCTGATGAGTATACGGAAGAGGTCCAGTTCACTCTGGTGAAGAAACCCGTAGAGCTGAATGTCATCGTCCCGGACGGCCATATGGGTGTGCACTTTGATGAGACCTTCAGTCTCCCTGATACTCTGCAGTGCGGGCCCGGTGACCTGCACGCGGTAGCCGATACCGCCGACGTCAATTACCACCCACCGGTCACCGGTGGATGCCAGAACTCCTGAGAGATGTGCTATCATATTATCGCATCGTGTGTATGTGGCAGAGGGCGACTGCAAGACCGTCTGCGGCATCGTCCGGGCGGGGAATTTCCTGCAGCCGGAGGAGCCGCCGCATCATCTCCTGCACCTGCTGTTTGTCGGCCCGGCCCGAACCGGTGACTGCCTGTTTGATCTGGTTGGGCGTGTACTCTGCAATCGGAATGTCGCGTTCTTCTGCTGCGAGCAGGAGGACGCCGCGTGCTTCACTCACCTGCATTGCAGAGGTGGTGTTCTTTGAGAAGAAGAGTTTCTCCACTGCGACGCATGCGGGGCTGTACTCGTCAAGGACCTGTGAGATTCCTTCATAGCACTCCCGCAGACGCAGGGATTGTCTCTGGCCGCTTTTTGTCTCAATACAGCCATAGGTCAGCGGAGTCGGATTTCGGTTGGTTCTTTCCAGAACGCCGTAGCCGACCCGTGCCACCCCTGGATCAATCCCCACAACAATCATGTAATTCTGTTATTCTCCTGTACCGAAAAAAGGGCCCTGACCTTCGCTGCTGCCATTCTGATTGAATGTTCCGTTCTTATGATAGATACCTATTGTGATGGGTCCCGGCCGTGGCAGTGCTGTTCGGCTATCACGGGGCCGGAGTCCTGGTGCGTAGGTGTCTGCCATATTGAACGTGTTTTTCTTACCGGGTCTATGTTGTGTCTCTCGTGGTGGACGTGGCATTACAGCCACCGTGGCCAGGGTATTCCGAGCTGCACCACGAGGTCGTGTATTTCATCGTGAAGGCCCGCATCGGTCTTCAGGAGGATGGTTCCATAGACGAGCGCTCCCAGAATGACTGCTCCCAGTACAAGGAGGACATTCGAGAGAGGGATCAGGAGTCGGTAGAGGAGGACAACAAGGGCCATACTGCCTGCGGCGAGGAGGATGTGGAAGGTGGGGCCACGCTCAATATGTACTGGTATCTGCCGGGAGAGGTAGTGGTGGGCGATAACGGCGTTGACGAGCATTGTGACAAGGGTGGCGATTGCTGCTCCCTCAATTCCGAGGATTGGGATAAGGGCGAGGTTCAGAAGGATGTTTATGACCGCTGCAGTCCCGGTGGCATAGAAGGATTCCCGTGGGCGGCCCGTGGCACTGAGGGCCATTGTCTGGAGGAACATGAAGGCGTTTGCCACCTGCACGAGGAGGAGGATGCGGAGGACGTCTGCTCCCTCGGCAAATCCTGCACCGTAGAGGAAGTAGAGGAGGCGTTCGCCCAGAATCCATCCGCCGACCGCGACCGGGACGGCGAGGAGGAGCGAGTAGGTGAAGGCGCGGGAAAGGGAGCGTTCGATGAACCCGGAGCAGCCTTCTGCGTGCCACTGGCTGATCTTCGGGTACAGGGTGGTCCGGAGGGCTACGGTGGTGAAGACGGCAATTGCAGTGAACTGGGCGGCAATCTGGTAGAGGCCGACGTCGGCTGTTGAGAGGAAGTAGCCGACCAGAATCGTATCGGCGTATGAGAAGATGACGGCACCGCTTCCGGAGAGAAAAATCCAGAAGGAGAAGGTGAAGAGGTTTTTGAGGTGCTCCGGCGTGAAGCGGGTGAGATGGAGTTTCACAAATGGCAGACAGATCACACCGCCAACGATAATTCCTGCGATAAAGCCGCCGGCAAGTCCTGCGGCGCCATAGCCCAGGAAGACGGCGAGAATCTGAATGAGCACTTTTCCGATGGAGTTTATGAGGGCCGCTGTCTGGTGCACCCCGACCATGCCGGTGCCGTATACACCGGTGGTGATGATGCCCGGAACCACACTGACAACAAGGGCAACGAGCAGCCAGAAAACCATTCCGGATGCTTCAAGGTCAATTAAAAATGGACGGACTGCAAGAAGAGCGGTGACGGATACCGCGAGGAGTGCGATTCTCAGGGCGCAGAATGCGGAGTAGTATGCATCCTGCTCACACCCCTCGGAGATCCGTTTAACGGCAGCCCCGCCGAACCCTCCGTCACCGATGAGACTGAATATGCCATAATACGCAAGGAAGAGGGCATACGCTCCATATGCAGCTTTGCCGAGCACATGGGCAAAGTACATTGTCGCGATGAACCCGACGAAGGTGAGCCCCAGTGTGGAGACGAGGCTGATCGCGCTCTGGCGGCGGAGCGGGTCGATGTTCATTAAGCGGGTGAGGGCGGGTTGTGGGAGCACGGTATGTCATATGTGGTATTGGGGATTGTTAAAGCCGATCATGATCCTGAAAATTTACTTTGATTCAAATATGTAATTCACAAATTAACTGAGTTCTGCAGCACATTTGAGAGGGCATATAGCATTAAATTGTGATAAAATAGGATGACTTTAGCGGGCAGTCTTCGTAGTTTATTCAACTCAAACTGGCCAACTTTGGATCTAAGTATAACGATGTCCCGGATATTGGAAATGATTCTTTTAATTTGAACCAATGAATTGGGAGAATAATTAATGGCAGATGCTATCCCATTAATTTTTATTGAGAAATCAACTAGTATATTGATACAGCTGAATAATTTGTTCTGAAAATATTTGGAATATCTGAAATAAAAATTGTGAAAAAAAAATGTCTGGTTTTTATAGCAAAAGTGATGTTGAATCCAGGATTGGATTAATTGTTTTAAATTATCAGACTGTTGAAGATACCATCGAATGTCTGAATTCAATACGAAAATATTATGAAAATCTGACGATTGTCGTTGTAGATAATCATTCATTAAAGGAGAAGATGGATGTTTTATCAGCATATCTGGAAAAATCTGAAAATATTTACCTGTTACAGCTTGATCAGAATTACGGGTTTGCGAAAGGTTTTAACAAAGGCATTTCCTTTCTTCGGAAAAAGGGATTTTCATACATAGCGTGTTCTAATAACGATATTTTATTTCAGAGTGAAGGAATTCTGGAATCATTGCTGGATACGCAACGTATGTATCATGCAGCAATCCTGGGTCCATCGATTTACAATTTAAATGGGATCAGTCAAAATCCGTGCTATACAAGTCGTCTAACGAAAAGGGATGCAACATTTTTACTTTTTCAGACGTCATTGCCGGTGATCTTCCTTAAATTAGTGCTACCTTCTTCGGTGTTGTCATATTTGGATAAATTAGTGCAAAAACGTCAGAATCCTGGTATCTGTGCATTACCCAAAAATGCTCCTTGTGAGGTTTATTCTCTGCATGGTGCATTTATACTGTTTGCTCCTCCGTTTTTCGAAAAAAATGTTGGATTCGATGACTACACGTTTTTGTATGGTGAAGAACTGATCCTGTCAGAAATGATGGTCAGGCAGGGGTTGTCTGAGTACTACGATCCAAGAGTGCGTATTCTGCACAAAGAAGACCGAACAAGTGATTTTGTGTGGGGTGGACAGAAAAAATTAGAGCCGTATCTGATTGCCCGAAGATCGATGAAATACTGGTATTCCCATTATTTCAAAAAGAATCTAACGAAAATTCGGAATGAGTGAATATTTTGCAGATGGTGTAAATGGATTCTGGTGATTCTGATCTTAGAGTTTCGGTGGCAATGTGTACGTACAATGGGGAACGGTATTTAGAAGAGCAACTGGTAAGTATTGCGAATCAAACCCGTTTGCCTGATGAACTTGTCATTTGTGATGATGGATCTACTGACGATACGATAAAAATTGCAAATGAAATTTCAAAGCAACTTCCGTTTTTCGTAAGAATTTATGAAAATCCTGATAATCTGGGCGTAACGAAAAATTTTGAAAAAGCGATCAAATTATGCAAAGGGGATATTATTTTCCTGAGTGATCAGGATGATATCCTGATGCCGGAAAAGATTGAGAAAATCCTGAATGTATTCAGGAATGAGCCAGATATTGGGTATGTTTTTTCCGATGCTCAGGTTGTCGATGAAGAGCTTCATCCCCTTGGCTATACCATGTGGAAAACTGTTTATTTTAAAAATCGTGAAAGAAAATTATTCTCTGAAGGGAACCAAATGGATGTCCTAATAAAACATCGAGTTGTTACTGGCGCAACAATGGCCATCAATGCAAAGATGATTGATAGCTTTATTCCTATACCTGATATTTTCTGGCACGACGAGTGGATCTCATTTTATTTGAGTACTACAGAAAATAAAGGCAAATTCATTGAGGAGCCTCTTATACGATATCGCCAGCATAGCGATCAGGTTATCGGTGGAAAAAATCTTGGTTTTCTTGACCTAATTGATATACTCAAAAATAAAAAGTCAAAAGAGAATTGTATTTTGCTATCAAAGCAGCAACAAAAATATACCGTCGCTAAAGAATTTTTACTTTTTAAAGGGAAACTAACGGGAAATATTGAAAAATTATTAGATGGAAAAATTACACATTTGCAAAAACGGCAGTTATTTTATGGTTTTTCGAGATGGAAACGTGTTTGGCCAATTATCGGAGAAGTCTTGTCAGGTCGGTATATTAAATATTCTCATGGATATAAGTCAGTGATAGTGGATTTGTTCCTACCCCAAATTTTGGCTGATTATTAGAGGTCAGTTCGTTATTTTGCGAATCATACAATTGTATTTGTATAAATAAAAATAGCTATTGTTTAAGAATTTTGTCCATAGAACAGTAATTATCTAACTGCAGGGTACTTATTTTTGAAAATTTTATCGAAGGGATTAATTGAAGGATCTATCAAATTAATCTTTTAGCTGACTGGCTGACTTTATCCAGACCACCAATACCAAGAGTGCGGTGCGGGATCTCTCTGTTCCCATGACGGTTATCACCACCTTCGATGCCCTCGTGCAGGAGATCATCGACACGAACCCATTCGACTGCACTGCGTATGTCGAGAAGGGGGGGTCACAATTGACCCTGTCGTCCGTTCCCAGGAGCGGTATGACGCGAAAGTCATCTATGAGAATCTCGAGGCCGACACCATCGACACCGCTGCCGCTCATGTGATGGCGGACGACGACCTCGCGACCGCAATCGGTGGAACGCAGTCCCGCAACACTGCAAAGGACATGTTCTCATGCAAAATGAAGTGCCACGACCCCGCAGGAGAAGTCTGCTACGTGACGCTCTCCCGCTCGAAGGTCCGCATCCCATCCTATGCGGATGACGCCATCCGGACAACGGTTGAGGCATGGGTCGACGGGAAGCCTGAGCTTGGGCGAAGTGAACTGCCCGACGAATGATGGAAATAGGGGGTATTTTCCCTGTTTTTGAGTTTTCTCTATTTTTATCAACTGCCTGGTAGTTTTTGCCGCCAGCTGACTTTCACCATGTCTTTCATTTAGACCCCTTACTTAGGGTAATCGGGGTCTGTTTTTCCCCGGAATTGTGGTGGGCCAAATGCGGCAAATATATGCGTTTTTTGTGGAATTTACGGATAATTGTGCGTTTGTGGGGTGGACGCTATT
Source organism: Methanogenium organophilum (assembly GCF_026684035.1). Lineage (NCBI taxonomy): Archaea > Methanobacteriati > Methanobacteriota > Methanomicrobia > Methanomicrobiales > Methanomicrobiaceae > Methanogenium > Methanogenium organophilum. Next base: position 2,122,312 of record NZ_CP113361.1, read on the forward strand.
GATGGGTATTTTGGAAGGATGTATGGGGTGTCTTGTGGTGAGATAAGGTCGCTCAGGACGTCTGTGCTGGTTGGTTTTTTGGGTGACATATGGGTTTTATTTGGATGTTGTGTGGATATTTGGCGGATATTTTTGAGTGTTTGAGTGAATGTAAGCCAAATTTATCTGTTTTGAACAAATTATGATGTGCTGTTATGAAATGACGGATACAATGACTTCAAATCACTTGGTTACTGGGAATCGAGAAAAAATATCTTTTGATTGTTTCTCATTGATTTTTATGATCCACTATTTCCATGGAATAACCTTGCAGAGATATCAGACGAACTCTAACTAACCAATGAATAAATAGTATGATAAGGTGTTTTCTCACTTTGATGTCAATGAAATATCATTAAATACAAATTCAAAATGAGCAGTATAAATATTCCTCCCTTCCATACGTTGTGAGCATGGACCGTTACTGGAAGGGCCCTCTTCCCGAACCCTCTGTACGCACTGTCCGCGATATGGCATGTGTGCTGGCAGACCCGGATGCTGTTGCAATAGATCCAGACACCCCTCTCTACTATATGTACCGCGATCTCGCGATGAATGAAGAGGATCGTGAGATTCTTTCACGCCAGAACTTACGGTATGATATTACAGTAATTCCTCCGGCAATGCTTGGCAGAGAATATGTTAAGACAAAGGGTCATTATCACCCTGATTCTCTATCTGGAATAGGTTATCCTGAACTTTATCAAGTGCTTGCAGGAAGGGCATACTTTCTCCTACAGAAAAAAGATTTGACTGATATTATTGCAGTAAGTGCTGATACGGGAGATTGTGTATTTATTCCATCCGATTACGGTCATATCACGATAAATTGTTCAGATATGACTCTTGTTATGGCAAATGTTGTTTCCAATTTATTTTCGAGTGAATATGAATTGTATGAACAACTGTGTGGAGGTTCATATTACTGCCTAAAAGGAAATTTATGGAGTCTTAATAAGAAATGGGAAGAGTATTTTAAAAAATCAATTCCTAGCTATAGTATTGTTAATGCAAATGAATATAAGAAACTTTTTTTTGATAATTCAAGCTTCATTTATAATCTTGCTACTGAAGGAGAATGTCTTCTTTGCTTGAGTGAACCTGAACGATTGCCCTCCCAATGCTGATGTGGGTAAATAATATTAAATATGGCACAAATTCAATTCACTTTATACTTATTGATGCATCAAATCTAATTCCTGCTGATTTATTTACCTCAAATACATATTTTTGATAATGAATGCTGGAATTGACGGAGTACACATCAAACAGCTCAAAGTCATACCCGATGAACGCGGGTGGTTGATGGAAATCCTTCGTTCTGATGATGAAATTTACACACAGTTTGGGCAGGTGTACTGTACAACAGCATATCCCGGTGTTGTCAAGGCATGGCACTATCACAAGAAGCAGACAGACAACTTCACCTGTGTCCACGGCATGATGAAGGTTGCGCTCTATGATGACAGGAAGGATTCCCCAACCTACAAAAACCTCATGGAACTCTTTATCGGGGAGAAAAATCCGGCTCTTATTACCGTACCACCAGGTGTCTACCATGGCTTCAAGGCAATCGGAGATGAAACCGCCTTTTTCGTAAGTGTCCCCACGCTCCCCTATAACTATGCTGATCCGGATGAATTCAGATTGCCACCCGATACCGAAGAAATACCCTACGACTGGGGCCTTGTCCCCGGCGTAAAACACGGCTAATCCATTTTGGGAGTGAGAGAAGATGCATCTGCTCGTCACCGGTGGCTGTGGTTTCATTGGCAGCAATTTTATCCGCCACATGCTCGAGAGTCATCCCGATATTTCGATCACAAATCTGGATGTCCTTACCTATGCTGGCAACCCGGCGAATCTCAGGGATGTTGAGGACGATCCCCGCTACACGTTTGTGCAGGGTGACATCTGTGATCGGTCAGCAGTGGATGGCGTTCTGGATCAATACCATATCAATACCATTGTCCACTTCGCGGCGGAGAGTCACGTGGACCGGTCCATTGCCGATGGCTCGGTCTTCGTGAAGACCAATGTGCTTGGGACCTTTACGATGCTGGACGCAGCGCTTGCCCATGGGATCGACCGGTTTGTCCATGTGTCAACCGATGAGGTCTACGGGAGTACACCCGATGGATCCTTTGTCGAGACCGATAACCTGAATCCCTCGAGTCCGTATTCATCGAGCAAGGCGGGGTCTGACCTTCTTGCGCTTTCGTACTGGCATACCCACCAGCTTCCGGTGATTGTGACCCGGTGCACGAATAATTATGGTCCATATCAATACCCGGAGAAGCTCATTCCTCTCTTTGTGACAAATCTCATGGAGGGGAAGAAAGTCCCCATTTACGGCACCGGCCAGAATGTCCGGGACTGGCTCTATGTGCTTGATCACTGCAGGGCAATCGATTTCCTGCTTGAGAACGGGCAACCTGGTGAGGCCTACAATATCGGCGGCGGCGAAGAGAAGACGAACCTTGAGATTACGGATACAATCCTCCGGCTGCTCGACAAAGACGAGTCGGCGATTGAGTATGTCGAGGACCGGAAAGGTCACGACTTCCGCTATTCCCTTGACTTCTCGAAACTCCGGAAGATGGGCTGGGAACCTGCCTTCTCCTTCGATGAGGCAATGACGGCGACCGTGCAGTGGTACATCGATAACGAGTGGTGGTGGCGGCCCCTGAAGGAGGGGAGCCAGTAATGGCCCAAAAGGTGCTCATCCTCGGGGCGTCCGGCATGCTTGGCCACGACCTGCAGAAGGTGTATCCGGATGCGGTCTGCCGGGGTCATGAACTCGATATTACGGATGAGGCAGCGGTTTTTTCATTCATTTCAGATCTGAAACCATCGCTTGTTATCAATGCAGCGGCCTTCACAAATGTCGATGGGTGTGAGGATCACGAGGATCTGGCGTTTGCGGTGAACGGTGAAGGTCCGGGATATATTGCCGCTGCCTGTCATGAAGTGGGGGCTACCCTTGTCCACTACAGTACTGATTATGTCTTTGATGGTTCTCATAGTTCATATGTTGAGGATGATAGACCGAAATCGATCAATGTCTATGGCGCCTCAAAGCTACAAGGTGAGCAGGCGATAATAGCTGCAATGGAGGATTATCGTATCGTTCGGACCTCATGGCTCTTTGGTCTGAATGGTCTGAACTTTGTTGAGACAATGCTCCGGCTCTCCGCGGAGATGGAGAAGGTCCGGGTTGTCGATGATCAGTTTGGGAAACCTACCTATACCGTCGACCTTGCTGAAAAAACACCGGAGATTGCTAAAGCAGAGCCTGGAATTTATCACATCACAAATGAAGGCGTCTGCTCATGGTACAATTTTGCCTCTGGAATCATCCCGAATGTAGAGTCCTGCTCATCCAGGGAATTCCTGAGGCCTGCAAAGCGACCGAAGTTTTCGGTACTTGAGAATACAAAGACCTCGCCGATGCGTCCCTGGCGGGACGCCCTGAAAGACTATCTAAAAATCAGAACCCAAGGATCTAAGGAGACATCATTATGAAAGGAATTATCCTCGCCGGCGGAACGGGATCCCGCCTCCACCCCCTCACCAAGGTGACGAACAAGCACCTGCTGCCCGTCTATGACAAACCGATGATCTACTATCCGCTCCAGACACTTATCGATGCAGGAATTACAGAGATCATGATAGTATCCGGTAAAGGCCATGCTGGCGACTTCCTTGAACTCCTAGGGTCGGGATCAGAGTTCGGTATTCGGATCACCTACGAGATTCAGGATGAGGCCGGTGGAATTGCACAGGCGCTCGGGCTTGCGGAACGATGGGCCAGGAAGGAGGACGTGGCAGTTATTCTTGGGGATAACATCTTTCAGGATAATGTCAGGAAAGATGTCGAGGCATTCGAGGGAGGAGCAAAAATCTTCCTGAAGGAAGTATCTGATCCTCATCGGTTCGGCGTTGCCGAGGTTGATGGCGATAAGGTTATTGGAATTGAGGAGAAGCCGAAAGAACCCAAGTCGAATTATGCTGTGACTGGTCTCTATCTCTATGATGGACGAGTCTTCGATACCATCAAAACTCTCGCACCTTCTGGACGTGGCGAGCTTGAGATTACGGATGTCAACAACTCCTACATCAGGCGTGGTGCGATGCAGTTTGCAATGCTGGAAGGGTTCTGGAGCGATGCAGGGACGTTTGATAGTTTGTTAAGAGCGGGCCTTTTAATATCTAGTCATAATGAGAAGTGATTTAATATCACTAATCGTGTGAAACAAATGTATCTGCATTGTCTTTGCCATTCAAATTTTTTCGGAGGACAGGGGTGACATTACGTTCTAGTCAATTTGTATTGCTGTACTTGGGTGTGTTATCCAGTATTAATTTATATTTAGGAGTAAATTGTACTAATAATTAGGGGAATTATTGTGGCATATGAAGATTTAGCAATTTTTCGAGATATGGCGAAAGAGCAGGGTGCCGAAATTATTGAACAAGTTTACACCGATGAGATTGCCATGGATTTTAGAACAACATACAAATGTATGACCTGTCTAAAATATGGGAAAAAGCCTACTTGCCCTCCAAATATCCCTGATTTTGATTATTTTAAACGTTTAATTAATGCATATAAATATGGTTTATTAGTTGGAAAGTCATATTGCTATTCAAACGAAGAAGAATTTAAAATAATTCGGGAAGAATCGGGTCCCAGAGTTCAAGAAATTCTGTTAACTCTGGAAAAGCAAGCATTTAAAAGAAATTATTATTGGGCAATTAGTTTCATTGGTGGATCATGCAGGGGATGTAATGCATGTCCCTCTGACAGCAGTATTTGTGTTAATCCTTCAAGAGGAAGAATTCCACTGGAAGCTACCGGAGTTGATGTAATGAAAACATGTGAAGGGAAAGGTATTAACATAAGCCCATTTCCCCATCCTGTGGAGAATGGTCAGTTGTATAGAATAGGTCTATTTTTATTGGAGTGAGTATTTATGAAGGTAGCAATAGTAACCGGAGCAACCGGAGGAATTGGCAAAGCTGTTGTAGAAGAATTGAAGAATAAAGGATATTTTGTACATGAAGTAAGCAGAAAAAATTGTGATGTTACAAATCTCGACTCAATTAAAACGTTCATGTCAAATATAACAAATGTAGATGTTCTGGTAAATTGTGCTGGCAGGAGTCATTTAGGGTATATTGAAGATATAAGTGAAGATGATATTTGTTCCTGTTTTGATACTAATGCTCTGGGAACAATGAGATTTTGTAAGGCAGTATTGCCAATAATGAAAAAACAGAAAAATGGATATATAGTTAATATTGGATCTTTAAGGGGAATTGAATGCTGTAAAGGGAAAGCTTCGTATTCAATGAGTAAATTTGCAGTGAGGGCTTTCTCAAATACTTTAGGTTTAGAAGTAAAGAAGTATGGAATTAATGTAACTTGTATAAATCCAGGTTTTGTCTTTACGGATTTGATAAAATATCGCATAGCTGAAGAAAACCTGAAGCCAGAAGATATTATTCAACCTTCTGATATTGCTAAAACAGTAATGTACTTGTTAAGTCTTTCAGATGGTGCAACAATATCTGAATTGAATATGGGAGATGTGTGGGAATGAATGTAATTATTTTGGCTGCTGGAATAGGATCTCGATTGTATCCATTAACAAAAAATACTCCAAAGTGTTTATTGAAAATTAATAATGATGAAACTATATTAGGAAGAACTCTGTCTATTCTGAAAAAAGATGCATCCGAATTCCACATTAGAATTATTGCAGGTTTCGAAGCAAATCAAATTATTGAAAAATTTGATGATATTGATATCATAGTAAATCCATTTTTTAGAATAACGAATAGCATTGCGTCATTATGGTTTTCAAAGGATTTATTATCAGATGAAGTAACTATCATAAATGCTGATGTTTGTTTCAACAGCAATATTTTTGAAATGATAAATAATTGTAGTAATGAGAATTTTGTTGTACTGGATAGTTCAAAGAATTGTACAGATGCAGACTATAAAATTGTAGTTGAAGAGAATTTAGTTACTGATATGGGGAAATCAATTCCTTTTGACAATTTTTCAGGTGAATATGCTGGAATTACTCACCTTAATAAAGAAGGTGCTTCACATTTGAGGAATAAACTTGAAGAAAAGCTATTACGTGAGGAATATGACACTTGGTATGAGACTGCAATTTGTGAATTAATAAAGGAAGGATCTATGAAGGTATCAATTCTGGATATTGCTGGACAAAATTGGATTGAAGTGGATAGTGAAAAAGAATTAATGTATGCCAAAAATAATCTTTAACTGTGAATAATGTATAATCTGTTTGACGTGTTGAATGAATGTGCGTCATTGTGGGAGATATAATATTCTCATTTTATTTTGAACTATGAATGAATAAAAAGGATTTGAATGCTATGCAAATTACACCAGCAATAAATTATGCCCTTAAATTATTTACTTATCCTCTATCTCTCATTATTCCAAAAAATTCAAAAATATTAGTTATTGGTGGATGGTTTGGAGAGCGTTTCGCAGATAATTCCAGATATTTATATGAATTTTTGTCAATAAATAAAGAAAAGTATGATTTCGAGAAAGTAATCTGGGTTACCCGGAACAAAAAAATAATTCAGGAACTCGAGAATAAAAACTTTGAAGTATATCATATCTGGTCATTAAAATCAATCTGGTATCATCTCCGTTCTCCAATATTTATTTATGATCAATCAATTAATGACCTAAATAGCTTTTTTTTGCATAAAGGTGTTCTTTTATATCTCTGGCACGGTTTTCCACTAAAGAAAATTGGCACATTCGCGATGTCTGATGAATATAAAAAAAAATCACGCTGTAATATTAAAATATTCCAAACGCTTGAATGTATACTTCCTGGAGTAAAAATTAGATACGGTGGAAAAGGATCATATTTGCTTGCACAGTCGGAATTTGCTTCAAATGTTTTAAGTGAAGCGTTTAGTATTCCTAAAGATAGGGTTATTCTGGCTGGATATCCTCGTAACGATATATTTGACCAAAAAGAACCCGAGGTTTACTATATTGGAAATGATTTTGAGTTAATAAAAAAAATTCAAGATCTGAAAAATTTAGGATATAAAATTATTTTTTATGCTCCTACATTTAGAGATAAAGCACCAACTAATTTTTTTGGTACAGAAGATTTATCCGAGATCCAAAAACTGAAAACATTTCTCTTAAATAAAAATTATGCACTGATTACAAAATTTCATTTTGCAACAAACACTATGGGTCAGATACTAGAAAATGATTCACACTTTTTTAATTTGGATTCAGATACAGATGTATATTCTGTCTTACCTTTTATTGATATATTAATTACTGATTATTCATCAATTGCATTTGATTTTTTATTCCTGAATCGACCAATTATTTATTTTCCATATGACTTAGAATATTATCGTGATGAAGATCGTGGATTTATGTTTGATTTTGAAGAATTTACACCAGGTCCTAAAGTATATAATATTGATGAATTGACCAAAATTTTGGAAGAAATTTACCAAGGTGTTTTTATCGATCATTTTTCAGATGAGAGAAAAAAGCTTTCTGAAAAAATATATGATCCAAAATATTATCCTGGATCTCATATATTGGCAACAGAAATAAATAAAATATTGCGAACATATTCATGATTATGAACAAATGTTTTTGGTTGAATACATTTTTCAGGAATTGTAAATGCATTTTTTCCAACTTTTTGCAGTTACTATCTTTGGTGGAATGGAATACGATATATATTGTATGTGATTATGGATATTGTCATTAAAGAGGAACCATGATAAAGCAGTCCTTCACGAGTTTTTTTTGGTTTGTCATCAGTGCACTTATTGGGTTTGGCTTTCAAATTTTTGCAGCAAGCTATCTTGGTGCTACAGATTTTGGGAAGGCAAATTATTACTATGGTTTTTCATCAACAATTATGGTTTTTGCCTGTTTTGGAGTGCAGTTTTTTTTACCAAAATATATGCATACTCTGAACAAAGATGGAAATTTATTCTCTGAAACCTTTTGGACAATTAGTGCACTCTATTGTATCATAGCCCCTATTTCGGCTTTTTTATTGAAAGAAACCATATCCCTTCCTTTGATTATTATTATCATTCTGATTTCATATTTAATGGTTATTTTTGAGGTAATTAGATCTTACTATGTAGGTCTTTCCAAGACTGATCGGGGTTTCTTCTTAGTATTACTTTTTAGGATTCTGAATGTAGTATTGTTTATTATTGCTGTCAATTTTTTTATACAGGGATATTTGAGTTATCTTGTTGCGCTGCTGTTTGCGTATTGTTTGCTTGTACTCCCCTACACTCTTTCAAAAATTGCTTTGCCTAGGGTGAATTTTGCAATTATTCGTTACTGCATCCCATTTTACATGGTTCAAATATCATATGGATTATTTGGATCCTTATCCCGGGTATTACAGGGATATTTTGGAACATTTGAAAGTGTTGCTGTATTATCTATTGCGCTTGTCCTTGGTACTGCCACAGGTATGCTTGGTGATGTTTTTGCAAAAGTTGTCATGCCTGATTTTGCAAAAGCCTGGGATAAAAAGAACTATGAAAACATAAAATATGCTTTCCATAAAGTTACGAGACTGAATGCTTATTTGGTATTGCCAATAGCTGTTTTTACGATAATGAATGGCGATTTTATATTAGCAATTTTAGGGAAAGGATATGAGGGTGGGTATATAATTTTTTCACTAATTTTAATATCCAGTTTTTTTAGTTCGTTTGTTGGTCCTAATGGGACTCTTCTCAATATGACCGGGAATCAAAGGTTTGAGATCATTAATGGAATCATTGGGCTTATTGCAGCCCTTATTATCGGTTTTTGGCTGGGTCCGATTTATATGTGGGGTATTGCTTTTGCAATTATGTTTGCGGAAATTGTGAGAAACAGCGCAAAATTGGTTGAAGTGGGAACACTATTTAATATATGGCCATTTCATAAGAATACATTCATTTTCATCATTTTCCTGCTTTTTGTTGATGTTATTATAATGTTCATATTGAAAATGTATACATCTGGATTAATTCTTTTACTTACAAGTGGAATTGCTATTTTACTGTCCTATGTTTTAACATTCTACGCTGCTCCTGATGAAGAAGATCGGAGATATGTGGGTATGATTAAAAAAGAATTGTTAAAGATTTTTTATAGTTTACGTTAGGCCGACTTTCCGCATGTCTCCTTTCAACAATAGTATTTTTCGTACTCCTCCCCCAAGTCGGGATATATTCTTCAACTAATCATTCAGATTCGTAATCTGTTTTATTCTCCGCTCGCATCAAAAATGAGAATTCCCTCACCCGACTGAATAGGAAAAAAGTCCACTTCATTGTTACCTAAGTTTGCCACTTTGATTTCAGTCGGTCAAGAAGACTATCCGCTACATCGATCAAATTTTTCAGAATTTTCGTCGGGATAATGAATTTGACAGTTTGTGTTTTTCACCCAACCAAATCACGAAATTGCCCAATTATGATGCAAGATCATCGCATTTATGGCATCAAAATTCGATTGAATGCATTTTTTGTCTTTCTCTTCCACGAATCTATGGTAACTGTCAAATTCGATAACGCCTTTTTGATGAATTTTGTCGACGTTTACTTCTGTTTTGGAATCTCAAATCGGATCAGTGAGACAAATCGCTGAGCAATAAACCCAATAATCAACGCACCGTAAATGCTGTTATCTGTCCATACACACAACGGTTTGATCTCGATTTCATTCTTGAGAGAGTTGTATATCTTCTCAATAGAGTCCTTTTTTCGGTACGTCAGAAGGGCTTCGGTAAGTGTCAAATTTTTGCTCGATTTCAGGCGGAAGAATTCTTCTCTACCGGTGATGAACTTCTCTTCAAGAAGCTTGATGGCATCCTCCTCCGAGAGTCCAATCAGCTTGGTCTGGATTGAGTAGTCCAGATCCACAAGGATATTGTTTATCCGGAATCGCTTTTGAAGACTCTTATTTTTGTCAATGCTTTCCTGAATGGCCCTTGCTTCTCTGATCTCCCTGACTATTTTTCTGGCTCTGGATTCAAGCTGCTCTTTCTGCAGCTTTTTCGAGAAGTAAAGATAATTCGTGCTGCTCGGCTTCTCAATTATAATCCCGCGGATCCCTGATTCCTCATCAATAACTTGAGGACCATACGTTTCAAATTCAGCGATTATCTTGTCATCACTCTTGTTGAGCTTCTTTCCGGTTATTTATTGCAAATTATCTGCCCGAATCATCTGGCTATTAGCGACAATGCTCGCTCCTTTGTCGAAGATCACGAGAGGCCCCCCTCTGAGCCTGCCGCTTGACTGCAGATACGTCTTCTTGAAGTGCGTCTGATCATTGAGATTGCCGGGTTCGATTGTCATCCCTATCGGGATATTGATTGGGTCGGCAAGTTCTGTGACTCCTATCGTGATCTGTTTTTTATTCGGCCGGTGATCCTGACTGTACCCATATTTTCCAAGCTTGGCCTCAGTGCCATGAAGCACAATACTGGTCCAGTCTATGTTGATGTTGGTATGCTAAAAATTATACCTATCAAAAAGAACATCCTGCATATCAGAGATGATTTCATCACGGTTGGCGCCAAGGGCTTCAAGGACGCGATACAGGGTCCGTTCATTGAATGAAGGGAGAGTGAATTCAGCAAGAACTTCAGGACAGTTGATCCATTAGTGAGATCGTTTTGTGCTGAAGTTATCTGTCAGTTTGTAGCTGACAAGAGCATTGATTAGTTTGTTGCTCTCTCCTGTTATTCTTGTGTTTCCCAAATATCTCGGTGAAATTGAGGATTTCATACAGTCTTCCGACTAGGAAAATGGTACCGATAGGAAAGGATATATTTTCGTTCAGCTCAATGTGAATAGTTCTTAGTTCTGTTTGCATTTGACCGATTCAAACATTGCTAAGAACACTCTTATTTCTTGTCAACTGGCAACGTTGGGTTATACGTGCTAAATCTTGCGATGGATAATTGTTCAAGGGTGGATTTTAGTACGAATGATCGGGGGCACAACTGTATGACAGGTGCTTATATTCGGCCAAAAATAGTTCACCTGTGGAAAGGGTGTGTGATATGAATTATTCAAAATTAAATGATTGATTAAGCACTAGTTTTCCAGACATAATATGATTCTCCACCAGAATATATTTTATTAATTGTATGATCATTTAATAATTTATTCAAATCCTCATATTCATATATTCTGTTTAGTTTATTCCAAACAGATTTTGGGAGTTTATACTTAAAAAGAAAATCCCTTTTCCCAAAAACAATAAATAATTCTTCATTGTTTAGAGCATCTGATATGTACTGGTATTTATCATAACCAAAATGAGATGGTATATAATTATCTCTATAAAATTTAGCTTTTTGATCCCATTCTGAAAGTAATATATTTCTTTTTTGCAAGTTATATAATGGAATATAAGTATATTTTGTACAGAAATTATTTCCAATATGTTCCATAGACCAATTTACTCCTTGTAATTCAGCATTAGTAATTTGGATATTTTGCTTTGCATTCGTTGGAGATGGGTAATAATTGTATGTAGTCAGAATTACTAACAACAATATGATTATCGATAGTAGAATATTAAAAAAATGTTGAGCTTTTTTTCTATTTCTTAATCTTTCAAATACCATTGAGATAAAAATGCTATCTAAAATAATTGTAAATATAAGCGGAATACTTAATATTCGAAGCACATTGGCTGCAACTGATTGAATGAAAAATAGTATTATGCTCATTAATGTTGTAATTAAACATAATTGAAAAAAATATTTAATTCCGTTATTCTGCAAAACTTCTTTTCTTATTTTCATATCATATAAGATAACAATAAAAAAAATGAACAATATAAATGCTAGTATGCTGATTGGGCCATATATGTTTACATAATAATAAAGTGATTGTTGCAGGGTAAGTTCAGACCTAGAAAGTAATTCAGTTTGCACTTCATAAAATGATGTACCAATGTCATTAAAGACATATTGATATATAATTTTTATTGTTTGTCTTATGTAGTTGAAATTTAATATAAATGTGGCAAATATTGTTAATGCAATGATTGGAATTATTGGTTTAAACGAATTAAAATTTACTAAATGATTGTTTTTTCCTTTTTTTCTCAGATTATAATTTACTTGAATAAATCTAAAACATGTCAGTGACATTATTATTAGTATTATATATATTAGTGTAACTGGATGATAAAATATCTCAGAAAATATTAAAACCATTAAAACTAATGAATATTGATTCGTGTTCCTTTTAGACCATATAATATTGAAATAAACAAATAATATTGTGGGTATTAATAGGATCGAATCGATGCTGGGATGAAAATAATATCCATATCCAAATATTGGGATAGATGCTAAAACGAGGCACAATGAGGATACGCTTTGAGAGTTAGTTACTTTTTCAGAGAGAATAGAGATTCCACTAATAAATACAAAAATAAAAAGAATGGTGATTATTGTACCTGCCATATATTGATTTAAATTTGTAAATAATTCTATGACTTCAAAAAGTATATGTATTCCAGGATATATATTTAAATTACCAATATTCCCATTAATTACTAATTCATTTAGATGCGCAAGATGCACATTCAAATCTTGAGGATCAGCAAATGGGTAACCTCTAAACATTGGAATACATATAATGATAAAATAGTATGATAAAATTAAAAGTAGCCCTAAAAATTTAAAATATTTATTGATATTAATGTGATTACCAAATATAAATAATGATGAACTAAAAAAGAATAATGATATCAAATTTATCCAAAATATATTTGGGAATGCATTGTATATTGATATTTCATAACTTTGTGCCTCAGGTGTGCAGACTATAAAAGTTAGATCAATAATCAAAAAAATCAAACAGGATATAATTAATACTTTTGGAATTAATTTTGGATTGATTTTTATTGTCAATCTATCTCACCTCAAAATGTGTAAATAATGTTTGCAAAAGAAACAAAATCAATTGTAATTTGAATCATAAATTTGTCCAAGTATGCATCATTATTAATTGTCTATATTTTATGAATCTAATTTTTCAACAATTTTTAATCTGCAAACTACCTTCATGATGTAATAATAAATTAATATCCCAACAGTCATGATAAAGATTTTCAAATTCCTGTATTGAACAGAATTAATTTTATCTTTAGCTTTAACCCAATCATGTTCACTTATGTAAAAAATAGCAGAATAGATTTTCGATTTTTCTAAACGGTTTAAATAATTCTGCTCAATATCTTCCCTTGAAATTGATAGTTTTTCTTTAAAATCGATAGGAAGATTGTCATAATATGAAATCGATATTATAGTCCCTTTTGTTAATTCAACCTTTAAATTTTTTGTTGCTTGAGCAGAATGCCATCTCCATATGCCAAGAATTTCACTAGAAGAAGCAAATTTTCCTTTTAGAGATAATTTTAGCCAGGTAGGATAATCCACGTATGGAGTATTATGATACTGAATAAAACCACCTATTGAATTTAATGCATCTGTTTTTATCATCACAGTACAGGCAGGAATGTAATTAAATAGTAGTAATTCTCTTATTTTTTGATAATCCGAATCTAATTTGAAATATTTTTCTTTTGGATGGTATCGCATATGATTTCCGGAAGCGTCTACAATTTCGGTTTTACCCCAACAAAGAACTACTTCTTTATCATTAAATAACTGTAATTGTTTCTCTAACTTAGTCGACGGCCAATAATCATCACCCTCAAGAACCGCAATGTATTTACCTTTGGATAATTTAAGGGCCAAATTATACACTTCATTTAATTTCCAGATACCTCCATTTGTTTTTTTTATGTATCGTAATCTTTTATCCTTGATATTGAATATTTTTTCTTCTGTCCTGTCTGTAGAACCGTCATTTACAATTATCATCTCCCAATTAGTATATGTTTGAGAAAGAACACTCTCAATGCACTTCTCAATGTATTTTTCATGATTATACGTTGGTGTAATGATTGTTACCAGTGGTTCGCCATTTATTGGACAATTAGATATTTTTGCTACCAAATTTTCCATCATTAGATACTTCCAAGAGGTTTAAAATAATTGGTGCAATATCTAAAGAAGTAATTGTTCTTTCATTGATACCTACCAACTTTTCATGATCTTTACCACCAACAATAAATGTGGCATTTTGTTTATGGCCACCAGAAATCAATCTATGGGCATAACAATTTGTTACTAATTCAGTGTATATATCCCAATTCACTCCATAACCATCATTAAGCTCAAATAAGATATCTGGGAGATCACTTAGATGTGGACCACAATATACATCATCTCTCTTACAAATCCATTTCAGATATTTTCTCTCTCTAGAATTCAGCTCATTTTTTATGCAAGCAATAATATTTTCTCTTAATGGTTCATAATCAGCATCATTTATTTGTTCAATATTCAAATTTATTCCACCACAGGGATTCATTCCCACAAGATCTGATGTGTAAGCCTTACTTTTGATATAATTAATTGAATAATCTGATTTTTGAATTTTTTTGCTAACACAAGGAAAATGTCTTGAAATTTTTAATGCTAAAGAATCTAAGGAAGTGGCGTAAATTATGTCTAGTACCTTTGACTTTAATTTTCCCTGGATATAAATATTTGAAAAATCTGAATTATTATTGTTGGTAATTAAAAATCCATTTTTCCTTAAAATTTCATTAATATTGACTAGTTGCGTGGACCTCATTTGATGGCCATGATCACTAAATACCATAATAAAATTAGATTCGATTTTTACGAATTCACTTATTATATGATCAAATAGCTTATAATAATCTAGTATTACATTTTCATATTTGTTATTACCTGGGTAAGTTGGATCTTTTTCATCATAAAATCTCCAAAAAAAATGCTTAATGCTATCTAAAGTTGTAAAGCATACAAAACCAAGGTCCCAATCTTGAGATCTTAACTGATTTATTGCATATTTAAATTGATTTTGAGTAATGGAATATATTTCTCTATAAAATTCATCTAATTCATTTTCTAATGGATATTTTGTATGTACTCCCCCCAACTTTGGTAAATTTTGATTTAACCCTAAGTGTTCAGGAAATGTCTTTGCATCTCCATCAAAACCAACAGGTCCGCTAACCATAATCCCATTTACTTCCCAAGGTGGATAAGCAACAAATGGATTAATTATACAAACCTTTTTTCCATTTTGACTCGCTATATCCCAAAATGTTTTTCCCTCAATGGATTGAACATTAATAATACTTTTTTCAAAAGACTTAGATGTCTTTAAAACTCCGTGATTTGCTGGGTCAAGTCCAGTATAAATGCTAGTCCATAAAGGAACTGAATCATAGGGAAATATTGCTTTGTATTCAGGGAATGCACCATTATCAATTAATTTTTTAAAGTTTGGGAGTTCTGGTAAAAATTTTTTAAGCAGAATTGGATCCAATGCATCAATACCGATTGCAAGTACTTTTACCGACATAATATTTTCTCATCAATTACTTTTTTGACATCTTTAATTTCTGTATTTAATTCTTGATTACCATTGATGATAATCATATCATTTTCTTTTGAAACCATTAAATATTGATTTTTTCTATCAATCAAATAATCAATACTAGGTGTGTCATTTTTTCTTTTAAAGGCAATATCTTCAGGAATATCAATAAAAAAACACAGACTCGGTTTTGGAAAAAAATTAAAGGATCTAGATAAGATTGACCTATTCTTCTCATCTGAATTGTTAAAATCTACTGCCAGGTCAGTTAGTACAGTATCATAAATATATCGATCTGAGATTACAATGTCATATTTTATCAAAGAATAGATTAAGCTAGGGTATGTCTGCAAAAAATAATCAATAATTAGCAGATTTTGGTAAATATTGGATAAAAGACTATTCTTAAATATCTCCTTTTTCGCATTGGAATGATTTATATAATTTTTATAATAATCACTTTTGCTAAGAAACAATTTTTTCCCAATTAGATTAGGGATATACAGTAATACTGGGTTATATCTATTATGGAGGTATCTTGTACTGAAACCCCTAGAGGCATATTCGGTTTGTAATTTTTTAGATACCGTTGTTTTACCTGACCCATCAATTCCAGTGAAGCATATGTAGAGTGCTTTTTTCATTTGATTTCCTCATTTAACAAATTATTATAATTTATTTCCAATTCATTTACTATTTGAGACCATGAAAATTTATTTATCAGTTCTCTAGAGGATTTGTAATCATTCTTTTTTATTTGGTTAATAGCTTCTAAAATTTCTGATGAGTCATCGATAAAGAATAAATTGGAAGGTTTTTCTGTAAATATTTGCTCTAATCCACCATATTTTGTAGATATTGTGGGAATGTCACATGCTAAGGCTTCAAGGACAGTGAGGGGTATTTCAATTCCCGAGGATTCTTTTATTCCAGAAGAACTCCTTTTGTATTTTGCTGCAAAAAAATAGCAATCAGAAAGGGCATAAATCTCTTCAATGTTTGGTAAATACTTGTCAATAACTATGCACCCTGAATCTTTTAAGTTATTAAATAATCTTGGATCAATCCCTGCAGATTTAGAACCAACAATTATTACAGTATTGTTTTTTTCTTTTATTGATATAAATTCTTGAATATTTCGATTTTCTTTGATAGGTCCTATGTGTAGTATTACAAATGAATCTTGATCTATTCCATACTTAGTTCTGAGTTTCCGTTTTTCATCTCTATTATTTGGTTTATATTTTTCAATATCAACTCCACCAGGAATAAATACGGTTTTTAGCCCTAAATCTAAAAACATTTTTTGTGTATTATTAGATTGAACAAGAACAATATCAGGCCTACAAAAATTAATAAACCATCTAAATGAGTTGCTAAATGAGGGATTCATAGCTGACATTACTGTTTTTGGATTAGAACAGATTTTTGAGATTAATTTCAATAAAATAAAACTTTTTTCGGTAGGTCCATGTAAATAGTGGATAATATCAGGTTTGTATGCATATATGTTTCTCCAAAATTCTAGATGATTAATTTCTTTAATATTAATTTTTAAGACATCGTTTCTTTTTATTAACTCTTTATAATAATGTGTGGAAGTATTTTTCATGCCTTCGTCTAATCGATCATCAAATTCGCCAATTAAACAAATTTTCAATGTAATACCTCCTCATATAATGACTCTGTTTGTTCTGCAATTTTTTCCCATGAATAATCAGAGATTTTTGATAAACAATAGCTTGTCATATTTTCCTGAATTTTTTTGTCAGTAAGTAATTGGATTATTTTTTGTGCTAGATCATTTTCGTCATTGGGCTTGCATAAGAATCCATTTTTATAATTTTCAACACTATCGGGGATACCGCCTATTTCAGATGCAACAATCGGAGTACCGCATGCCATAGATTCTAAAATCGTTAATGGATAGCATTCTGTAGCCATTATTGAAGGAAGAACAAAAACATCTGCTGAAGCATAAAAGAAAGGTTTTAGTTCATCTTCAATATATCCTTTAAACAAGATATTATTTTCAACCCCTAAATCTCGTGAAATTTTTTCAAGTTCATGACGCATTACCCCTTTTCCAGCAAAAATTAATTTGGTATTAGGCACCGCAGCAAGGATCGTTGGCAAGGATTTCACCAATATATCTGGTCCTTTATATGGTGCAAGAAAGCCAAAGAAAAGGACTATTTTTCCATCCGTTGGTAGTCCAGCTTTTATTCTGCATTCATTTTTGGGATCATGAACAGAAATGTCATTTATATTCACTCCGTTAGGAATGGCGATAGTCTTGTTTTTGTATGGAATTAAATAGCGTGATCTGTCGATATACGTTTTTGAAGGAGAAATAATGCATGTTGCATAATTCAAGATCTTATCGACTAAATATCTATTATTTATTGCAACGCCTAATCGACGGATAATCCCGCCATAGTCATCGACCCAATCGCCGTGGTATGTGATTATCAAAGGTAGATTCGCTCTTTTTGCGTATCTTAAACCTGCGAGTGGACATGGTGCAAGATCAAAGTGAGTATGGATTAAATCAAAATTTCGGTCAATAGATGCATTGAGTTGTTTCCAAGAAATGTTTGATGTTCCAATTTTTAAATTTGTACCATATCTCAATATTTTTATGTTTTTATTTTCTTCAACAATAAACTTTGAAGTTGGGGAGGTAGTAAAAACAGTTACATCATGGCCTCTTTTGGCCATTTCTAACGATAAATAATATGCTGCATTTTCTGCTCCCCCACAATGATAATGTTGAAGATCATCAGTGGATGCGTCAGTTTCTAAATAGGGGAAATGGTTTATAAAATATCCAATTTTCATGATATTAGCTCCTTGCAGTGTAATTTAGAAACATTTTTGCAGAAAACCAAAGTCTCTTTATTTCGGCTATGGCATCCTTCTTGAATATTTGCTTAACTGCAAGTGGTATATATCCCAGCGAAAGGTAGTAACCTCGCAAAATACCATTTACCTCATGCACCATTGCATCATTGCTCAGGCATGGGTATGAAATAATTGCTTTCTGGTGTCCATCATGATCTAGATAATCATTGGGATCCTCAGTGAGAAGAAAGCCATTTTTCTTGCACCAAAAATAAAATTCTGTGCCCGGGAATGGCGAAGCGACTGCAACCTGAAGTATCTCAGGTTTTATTTCCCTGATTAATCGTTTTGTCATTTCGATAGTCTCTTTTGTTTCACCGGGAAGGCCGATGATAAAATCTCCATGAACTAATAATCCTGCTTTTTTTGCATTTTGAGAGAAAATACGGATCTGATCAACAGTAATTCCTTTTTTTATCGCTTTTAATATTTCTTCACTTCCTGATTCAAATCCAGATATCAGCAATCGGCAATTCGCCTTTTTCATTGCTTTCATGGTTTCGAGATCAAGAGTGTCGGCCCGGGCGTTACATGACCAGATGATGTTTAGGTTTCGTTTATGGTAACCATCGCAAAATTTCATCACCCGATTTTTACTGATGGTGAAGGTGTCATCCTCAAAGAAGATTTCTTTTATAGTGAGGTTATTCTGAATCCACTCGACTTCATCCAGAACACTCTCAATGTTCCGTGTCCGGTATTTTCTCCCCATAAGTGTCTGGGGCCAGGCACAGAATGTGCACTGGTTCGGGCAGCCCCTTCCAGTGAAAATCTGAATTTCCGGGTACAGTGACTGGCCAAGGAAATAATCATCAATATTAAGGTATTTTTGATAAATTTTTGAAACGAATGGGATCTTGTCAAGATCTTCTGATTTGGAAAATTCACGGTTAGGATTGTGAATTACTTTTCCCTCTGCTTTGTATGAGATTCCACTGATTGTGTGGAGGGATGCATTTTGTTCCAGTGCATCTGCGATTTCCTGCAGAGTGAAATCATATTCCCAGCGAGCAATGATATCGACGCCCGGACTTTCAAGAATTTTGTCTGGATATTGTGATGTTGGCGGACCGACCAGCACGACTAATGAATCAGGATTCTTTGTTTTAATGGATTCTGCAACTCCGATATCATTGTTCATACTTGGAAAACTACTATCGATCACTATCAGATCTGGTTTAAATCCATTGATATCTGAAAGTACGGAATCAACATTCCAGTCCCATGCAGGAGCATCGACAAGCTTAACATCGTGATTCTGATCAAGTACAGCAGTCGCGTAGGCTAACCATATTGGATAGTAGAGTGTCCCTCCTCTTCCTGTGTCTTGCCACCGTGCCCCTCTCCCGAAATGTGGGAAATATGGGGGATTTAACAAATATATTTTCATATTTTACCACCTGAATATCCTTTAATGATTCCTCTCCAGAAACCGAATGAATAAGAAACATGTTCTAATATGAAGATTATTGGAATCGTGAACAGATAGACAATGCTTTTTGCTTTAGACAAAATCAGAAAATCAAAAAATACCAATACTGCAAAATAGAGCAGTAATAATAACAGGAATATCTGTGGGGATATGAATAGGCAGATTACCGTAAATAACGCTGCGACTGGGGGGATGGTCTGTAAATCAAATAGTTTATTCTTCCCTCTTCCAAAACCAAATGAATACATTCTTTTTACAAATTGGGTTAGATTCCTGTCTTGGTTATGAAGAACAATAGCATCAGGTGTATAGAGTATCTTGCCAAATTTCAGTAATCTTTTATTGAGATCCGTATCCTCATTCATGGAGTAACTTGTATTATAACCACCAATTTTGAGGACATCATCTCTCCGATACATGCTGTTGCAGCCACTGATACTCTTGACAAACTGCTTATTTTTTAATACCCTGTCCTGAACTGAATTTGCACTTCCTAAAAATGAATCTAATGCGTATGCAATTGATTTTTCCCAGATCCCCTTGCCAATATTTTGTATGCCTCCTCCGACACCAACAATATCATCTGAAAATTCTTTTACTAGGTTTTCAAGCCAGTCTGGATTTGGAATACAATCAGCATCTGTAAATGCCACAAATTTATTTTCGGCTTTTTGAACGCCCAGTTGCCTTGCTCCGCCAACTGTCCCATAATCTTCAAATATGATTTTCGTAGGATATTTTTGAGCTATTTCTATTGTTTTATCTGTAGAATGACCGTCAACGATAATTACTTCATTTGGCTTTAGGGTTTGATTAAAAACTGCATTTAAACATGAATCTAAATTGGCTTCTCCGTTTTTCACCGGAATAATCACTGATATTGTATTCATTTTTATCAAACAGAGTGTAATCGTTCTATTTATTCATCTGAATCAGCTTAACAATCGAATTCAGAATCAGTCCGGACGTGAACAAGAGCATCCCAAAAATCATGGCGAGAACGCAAAGAATTGCCATAACATAATGGAATATGCCGTAGTTGTGCAGTTCGCTGAGGACATATATTCCAACAGCAAATCCTCCAATGGTCAGAATGGTTCCGGGAAGGCCAAAGAACCAGAGGGGGCGCTTTAAACTGATGTATCCAATGATGTTGTAGAGAACCATCATGCCATGCTTGACAGGGTTTTCTGATGATGTCTCCTCAAGATCATAGCGGACATGAATGGGCACCTCACAGATCTGCAGGGTTGCTTCACTTGCGTGGAGGAGGATCTCTGACCCTGCTGACATACCATTTCCTGAGAGGGTGGGACTAATTGTTTTGATTGCTTTTTTGTTGTAAGCCCGAAATCCGCTTTGAGAATCAGATACATTTGGCAATGTGCTTGATGCAGCGAAATTTGTCGCTGTGTCAAGTACTTTCATTCCGACTTTCCGGTAACCGGGGATTGAATCCTTTGCCTCATTCAGGAATCGTGAACCAATGATGAGGTCGCACTCTCTGCTTTTAAATGCATTCAGGAATTTTGGGATGTCATCAGGATTGTGCTGGCCGTCTGCATCCAGAATTATAAGGATGTCTGCATTCAGCTCTTCTGCTGTCCTGAATATTGTCTGAAGGGCCCCGCCATATCCCTTGTTGGTCTTATGCTGGATAACCATTGCACCGAGGGCTTTAGCAATCTCAACGGTTGCATCAGATGAACCGTCATCCACAATGAGAACCGTGTCAACATATTTTTTTGCACCAAGGATGGTTTGTGCAATACACTGTTCTTCATTATATGCAGGCATGGCAGCAATGATCATGCAGCACTCACTCCTGAGGAATTGGACTGGAACCTCTTTCCGATTTTCACAAACAGTTGAATGATTCCGTGGGTCATATCAGAGAAATATTTTAAACTCCCCAGTATCATACTCCCAATAGTGAGCCCTTCGTTATATGCCGGAATGACAGTGACTATTGTTTTTGGTTTCATTCGTTTCCTGTTCTTTTAAAAAGGTATCGCAACGTTTTAGTAAACGTCATATTCTGCCCACCTAACTTGTAAAATGCTAGATAAAGTTTCTCTAAAATTTACTTTAATGCTTTGATCTGATTGCAAAAATACCGGGATATTCAATCCTTTTTTTGATATTTTTTCGAATTTTGTTATAGTTCTTTTCTTTCGCGCAAAAATATTTTTGGATTAGCCAGACGTTTACCGGATACCTCAGGAAGGCCTTGTTGAATCAATAAATGGACGAATAAAATGATTGAATGAATAAATGGATGAATAACTAACTGTTGACAATATTTCGGAAGGAATTATTTTTCTTTCCCGTCAGAATATTTGAATTTTGATGCTGAAAATATGGGGTGCTAAAATAATCTTTCCAGATCATCTGAGAAAGCCTCCGTTCAATATTATCGAAAAATGCCTCTCTAAATATACAGGGATTCTTTTTTGGGTTCCTTGGTTTTTAATTCACGTTCTCTCTTGCATTTGGTATTACCATTCGATATTTGGATTGCATAATTGATTGCCGGATTTGACGGTATAATTTGAATTTCCCAATTGATTGTTGAATTAGACACCGGATGGATTTCCCGATAAAATCGTCGAATTAGACTGGCGAATTGAATCCCTATTCAATTTATGAATTTGGCTGCTGATTGGATTAGATTGGATTACCAGATTGAATTGTCGAATTAGACTGCTCATTTGAATCCCCCCAATTGATTGCTGAATTCGACTGTCCGACTGGATTGCACAATATTCTGTAATGTGACCCATATTTGTGTGGATATTTGACAAATAAAATGGGGATGACAATTCGATTACATCAAAACGGAAGAAATGCACCAATGCCTGGATCTTTCTTAATCATATATAGGTAATAACCAATCATCAATCCGCAGGATAATATAAAGATAAAAAACGAATCGAGGGCAGCTATTTTTGCAGATATGAGGATTATGATTGCCGGAATGGTGATGACACATGATCTGGCAATGACTCTGATGATATTTGTTCGCGGCACGCCTGCCATACGAATGAGGATGAAACAAAATGTACCATAAACCAGAATTCCTGATAGTGAAAACAGACCAAGAGCGATAACAACGCTTCCTGCAATGCCGCCGAGGACCAGCGATAAAAATCGTGTGATGATGTTCATCCCATTAAATATCAGTCCATACCGTTGTTTTTCCAATACAATGTAGATCTTACTTAATGGTGAATATAAAAACCAGATAATGGTCCAAAAGCTTAATATTTGTGCATATAATCCCGCTTCACTCCATTCATCTCCAAATACCACTGAAAAAATATCCGGTCCGGCAATTGCCAGTATCAGTATTGGGAGTAACCCTATTTTCAGGAGAACCTCGGATATTTTTTCGACCAACATGGCAAGATCTCCGGTTCTGTGTTCAACTGATGCCTGTTGGAAGAAAACCTGTCCGATAGCGCCGCCGATCAGATTCATCGGAAGCTGAAGCACCATAAATCCCAGGGAATAGAATCCCACGGTAACCGGGGAGAAAAACGCTGCCAGAAGAAATGCCGGCAGCTGCCACGAAACTGTGTTCAGCAGCGCCGACCAGCTATCCACAAGGGGAAACTCTTTGTAGCGTTTCAGCCCTGTCATCATCCCTTTCCATGATGTCCCCTTTCGCAACAGGGAATGATCATCCCGCCAGATTTGCCCCCCCAGCACTGCCGTGGAGACAGATGACCCAACCAGACTTGCACCAATGAGGCTTCCTCCTGTTGCAAACCCGGCAAATCCTGCCCCCAGCTGGGTGCCCGTTGAGGTAATTGATTTGGTGACCCGGGCAACCGAGAGGCGTCCGAAATGTTTTGTTCTCGAGTTCCAGTAGTTCAGCGCGAGAAAGACGCCGTTGATTAAGACAAAGGGGGGAATGAGGATGAGGTACGGTGCAAGATTGGGTGCATTAAGGAGGGAGAGGATGGCATCTCCCCCGAAATAGAGAAGTGGCACGGTAAGTCCGCTGACCATTGCGACACAGAGGATGCAGAGGCCCAGCATACTTACCGCTTCATGGTCATCCTCCGGGAGCATGATTGCGAGTTCGTAGCGCAGGCAGGCAATGACTCCGATGATGCTGGTAATAGAAATGAAGATTGCAAGGAATCCAAATGCCTCGGGCCCATAGAGGCGAGTAAGGAATGGTGAGGCTAACACCGTGATTATCTGGGCAAAGGTGGTGCCGGTGACGAGCTTTAGAACATCTTTTGCAAAAGAATGGTTCTCGGATGCGGGCATCAATTGTCTACCTATTAGTACACGTGGATAACAAACTATCTGTCACGAGGAGAATCGGAAATGATGCGGCAGACTATATGGTATTGGTATCATTGCAGAGTCCGCCTGCCGGAGATGTTCTGAACCAATCGGGTTGCTCGTCCCGGTGGAGAATGTTTCCAATGAAAAAACGGTTCTTCGCTGTTTCCTGTGGAGAAGTATTAACACAAAATAGAAAGGCAAGGGAGGGGTTTCCCCCTCTCTGCCGGACTCTCCCCCGTCATATGACAGGCCGCAATGGGGGTGGACTGGCACCCCCATTGCTCCGGTATTGTTCTTAATACGTAAATATGAAATATTATGGGTTTTCATGGAAGAACTCAGAAAAGCGTGTTATCTCCACTTTTCGATGTTCCCGGAGATGTTTTGTTCACTCCAATTGTATTTTTCACCATTCTGAATAGTGAAGACCCGTTTTTTGGATTCACCGCACCAATGAGCGGAAGAACCGATGTTCACCACCAATGTAATCATGAAGCTGATGAATACATTCCAACGAAGCTGGGTTTAGAGATATGTCTGCCGGGAGATGTCTAAAGAAACGGTGAATTTACCTGCATGATTGGATTCTCCTATTTTTGGTGAATTAATCTGCACGGCTGGATTGCCGATTTTAGTGGTGGTTTTTCGCCTCCCTCAGGTCTCCAATGGTATTATTACGATAGCTCTCTATCATCCATGCAAATGGATAGTTCACACATTAAGAAATTCGCAGGCCATTTGCCACTGATATTGGTAGCTATCAGTATTGCGGGTCTTCTTCTGGGTGGATTGGTTTTTTCCCGGTGGGATTATTCCATACGGGGACTCGCAGTGGCAATCCCTTTCGGTATTGCTGCAGTATTCCTGCATCAACTATTCACAAAAAATGGTGATTGCATACATGCAGCAGATATATCGAAGATCAGTCAATCCGTGCTATTCAAAATCTACGCTCTGCTGTTCATCGTGTCATTAATGATATTAGTCCTGGGAATTGAGCGGCATATTTACCTGGTTTCCATACTTGGGCTGTATACGATAATTTTGGTACAGATTGTTTCACAAAAATGCCGTGTTGGTATCGTCCTGGGTGAAACGATCTTCACGATGCTAAATGTCATATACGGGGTTACATTCAGTTATCCGCTTTATTTTAGTACTACCGATGTTATGAGCCATATATTCATGGCAAAAGTTACTCTGTTGTCCGGACACACAATTCCTTTGGACTTACAGGCAACATACTCCCCATTTCCACTGTATCATATTTTTATTGCCGCATGCTCGAATCTCCTGAATCTACCCATCCAGGAAACGCTTTTTTTAGTGACTTCGCTACTATTTGCCCTGACGATTCTATTCATATTCTGCATCTTCAGATTCCTGACCTCTGATGATCGGTTACCACTTTTGACATGTTTGTTCTACTCCATGACGAGTGTTGTAGTATTGGAAGGAATTCAGACGATAACACGGAGTTTTGCGTACATTGGCTTCGTCATTCTGCTTTACCTGATATTTAAACAGGGGGGGACAGAGAAGGATAAACGGGTATTTCAGGGCCTGGCAATACTCATGGTTCTGTTCATTATCTTTGTTCATCAGGTTTCAATTGCACAGATCGTTATACTTTTGCTCATTTTTATGGTGGTTGAATATTTTTTTACAGAAAGAACATTTTTTTCAACGCACTTTATGCAGTTTATTATCGTCCTGTTTTTGGGCTATTGGTTATTTGCTGCCACGAATTTTCTGAATTGGCTGACAAATGCCCGTATGAATCTTAATTTCTTCGATATTGGAACCAAACACACGGTATTGACAGACCCTGCGATGAGTCAGGAAAATGCAGCTCTGATATTCCTCAATAATAATCTCGAT
This sequence comes from Methanogenium organophilum, assembly GCF_026684035.1. NCBI lineage: Archaea > Methanobacteriati > Methanobacteriota > Methanomicrobia > Methanomicrobiales > Methanomicrobiaceae > Methanogenium > Methanogenium organophilum. Next base: position 2,148,437 of record NZ_CP113361.1, read on the forward strand.
ATCAGCATATTCACGGTGTTCGCAATAATCGGAATCGGATATATGCTCTGGAGGCAAAAACCAAAGTATCTCACGGTAATTGGATTATTTTCATTGATTACCATAGTATTGTACCTGCCCAATCCCATTTTCACGTCAGAAACCATCGTGCATTTATTCCGACTCGATAGATTTTGGATACTAATCAGCCCGTTTATGGCTTTTTCAATGGCCTGTGGACTTATGGTTCTGATGACATATTCACAGGGCAGCAGATCTCATCGAAAAATTGCCTACTCACTGATATTTTTTGCAGTTTTCCTGTTTATGGTGGCATCTCTGTATGGGGTTGTTATACCCGATTCATCCGATCAAAGACGGTATTTTTATTCTGAAGAACTGGATGGGTTTAATTTTATTCTGGATAAGGTACCGTATGGATCGAACCTTGGATCGGATTACCAGACGTCACGGTTCTTTATTCAGGATTATTGTAGTCTGTCAGATACATTCGAACTTCCCTATTACGATAGTACTATGCTCAATAGATTTTATAGCAGAAACAACAGCCACGATTATAGTATTATCAGAGAGAGAGCATTCCTTGAAAGCGGCATAATAATTACCGATATCAATTATAGATACATTTACCATCCGACTGCAGAAAATGCTCTGGAATTAACCCGCTATGTTAATCGGAATGACCTGATTTATTCGAATGGGAACATCAGTGTTGTTGGCTGGTGAGAAATTATCACAATAAAAAATGGCCTTCCCTATTTCGTACGGGAAACTATAAAGAACTGAAAGGCAAGGGAGGGGGTGGCCCTCTTCCCTGCCTGCCCCTCCCCCATCAGGTGATGGTCACAATGGGGGTGGGCTGGCACCCCCATTGCTCCAGTATGGTTCTGAAATCGACAAAATATGAAGATCTATGGCTTTTGCGCTGAATTCATCAGAGCATGTGATCGCTGCTTTTCAAATTTTCGGGAGATGTCGCATTCACTACAATTGTGTTTTATAATCACCCACACAAAATACGAAGAGCCAAAAAATGTATTATCCGCCGTTTTGCGGTAGTATTTTGAAAATGGAGTCAAATATGGGGATTATTGAACGGTATCCATACACTGCAAACCCCTTGGGGATATGATTTGATACTGTGACTTCTCGCTGTTTCTGGTCGGTATGTAATCTAATCGAATCGTTGGGCAGGGGAATGGACTGCCTCCATCCGGGGTTCTGTCTCAGAGGGGCGGAGGACAGCAGACTCTCTTTGGTAGTCCAAACCATTACATGCCATGTGACCAATACATACCGTTCATTCCACAAACTGAATTGAGAAAATCTGCAATTAATTGTGATAATATGGACCGAACAACGAATCCCCGAATTCTGTTCGTATTAATGGGGTATTCTCCTGACGACAACGGTGCTCAGGCAACAAGAGCAGTCAGCCTGTTTCATGAAATAAAAACCTATTTTTCTGACACCTCACTGATCATGAAAGAAGGGGAGAACCCATCTGTTGAAGACGGCTACAACCTCATAAAGCCAAGGTTTTCATTGGAAGGAAATGGGATATTATTGAAAGGCATTCTTTTCAGGGTTCAGATGACACTCGCTATAATCAGATTTGTTCATAAAAGACATATTACCTCCATAATTCTTCGTGGATATGATACCATACTTCTGTTTCCGTTTTTAAAGGTTCAAAAGGTGAAAATATTCTATGATTTTCATGGCAGATACAATCTGGAATTAACCCAGCAAAACAGGCATCTACGGGCTGCATTCACCAGAATGTGTGACAAATTTATTCTGAAACATACAGACAAAATACTCACCGTAAGTGAGGGAATACAATCACAGATCCCGGAGTATCGCTATAAATGTCTCCCCCTTCAAAATGGCGTTGACGTTCAGGCAATAGAAGACGCCAAAAACCGGCAACCAGTCATGGACATTCCTGAGAATGAATATATTGTAGGGTTTATCGGCAACTGGGAACCGGTGATGAGAATCGATGATATTTGTAATGCTGTGGAAATAATCGACAATACAACTGCACTGATCATTGGAAAGGGGTATAATGCAAATGAGATTTTTTCACAATACCGCAGTAAAAAAACTATATTTACGGGCCGGATAAACCAAAAAGATGCATTATTTTTATTGCATAAGATGGATGTCTGTATCATTCCCTATGATAAAAACCACTATATGTCTAAAATCAATAACTTTTTTTCGAATCGGAAAGTCTATGAATATCTGTCTGCCGGAAAACCTATCATCGTATCAAATATTGAGGCAAGACCTGCATTCTTAATTGACAATGTAAATTGTCTGACATATGAATCCGGAGACGCTCGTGATCTGGCAGGAAAAATATCTGAGCTCATACACAATCCGATACGTGCAGAAGAAATGAGCAAAAATAACACAGAACTCGCAAAAAAATTCACCTGGAAAAATTTAGTTGAAGAATCGGGGATTGTATCCGAACTGAAATTACATTATTAGCATCCGAAGACCTTCTTTTTATCACACATTTTCTCTCATAATGTGCTCGTACACGCCCATAATCTCCTTTGCAACATGTTCCCATGTGAACAGCTGTGCATACGTAAGGATTGCGTCCGTGTTCCACTCCCGGTCCAGCGCTACCAAAATTTTGCCGGCCAGATCCATAGCGTCACCGGGACTGACAAGCAGACCATATTCATCAGAAGTGATGACTTCCTCGCTGCCGCCATTCCTCGTTGCAACAACAGGCTTGCCACAAGCCAAAGCTTCGAGTTGAACAATGCCAAAACTCTCTTTTAAACTTGGGAGGACAAAGAGATCGCAGGCGTTCATCCAGAGTGGGATCTCGCCGTGGAGTTTCCTCCCGGCAAGCGTAATGTACTCTTCCAGTCCTAAGCTGTGTATTTGAGTTTCAATGGTATTTTTAAGACTTCCTGATCCGATAATAATAATCAGGATGTCCTGTCGCTGTTTCACGATCTCAGCGACTGCATCAACGAGATATTTATGCCCCTTTATTTCGGTATACAAATTTCCCACATACAGAATGATTTTTTTATTGTGTGGAAGCCCCACCTTTTGTTTACACATTTCACTATCCATCGGGTAGAATTTTTGAGCATCAAAGCCATTTGGAATAAAACGGATCTTTTGAGGATCAATTCCAACCGTGTACATATCCGAAATGTCTCCTTCCTTTACCCGGATGATTGAATCTGCGAATTCCCACGTAGTTAAAAAAGCGTGGTCCCGTGTAGCAATCGCTCTTTCAAACGTAGTTGAAGCATGTTCGGTAATGACTACCGGTACATCATACTTTTTTTTACATTCAATTGCCAATGCCCCGGCAGGCCAGGTAAAGTGAGCATGAATTACGTCGATAGATATCTGTTCTTTTTGAATAAGATCAAAAATTGCTTTTTTTGCCAGATGTAACCACCCTGCTTTTCCATAATAGAAAAAAATGGGGATATTGAGATATTTTGGGAAAAATACCCTGACGTTATCATATGTGTAATTTACATACGTGGTTTTTCGAAATTTTTCGATACCGAATGCAACGGGTGAGATAACATATACCGCATGAAAATTTGCTTTCAAATACTTCAGTTGCTCTTTTACAAAGATTTGGCCGGTATAGCTGTCATCTCTGTTTGGGAAATTATTGGCTATCACGAGTAAATTTTTATCTGGCATTGCCCACCTCGTTGACAATAAATTTGTACTTCCCTGCACCTGTTCGTTCAATTGAATCAACAAATTTGAATTCAATTACCCAGCCTTTGCTTCTTTTTTTGGTAATTTCGCGAATCGCATCCAATTGTTTTTCATCAAAGGTTTCCTCTGGAATTATTTTGATTACGATTCTTTCAACGGTTTCCTGGATTACCTGATATTCACGAATTCCCTCTCCATACTCCCATAACAGATACAGGAAAAACCACCCATGCACATTTTTTCCTTCGGGAGTAACGAGTATATCAGTGGTTCTTCCACGAATCTCTTTTAATAACGGGTACTCACGTCCGCATGCGCAGTTATCATCAATTGTGTGGCCATCATCACCGGTGGTGTACCGTATGAATGGCATTGCGTAATTGTGCAGGCTCGTTGAGAGAATCTGTCCCTTTCCACTCTCTATTTGGAGTCCATTCCCATCGACAACCTCCATAACACTTCTTTCCGTGTCAATATGCAGACCCATGTGCTCAGGGCATTCAAAAGCACTTACTCCGCCATCGTTCAGGCCATATCCGTCATAGATCTCGCACCCAAGTATATCTGATATCTTCGTTCGCATGTTGGAAAAGAGAGTATCAGATGTTGTAAATACTGCGATTGGGGAGTGCACAGTAAGATTGTTTTCCTCAATCCACGTTGCAAAGAAATAGAGTGAGGAAGCATATCCCCTGATGAATTTGGGCTGGAATGAATTTATTGTCCGGACATATTCACGCATTTCCGCTTCACCCATATCAAAGGAGGAGAGTTTCCTTAGGTTTCGGGCAGTTTCATGGATGAGGGTGGTGAACCTGGATTTTGTATCGAAGCCAAGAGACGATCCTGCAAGGAAGACCATTCGGTCACCAAGTTCATAGCCGCCATACCCCCACCCCCGGTAAAGGAGAGCACTGCTAAGGAATCTGTCGTGCCGGGATATTCTGTAGGTGAAGGGGGTTCCGGTTGATCCACCTGTTGCATTGGTATAATATTTTATTTTAGAGAGATTTATGGGTTTAAACTCTTCCCAGTGCTGTTTAATTATGTCTTTGGTAAGAATGGGGATTTTCTCCAGGTCACGGGTAGCCCTGATATCTTTCGGCTGCAGTTTCAGGGACTTGAATAGATTATGATAATAGGGCACATTTTCATAGCAGAAGGTGATCATGTGCCTCAGCTGCTTCTCCTGCTCTTCTTTTAACTCTTTGTACGGCCGCCATTGATTGTTAACCGATCTTTGATAATCTGAGGAAAATTGTGAACACTGCATATTGTGGGCCAAAGAAAAGATCTGCTTATTGAACATGTGAATGGCCTCTCTCAGTTGCCGGATGGACAATCCCCCTCCCATCATAAAAATGGTTTTTCCCATGGATAGCAATGGGAGAATCCATCATGCCTGTTGGATTAACAACTGAACGTTCACAAAATGCATCATTATCGGTGAAGAATACTGCACAATCCGTGCAGCCAGAGGCCTCATCAGTACCTGTACCAGATGCAAATTCATCTGCATAGACCCGGAAGAGAGACTTTTGGCGATAAATCCACAGATTCGCACAATCATACAATCTTATCGGTGATCCCGATGATTGGTGATTCCTGTGTTTATTGATGTTCTTCATGCAGAGATGGCACATCATAGTGATCCTAGTCCTGGAGTTCCTGTTTTCAACCTCTCTGAAACCAGTCTCCCGCGTTTTGCCTATACAAATCAAAGAACTCATTAATCTCATAGAAGTCTCAAAAAACCGGGAAATGAAGCGATGTGGATCAATGGCAGTATGACTGTTCATACCGCAAAAAAAGGTGCCTGTAGGAATGGCAGTCATTGGGCATCACCAGAATCAGATGTGCAGAAATATTGTATTCCCGGATGTTTTTTCATCTCGGCAATACTCAGCGGATAATTTTCAGTGAACCACACCATAAACGCAGTTATATCAATCTTATCGTTCAGCAGACGTTCCAGTTTCATTCTCCATGCCTCCTTGCATGAAGAGTTACGGAGAATTTCCGCCGCCCGGACAAATGCCGCGTCGCTGTCGGTGAAACTATAGAGGAGATCATAGGTATCTTCAAGCTCGATGAAATTTCCCATCGTCCCTGCAAGGGATGACACAAAAATAGATGGTGTCCCAAGCACCGCCGCTTCCGCTGCCATTGTGCCTCCTTCGCCCACATAAAGCGCGGCGTAGTACAGCAGGTCATGCAGCTTCTCCGGTGAAACCTGAATGCGGTGGTGCTCCAGTTCCCTGGGCAAAGTATTTTCGGATGTGATGAACACACGCCCATACTGTTTCAGATCAGAAACGAACTTAATTTTCTCTTTAATGCCGGATTGTCCTTTGTCGTGGCTTGCATTCCAGGAAACAAATCTGAGGATCATGAAGGTATCTTCTCTCTTCAGATCAAGCTCATTGAGTACAGCAGGGTTGGGAGTGAAATAGTCCGGGTGGAGGTATGCAAGTTCGTGGTAACTGTTATATCTGATCTGCTTTTTACCAATGTTCTTCAAAAAACAGGATGGAGTTAATGCAACAGTGGTAAATGGCAATGTTGTAATCGTTCCAATCTTTGCATGCTCAGTATCATTCAGAGTAATTGATGGTTTTCTCAATACTTTGGCAGAGTGTGCAGTAACGGGGTTCAGCACACCCAAAAAAATATCCGGATTTGATTTTCTGGCAAATTTTGCCATTTGTATATCCCGGGAAATCCACTCCTGAATGAGACTGTGTTTTTTTCCTTCAATTAATGTATAAGGAATATTATATGCTTTTAACAAGTTTTGTGTTACTTCCTTATCCCTGGCTGTCACCCTGACTTCGTGGCCTCGCGTCTCCATCTCCCAAATAAAATTCTTAAACAGGTGGACATGGGCCGGATGTCCCATATCAATGAGTATTTTCATGTATCCGGCCCCTGGTTTGAGGTATGCACATCAATACCATCCATTTGCATTTCGCTCCTGCTCCATGTCATAGAGCATGGCAAACAAGAGGAACATCATTCCCATCATGAATGCCAGGAACGACAGAACGCCGTGTACGAAAAGGACATTGTTTCCGGTTATGAACTTCTCCCAGAGGGTGATGATTCCTGCTATAATTCCTACCGTTGAGAGTATTGTTCCCAGGATATAGAAGAATACCAGCGGGTGAAAGCTGAGGATGACATACTTCATCTTCAGGCGCCAGAGGAACTTGCGCAGGAGGAGCCAGGAGAGCTTGCAGATGTAGGATGAGTACTTTATCCCGGATGTCTCCATCCCATAGCGGGCAGGGTGAGGGATGTTTTTCATCTTAAATCCCCACACATTCAGCTGGATTAAGAGGTCGTTACAATATCCATAGCGGGGATAGATTTGTGAGAAGTTAAGGCGTCCCAGGGCCCGCGCAGAAATGGCGGTGTAGCCGTTCTGGGGGTCCATCATCTGCCAGTATCCGGATGCAATCTTTGTGAGGAGGGTGAGTATTGAGTTGCCAAAGAAGCGCCACATGCTCATCTGATGGCGGTAGTCCGCGCTCAGGAGACGGTTACCAACAGTGTAGTCAGCTTTTTCGTCAACGATGGGGTCCAGAAGTTTTGGGAGAAATATCGGATCCATCTGGTTGTCACCGGCCATGACAGCAGCGATGTCCATGCCGCCTTTAAGGGCTTCCTGGTACCCGGTGACTATCGCTGCACCGACCCCTTTGTTTACTTCATGTGACAGGGGGACTACTCTGTTGTCATTCTCAGCATATTCCTTGACTATTTCTCCGGTGCGGTCCGGAGAACAATCATTTACCACATAGACATGGTCCACATAATCGGGTATTGAATTCAGGGTCTTTTTGATGAGGAGCTCTTCGTTATATGCGGGTATGACTACACCTATTTTTTTTTCACGATACAAACCGAGAATACCTCCTTGTTGATTTATAGTAGACGTTTCTCAGGAAATTGGGTGAATTCTATTACCTATTTCATGTAATATTCTGGAGAATGATCGGCATGTTCTATGATATATGTTTTTCTTTTTTTGAATCCTTGAACTGAAATTGCGACTTCAATGTAATGAATTATAATTAATATCGTGGGTTAATATTGGAATTGTGTGAATATGTGTGGATATTTGATTTAACCATTCAAATTAATTATGAATATATAACTACCGATTGACGTTATGTGTCTTATGTGGTACTGACTCCCGTTTGGATTATCTATTTATTCATGATTCGCTGCATGTCTGCCTATCACAGGAGATACCGTTTTTGCTTGGGTAAAAACGCCCCGTGGGTTTCTGACTTTTTTGGTTTCGCAATTTTTTCCTGTTGTGTCTGAATATTTTCTGATGTGCTTCTGGTACTGCCCGTATGCTTTGGATATGTATTTGTGTGATTTCTTGCCTTGGGCTTTTAATCAGGCAAATGCGATGGCATTGTTCTGATCCCTGTCAATTGGTGTGAATCTACAGAATTACCTGGATTAAATTGTGGATGAGGCGGCTCAAGGAAAAAAATCACATAAATCGCATATTTAAGTCAGGCGGTAAAGATACGCTATCTAACAATACACAAAAACTTTAAAAAACAAAACGGGGAAAAAACCCCTGAGAATCGACGCCCCGGCCGGGACTTGAACCCGGGTCAAAAGCTCCGCAGGCTTCTAGGATATCCACTACCCTACCGGGACCGGTGTCGCACTTCTTACCTAGCGAGGTGCTTACATAGATTGGTGGTTCTTGGTATAAAGGCTTTGCATCTGTTCGTGCAAATGTGGGGAGCTGCGTGGAATTGGGTGCGTTTTGGTAACGTTTTTTGTGAGAATATAGGGGAATTTGGGGAGGTGTTACGGTTTTTGCGGGGTGAATTATGGTACGGCGCAAGATGTGCACTGTGGGGGCGCAGGATGGCGCACAGGATGATTGCGGTTTGTCTGGAGAATGTCGGGTGAGTGTGTTGTATTCTGTAATGATTGCAGCAAAAAGAATGGTCCGGATGATAATTATCCGGGCTGGAGGGTTTTCGTCTTCTCTCCAAGACCCTGTTCTTATTACGCGAGACTCTGTCCTCATCTATATGAGTTCGATCACAGCGTATGTCTCAACTCAGGAATTGCACCCTCTGGGAACTCCGGTATCGTGAAATTATTGTATCATGAAATCAGGGAATCACGACCCGTCTCAACTCAGCAGGAACGATTCCTCATCATCCACGAGATTTGCCTCCGGGACAGATATGGAAATGCCGACGTCCACGTTGTTTCCGGTGATTTCAACCTGGTAGGGGCCGGGGTATCGAATGGTGATGGTGTCCTTTTTGCACTCTGTGGTGAACTGCTGATAGTCATACTCTTCGACGACGTCACCCGTCTCGCGGTCGATGATGGTTACTGCAAGGTCGGCGCGTGGGTCCGGGTATAATTCCCTGATGGTGATCAGATCTTTGTCGCCGTAATCGCTGTATATCCTCTTTGTATTGGTGTACATTTCCGGCTCAATCTTAAGTTCGATGATCATCGCAGGTATCTTCAGGTCGAAATTCAGTGCGATCACATCATAGAGCAGATAGACATCGTTGGTATAGATCTCCGTATATACGGGCAATCCGGATGTTGGTTCTGGTTCGACTGGTGACGCAGTCACCACCGGTTCTGACGTTCTGATGGGGGTAGCCTCCTCCACCCAGGCTGGTGTTGCTGTCGGTGTTTGCGCTGCTGCGTCCCCCCCTTCGGAATGTATATCGCGCCCATCCACCGGCAGTTCTGAACATCCTGCGCATGCGAGTACGAGGATGATGGAAAGAATGGCTGCAATAAATAGCACATGCCTCTTCATTGTTAGCGATATTAGTATCCTGAATATTTAATTTATGGGTATATTCATTCTGATTTTGTTGGATTTTGTCCGGAATTTGATTTGAATTCGGATGAAATTGACACGGGATTCATTGGCATTTGTTTGAATGTGTAAGGGGCGCGGGGCGCATGAGGACTGATTTTTGTCGTAAAATTGATGTATTATTGTTCTTTTCTGAGGGTCTGGCATGGAGGGGTGATCCCTCCCTGCCGGGTATGCCTCGCGGTGTGAGAGGTCTCAGGGGGTTGAGCAAGCGTTCCTCGAGCTCCCCTCATGACGGTGAAAGCGAGCTATGATGGAAAATGCAGGAGTGCATGGCACAACATGGTGTAATTATTGCCCTCCTCTCGTCCTCATTCACAAATAGTACCGGAGAGGTACTAAGATGAAGTCATACGTCCCATTCTCTTTGTCAGAACGTTAGCTTTCATTCTTTCTGGTATATACAGCAAATATCTCCGGGAATTTTGGTAATACATGCAGAAGAACTTCGATAACCGGGTTTTGTTCTCTCTGTTGGCGTACCTGTCCCCGTCGGTTGTCATATCTGTATTACCGGTCACCATCTGGGTGACCAATAATGCAGGTGCTATTTCCCATCCGTGCAATCGTGCACGTGATTGCAATAGTGCACATCCGTGCAATTCTATAAATGTCTGCCCAACGAATATAGTACCATGACCGCCACCAAACGCATCCCCGTCTCCGAACCGGTCTGGACCTCTCTTTCGGATATGAAAAAACCGGGGCAGACCTATGATGGGCTCCTCTCCGAGATCATTGAGCACGAGAAGGAAAGGCGCTTTCTGGCAGAGATGGCCACAATCGAGGCAGAGGGTGACTTCGTGGAGTTTGCTCCGTGACCTATCGGCTCCTTCTCGACAAAAAACGGGCTCAGGACTTCTATGACCATCTCCCCGACAAGAGCCGGATAATCGTCAGGGATCACCTTCTGCGCCTCACCGATGACCCATACCCGGGCAGCGGTGCCGACAAAGAACAGCTGACTATCCGGGGGGATGACCGGTATTTCCGCCTCCATATCGGGAGATCCTTCACTGCTTTTCATACCATCTATGACAGAGAGGGTGAGGTCCGCGTCCTTGAAATTATGACAATCGAACAGGCGCACAAGAAGTATGGCCGACTCGGCATCCGGCGGTAACAATCTTCGGCGTTTTCTTGCGGTTATTCAGATATTTTGGCAAGGGAGGGGTGCCCTCTCCCTGCCAGACCCTCCACGGATGCGATGAGGTCGCTGTATCGTTTACAAGAAACAAAATATTGTGAAATTAAGGACATAATATTCGGAGAAGGGTCACTATTATGGATGTAGCAGAACCATGTGCTGGCCCCCTTCTTTCCATTTTATTTTGGCCATGACTGAATCCGGGTTTTCATATCCCCATTGGAGATTACTCTTCCGCCAATGAATCATTCATGCCACCTTTCGATCGTATTCACAAAGAGCAACTCATGCATAATCTCTTCAAATGTTGAATCATCAGGGTGTGAATGAATGATTTCCATCATCTTTTTCTTACCTGATGATATAGGACATCCCTCTTCATTACAGATACGCCCCGATCAACCTCGCATACACCTGCACAGCTTCTTCCAGCTGCCCGATTCTAACCCGTTCGTCCTGAGCATGGAGCAGATGAATCTCGCCCGGGCCATACTCCGCCGCCCGGAACCCGGCCTCCCGCAGGAACCGGGCGTCACTTGCGGCCCACTGCAGAATCGGGCGGGCCGGCTGGCCGTAGACGCCCTCAATTGCAGCAGAAAGCCGTCTCACCAGCACTGAATCCGGGGATGTGCAGGTCGGCGGGGCGCAACTCTCGGTAGCGATGACCGGGGATGACCGGTCCCCTTCGGCCACCGCGAGGACAGCATCAGGGTTGCATCCCCATGGCAGCCGCATATCGAGTCCCACCGTGCACTCCTCAGCGACAATATTGACTCCCTCGCCGCCGGTTATGACCCCCGGGTTGCAGGTGATCCGGGTCAGGAGACGGGCCACATCTGCGTTTGGGAAAATCTTTGATATTGCCTCTTCTGAATTTCCGACAAGAGCGGATACACCTTCCTCTGTGGTATACTCCTTATCGGTGAGAGTCATCATCCGGTCGATAAACCCGGATGCCTTCACAATCGCGTTCTCACCTGCGAACGGATAGAGCGACCCATGGCCCGGCTGCCCCCGGAAGGATGCCCGAAACCGGCAGAGCCCCTTCTGACCAACAGCTGGGTTCAGGTATGGCGTCGGTTCTGCGACGAGGCAGTCACAGGGGTGGATCTCCTGCATTCGCAGCAGGTGCTGCACTCCGTCTACCCGGCCGGTCTCCTCATCACAGACGAAGGCGACTCCGATTGGGAGTTCGTCATTCCTGTCCTGGTCATCACATGCCTCAGGTACCTTTTCCAGTGCCGCTAAGATAGCCGCACACCCGCCCTTCATATCGGTGGAACCACGGCCCCAGACAAATTCCTCATCAATCGTTCCGGAGAAGGGGTCATGCGTCCATCCCTCCTCTCCTGCAGGCACCACATCGAGATGGCCGCAGAAGAGCAGGTCACAGTTGCGCGGGCCGGCGCAGACATTCCAGTGGCCTCCCGGATTTTTGGAAATGCGGGGGCGATATCCCAGACTTTCAAGAATGCCTGCGACATACTCCACTGCCTCATCGGTCCGCCCGGGGGGGTTCTCCGTATTAATCCGGACAAGGTCTGCACAGACCCGTGCGACATCCATCTTCTCTTCTCCTCGATACATTACTCTCGTCTACTCCGGGATAAATTCCTCCTCTGTACGCATGGATGGATTGGGGTGGGGGAAACACTATTGCCGGACGAATGTTGGAGATCATAGCCGGAAGGGGTGTTCTCAAAGGATACAATGGTGAGGAATGGCTGCAATTGGATCAAGAGGGGATGCCTGTCTGTCCCCTCTATGAACTATCGCTTGAAGGGGTGGGCTGCAGGGAGGGGTATATTCCTTCCTTGCCTTTTCGGTTTATTATATTGGAGATTGCCGGAATTACAGCAATTCAATAAATTCATCAGTACTCAATCCGGACTCCCGGAGTATTGCCCGTAGTGTTCCTTGTGATATTTCATGATGATTTGGAACGGTAAGCGGTCTTTTTTTCGGATGGCGAAGATGGATGTGACTTCCCTTTTGGTCATGTATGAAGTATCCATCTTTTGAAAATGCCTTAATCAATTGTTGTCCGGATACGACCGGAAGCTTTGCGCTCATACATTCACTGCAACAAAGGTTTCTGTCATTCCGTTTTCAGGCCTTAATGGAATTCCTTCTTCTGCGAGAGACTTTAGGTGCAGTTCGATTGCTTCTGCGATGTTTTCCTTTGCCTCATCTTCTGTTCTCCCCTGAGAGATACATCCCGGAAGGGAAGGGACAGTTGCGGTAAACCATCCATCCTCATCCTTTTCAAGCAATATTCTAAACTGAATCATGGTGTATCCGGTCCTTTGTCTCTTGATTGAATACTACAATCTTGCGATTTATTGTATTTAAATGAATGGAGGGTATGTTCCGGGAAAAAATGATGTGAAATTGTTTGTATGGGGATTGTTGCGGCATCCGACCCGACAATTCCCTTATGGATCAACCCTCGTGATGAGATCATTTCACAACGAAGATCCGGAAGGTCCCTTTCACTCCCCAATAAATTCCTGATACAGCTGGCCAAGAGAGGCCTCTTTGTAGAGGCTCTTCAAAAAATTCTTGTCAAAGAGTTCATTGATCATATCCATAAAGAACCGTGCGGGGAGGGGCTTCATCGCTGCCGGGTCCATTGCAATCCGGAACGAACGGTAGGACGCCTGGTTCTCCTCATCATAAATATCCCGCCAGAGGGTGGGCAGTTTATCGAAATTCTCCCGGTGATTTGCCTTCAGCCAGTTGATGAATGCGGGGAACTGGTCTCGTTCTTCTTTCTTCTCTTCACCGATGCGCCACTTCATGTACTCCATGTTCATGATATTTCTCATCGACTGGATGTTGTAGCCCAGAATACAGAGCGTAAAGTCCAGGTGGGCAACGGCATCCTTGAAGTGGAACCAGAACACCGGTTCAAACTCGTTTGGGGATTCCAGGATCAGTGATTTGTTATAGAGTTTCTGAAGAACAGGAATGTATTCGTTTGTTTCTAACATATATTCAGGTAGTGTCACACCCGAAATAAGTATTTGGAAGAAGCCAAAGCCTCCGGACAGTACACAATCCGGATTTCAGCAGTAATACGGTTCCCGGATGGAGACTGCCTCTCTGAACTTCTCTTCAAGTTCCGCGCCCCGCAGCCCACGGATATCAACGTGGTTGTCGTTTCGCATCAGACATGGCTTCAGGCACCCGTCTGAGGTCACCCGCAGCCGGTTGCAGAAGGCACAGAACTCTGTGTTGTGCATCGGGCGGACAATCTCAATCTCTGCACCCTCCAGACAGTACTTCTTCCGGTGGTGCATCCGTCGGGTGACAATCGTCTTTGCAGTTTTCTGCAGCTCGTCTTCGAGCCCGGTCAGCTCCATATGATAGGGGCATTCACGGAATTCGTCCATGAGTTCGATGAACTGCAGGATCAGGTGCTTGTGGTTTGCCGCATACCGAATAAAGTCCGGAATCTCATCGTCATTGACGCCCTCCATCAGGACCACATTCAGCTTCACCGGTGTCAGTCCCGCGTCAATCGCCGCGTCAATCCCCGCGAGCACATCAGAGAGCATGTCTCTTCCCGCAATTGATTTATACCGGTCAGGTTTCAAAGAATCCAGACTGATATTCACCCGGGAGAGCCCTGCGTCCTTTAGGTCCTGCGCAATTGGCTCCAAAATTGTCCCGTTCGTCGTCAGGGATGCCTCCATCCCTTCCGGCACCATCGATACAATATCGACCAGATCATCGCGCATCAGCGGCTCCCCGCCGGTGAACTTGATGCTGCGCATCTCAAAGAGTTTTGCAACGCGCATAATTTCCCCGATATCTTCCGCAGACATCAGGGTTTTTGGATCTACCTCGCCTTCGGCGTGGCAGTACATACAGTTCAGATTGCACTTCGGCGTCAGTGATATCCGCAGGTTTGTCACCCTGCGTCCGTATTTATCCTTCAGAATCATTCTGGCGTCCCTTGAATTTCTTTCCGATTATATATACTTCAGCACTTCCTTTTCGTGCTGCCTTCGAGCGGTAGACCTTCACGCCATAGAAATTGTCGCGCATCTTTTTGAGAATCAGGTGAAACATATCACCCTGGAAGGTCTTTACCACAAAATTTCCACCTGGTTTCAGGAAATCAAGCGCAAAATCAAGCGCCATTTCAGAGAGGTCGACCGCCCGGGCCTGGTCATAACTCTTATGTCCTGAGAGTTTCGGCGCCGCATCACAGACGATGACATTCGCTTCAGGTATGAGTGCCCGGACCTTCTCGTGCATGTGCTCTGTCGTAAAGTCACCTTTCAGTGCGGTAACATTCTCGATTGGAACAATTGGATTTAGGTCAATGCCAATTACCTGTCCCTCCGTTAACTCGCGCAGCACCTGCAGCCAGCTTCCCGGGGCGCACCCGAGATCAATCACATTGTCATCGTCACGGATGACCTGGAAGCGTTTCTGTATGTCTAATAACTTGTATGCCGCACGGGATCTGTACCCTTCCGTACGCGCCTTTCGGTAAAATCTGTCTCGTCCCCACTGTGATCCCATAATCTCAAAACCTCTGCATGATGTTTTTATCACGCAAAAACCTACATATTAATAAAAATTATACCGGTATAACTTATAATAGACTTTGTAAAGGGGTAATGATGTTAAAAGCAGCCATTGATACAGATACATTCCGGGAGACAATAGATATTATTGCAGCCCTTGTGACCGAGTGCCGGATGCACGTCGGGGAAGACGGACTGAAGATCCGTGCAGTAGATACCGCAAATGTTGCCATGATCTCACTTGACCTGAGCGGGGAGGCATTTTCGTCTTTCGTTGCAACCGAAAGTGAACTGGGCATTGATATCACAAAGATGAAGAGCATCACCGGGATGATGGGAAAAGGGGATGAATTGTCCCTCGAACTTCCGGAAGACGGACACAAGATGGAGATGGTCTTCTCCGGGTACCAGTACTCTGTGACCCTTCTTGACGTCAATACCATCCGAAAGGACCCCCAGCCACCGACCGTTGAACTGCCGGCAAAGGTTAGGATCTCGGGCTCTGCGATAAACGATGGTATCAAAGCGGCCTCGGTCATCTCTGATAAGATTGCGCTGGGTGTTGATGCAACAACAGGTACCTTCTACATGGAAGCCGACGGTGACTCTGACCATATCCGCCTTGAGCGCGGTTCAGATATTCTCATCTCACTCGAACCCTCGGACGTCCGGTCACTCTTCTCCCTTGACTATCTCCGTGACATGGGCAAAGTGATGGCCCGTGCCGAAGAGGTGGAAGTGCAGATTGGAAATGACCACCCCGTCAGGGTGTCCTTTGACTTCGCAGACGGTCATGGGCATGTTGATTTCCTCCTTGCCCCCCGCATTGAGGCAGACTGATGCGAAGGCTCGAAAAACGAGACCTTGCAAAATATCCATTTTTAAAAGGAGCAAAGGCATACGTCCAGGGCTCCGGCATATCGATTGATTCCCTTATCCGCGCACAGTCCGGAAAAGGAGAAGATTTAATGAAACTCGCAGCTGCCCGTGTGAAGGCAGCCCTGCGTCCGCCATCTTTTGATGAGACCAATACCGATATCAAAAATGCAGATGACGAGATCTATGCCTATGCAATCGCACGGCTGCTCGCCTCCTGCATGGACGACCCGTCTGTGCTGGACAAGCTCGCCCGGTACGAAGCGGAGCGCTCCGCCTATTATCTGAAGGGAGAAGGCCCGGAGTTAACCGCTTATATCGCCCGCTCCGTGGGTATCGACATGACTACGCCTGACATGGGTGTGAAACAGTATGTGGAACTTGCCTCGCGCATGCGTGACCCCCGGTGGCGCCTGGTCAATCGGGATGTTATCCATGGCCGCGTACTCTGCACGCCGGACGACTATACGGTCATCCTCCGGGAACGTATCCGGCAGGTGATCCGTTCGCAACTGCCGCTCACCGTTCCCGGTCCCGTCGCCGTCCGTCTCCGCACACATGCAGATGATGTCTCTCATGCCTATCAGGAACAAATCCTTGAGCAGTACGGGGAGGTGGATGAGGGCTGCTTCCCTCCCTGCATTCGCGCGATCATTGCTGCAGTCACCGACGGGACCAACATCCCACACACGGCGCGCTTTGCTCTGGTCGCATTTCTGCACACCATCGGGCTCGATGAGACCGCAATCGTCGAGGTCTTTGCGCGGGCACCTGATTTTGACATCTCACGCACGATGTACCAGGTGGAACACATCTCCGGGTCCGGCGGGACAGAATATACGCCGCCCGGGTGTGCGACGATGAAGACCTATGGTCTCTGTGTCAACAAGGACAAATTCTGTGAAAAAACGGTGCATCCGCTGAGCTATTACAAATATCGTAAAAAAATATCGGGAAAAAAACCTTAAATGGTCTTTTGTCCGAGGTAATACCCGCCTGCGCTCATGCAGGCGATGAAGAGGATGATTGCTGCGATGTATGCATATGATGTCGGAAGCACAGCCGGCAGCACGATGACTGCTACAATCAGCACAATGATGCTTGCAATAGCCGTTGTACTGTCAAGGACGACGGAATTCATAGCAGTATATTTTGCGTTGTGACGTAAATGTGTATCCATCTCCTGCAGAGGGGGACGTCATTTTGGAGAGACGTTTTGCTCTTCTCAATTCCATATGGGCAATTATGATAACGAATGGAAAGGCAAGGGAGGGGCGCCCTCCCTTGCCTTTCGTTCCAGTACATTAAAATTCCAATACGGGAATCGCGATGACCCGACTATTTTTACCCTGTGTACAGCAGACATATATTCCATGGAGACCTGTTCAGAGGTGGCCTCCGCTCTCACAGAGGCAGCATCCCGCATCGCAACAGAGGTGGATTTGCGGCTCATCACGAACCACGGTATCAGGATGGGCTGTACCCTCCCCCGGGCGACAACCGGGTCTGATGTCTGCGTGGTGGACTGTGTCACTCGGCCTGCTGTCCGCTGGGGAGAAGATCCTGATGTTGCACGAGTCATTCTTACCGTAATCCGGCATGAGTCCTCTCTGCGGTCAGTAGTGTCGGTGCGGTGCACGGAAGCGGTTCTCCGGTATGCAGAAGACGATTGTGCGTTCGAAGCCGTCCCATACGCGCCCTCCCAACCCGGATCGGGCACTATAGACTGGGGGGTTGAGTCCTGCTGCCGTGATGGCGTGCCGGATATAATCTATGGGCAGAAGTCGGATACCGACGATATCATGCTCTGGATAATCGCGGAAACTCCCGCAGAAGGGGCACGCAATATTATTATGCTCTCGGGTTGCATTAGTTATACCAGTTTATAGTGGAGTTTATGAATGGGAGTCAAACCATCTTACATTAAAAACCTGAGCCAGGAACTGCTTGTGAAACACGGCAACCGGTTCACCGGAGATTTTGAGGAGAACAAGCTTGCCGTTTCTGAAGTGGCAATTATCGACAGCAAACGCATCAGAAACCGTGTGGCGGGCAATATCACGAGAAAGGTAAATAGAAGGAAAGAAATATAATTCTTTTATGTTTGAGGGTGTTTATCCTGCACTTATCACTCCGTTCGAAGATACCGCGGATGCGGGCCTGAATCTGTCCGGTCTCCGTGAAAACATTGAGTATCTGATCGAAAACGGAGTTCACGGGGTTGTGCCCTGTGGTTCAACCGGTGAGTCAGCAACCCTGACATTCGAAGAGCATGAGATTGTCATCGGAGAGACAATTGATGCTGTCAATGGCAGGGTGCCGGTCGTTGCCGGTACTGGTTCAAATAACACCGCCGAAGCCCTGCGGTTTACCAAATCTGCATATGATCAGGGTGCGGACGCGGTTCTTGTTCTTTCGCCTTATTACAACAAACCGAACCGTTCCGGTCTTCTAAAGCACTATTCAAAGCTTGCAGACGTGGGCGTCCCTGTCATTGTCTACAATGTCCCATCACGCACCGGGCAGAACCTTCCTGCGGATATCGTCTCTGAGCTTGCCGCGCATCCGAACATCGTCGGTGTCAAGGAGGCAAGTGGGAACATCACACAAGTCTCAGAGATCATCGAGCGGACCCGGGACGAGGACTTCTCGGTATTCTCAGGCGATGATGCGATGACGCTCCCTGTCCTCGCACTGGGCGGTGCCGGTGTAATCACCGTTACCGGAAATGTGGAACCCGCGCGGATGGTTGCGCTCTACGAACGCTTCCGTGCGGGCGACTATGCCGGTGCACAGGAGATGCATTACGAACTCTCCCCTCTGATGCGTGCTCTGTTCATCGACACAAACCCGATTCCCGTCAAGCAGGCCGCCGGGATGCGGGGAATGGCTGCAGGACCGCTGCGCCTCCCGCTGGACTGCCTGACGAATGTTGCAGAGGCACACCTGAGGGAGGTGCTTTCCCGCTATGACTAAGATAGCTATCTGCGGTGCCCTCGGGCGCATGGGAACCACTATTGCAAACCTCGTGAATGAGGCAGACGACCTCATGTTTGTCGGCGGTGTGGACGTCAACGCAGGAACTCTCCTCGGGGCGCCTGTTGTCCCGTCTTCGGAGATTCGGACCTTCCTGCAGGAAGAAAAGCCTGATGTGCTCATCGATTTCACGATTGCACACGCGGCCGTTGAGAATATCATCGCTGCCTCTGAAGCGGGCGTAGCACTTGTCGTTGGCACAACCGGTTTCTCTCCGGAACAGCGTTCGAAAATAGATGCGGCCATTAACGGCAGTGTGCCTGCTGTCATCTCCAGCAACTACAGTGTTGGCATGAACATCTTCTGGCGGCTCGTTCGTGAGGCGGCATCGCGCCTCGGAGACTATGACATTGAGGTCATAGAGGCTCATCACCGGTACAAAAAAGATGCGCCTTCGGGGACCGCGCGGACGATCCTTGAGATTATTGGTGAGGAGACTGGCAAGACGGAGTGTATGTATGGTCGGGAGGGCATGACCGAGCGAAAGGACGAAGTTGGTGTGCACGTTGTCCGGGGCGGAGATATAGTCGGTGACCATACCGTCCTTTTTGCAGCCAATAATGAAACGATTGAACTGTCCCACCGCGCCTATGATCGTGCGGTATTTGCCCACGGTGTCATCCGTGCGGCGCGGTATGTCCCTGGAAAAGCTCCCGGCATCTATTCGATGGACGAGGTTCTCGATCTCTAGTGCATCCGCATCCAATCGAACTCTTTTTATTTCTTTTCTGATAAATTAGGAAGGAGAGGATAATTTATGGTAGCAGTAGTTGACAAAGACAAATGTACTGGCTGTGAATCATGTGTTGATATCTGTCCCGCCGCAGCGATTGAGATGCAGGACGGTATTGCAGTGGTTGACGCTGATCTCTGTATTGACTGTGAATCCTGTGTGGATGAGTGCCCGGCTGAAGCCATCCGCATGGAGTAAACCAAATCTTTTATACCGCTTTCACTCATATTACAAAATATCTATGATTAATGTAGGTGTGCTCGGAGCGACGGGTGCCGTTGGCCAGAGGTTTGTACAGCTTCTTGCCAACCACCCGTGGTTCAGGCTCACAACCCTGACTGCGTCTGAACGCAGTGCGGGAAAACGGTATCAGGATGTTGTTAACTGGCGTCTTGATGTTCCGTTCCCCGAAGAGGTTGGGAGCCTTGTTGTGGAACCGACGAATGTGTCGGCGGTATCCGACCTTGATATTGTATTCTCTGCACTTCCTGCAGATATTGCAACTACTCTTGAGACCGATATTGCCGCTGCGGGTGTTGGTGTCTGCAGTAATGCATCTTCTCACCGGATGGACAGTGATGTACCTCTTGTCGTACCTGAAGTAAATCCTGACCATCTGGGCCTTATTGACGTGCAGCGTGATCGCGGTACAGACGGGTTCATTGTTGCCAATCCAAATTGTTCAACAATTGTGCTCTGTCTCTCTCTTGCGCCGCTTATGCCATTTGGGTTCTCGCACCTCACGGTAGCAACCATGCAGGCGATCTCCGGTGCCGGATTTCAGGGGATTCCCGCTATGGAGATCTATGACAATGTTGTCCCGTACATCGGGTCAGAAGAGGAGAAGATGGAACGTGAGCCACTGAAGATCATGGGGTCATTCGATGGGTCGGAAATTCGGGATGCACCATTTAAGGTATCTGCAAGCTGCCACCGTGTGCCGGTCATAGACGGGCATACGATGGCAGTATGGGCAGATACTCCGGCGCCGGTGGCAGAGGTCATTGAGGCCTATCGCACATACGCGCCGCCCATTTCAGGGCTTCCTCACCTTCCCGCAGAGTCCGTTCATTATACTGATGAGTCCACCCGGCCGCAACCGCGGCTGGACCGAAATCGCGGTGGGGGGATGACAGTCTCTGTCGGAAGGATGCGTGAGGGTCTCCGGTATGTGGCTATGGGCCACAACACCATCCGGGGTGCAGCTGGTGCCTCTGTGCTGAATGCGGAACTCATCGTTTCAAAGAAGTACGTCTGAGGTGAACAGCACATGATTAAGGATAACACAGTATTCGTTGGAAACAAACCAGTGATGAACTATGTACTGGCAGTCGTTACCCAGTTTAACAATGGCGCAGATGAGGTCTCGATAAAGGCACGGGGGAAGGCCATATCGCGGGCTGTTGATACTGCGGAAATTGCATTGAACAGGTTTCTCGAGGATGTCGCCAAAAAAGAGATTGTCACATCTACAGAGATCATCGACACGGAAAGCGGGCAGACCAATGTATCCAGTATTGAGATCCTTCTCGCGCAGAGATAGGCTCCTCTCACCTTTTTTCCGCGACCATAAAGGCTATAATCATATCTGACAGAACCTGTACGCATGAAACTGCTCCCGGGAATGCTCTGTCTTCTTGTGCTTCTCGCAATGGTTATGCCGGCAGCAGCTGCGTCTCCGAACCAATATAGCTATATTACGGTCGAAGGCTGCACGATACACCTCAATGACGAAGATGCGGTAATTGATCTCGACTATTCCATAGATGAGGGCATTGTCTTTCTGGTCCATCTTCTCGGAAAATCGGATCTGAAACGCAAACTGGGTGTGATTACCGGCTATCCGGATGCACGGTACCAGACGATTGATATGGATCATGCAACGATTCTTGTGAATGATGTCTCCCAGAATTATGGGGAGGGGTCATACTGGTTCCCTGCCCACACATTCGGGGTTGAAATTCCTGAACTGATACTAGTCTCTCCTCAGGTAAACCGCACCTTCAATATGTCCCAATCAGTTGAGGGTATGGGCTACTTCGGCACGAAAGGGTGAGGGGCTGGTAGGAGGGGGGGCAATATCTGCTTCTGTTGCTCTCCTCCGTTCATCATTATTTCCCTCTCCTGTTTCCCCCAC
This sequence comes from Methanogenium organophilum, assembly GCF_026684035.1. NCBI lineage: Archaea > Methanobacteriati > Methanobacteriota > Methanomicrobia > Methanomicrobiales > Methanomicrobiaceae > Methanogenium > Methanogenium organophilum. The sequence continues at coordinate 2,170,520 of NZ_CP113361.1, forward strand.
GCAGTTCCCGGTTTCACTTTTTTATCTCCCTTCTTCATTACCGGCTATCCTCTTTATACCCCAAATCAGATCAAAATCATAGATCAGCCATTCAATACGTATGGGATCGGATAAACAAGGTGAAATGTTGGGAAATGGTGAAATTGGCAGGGTACCTGAGATACAGATGGGGTAATGGTGGGGGCAGAGTAATGGGGGACAGAGGGAACATTGGGGTCAGGGAGGAAAGGAGAAATAAATGGGCAGAAGGGGGGGAAGACTGTGAGTACAATGGGTTCTGTTCGTACTTGTCTCAATCTCTGTGCAAAAAGTAAAAACCTAATTTAATCCCGTGCGGATCGTCTTCCTTTCTTTTCTTTCACTTCCGGGGCATACTTCTCGGTCTTCTGCAGGGCCTTCTGAATATAGAATCCGATGAATGCCAGTATCAGACCTCCGATTGTCGTGAACATCATGATACGTATGCCGTCCACCCCGTCAATCGGGAAGTTCACGGTGGCGGAGAGGGAGATAATATAGACCGACGCCCCATAGGCGATGAGCCCGAGCCCCATTACAAAGAACGGCAGGGTGATTGCACGCGGCAGCATCTTTGGGTCGTTTTGCACGACGTCAATAATTTTACCGAGGAGGGCAATCAAAATGGAAGCAACAATGTATCCAACGGCACCGTAGACGAATGTCAACAGGTAAAAGAGCACTCCTGCATCTGCGGTATACCACGTAAGAAAACTTGAAAGACCCATGATGATTCCCAGGAGGCCGATGAATATTGAGGCAATATAACACACAAATGACATCCTGCCGCCAATAAACGATTCCTGCAGTCCGCGCAGGGCGATATTGAAGTATTCATCAATACCCAGGCCCTTGAAGAGCAGGAAGATGCCTAAGACACCAACCACGATAAATATCGCTATCTCTGTACTTCCCAACAGACTGCCGACGGCAAAGATCAGCATCACAAGCCCCACCGGAAGGAGGATGGACTGGGCATGCTTCGGGTCGTCCAGAATTTTTTTTATGATATAGTAGGTGCCCTCCAGATTTGGCATCTGGTTTACGATCACCCGCTGCACACTTGCAACTGACACGCGGGACTGGATAACCGGGAGAATAAATTCATCTTCAGCGCCGTCGGTCACGAGAATACATTCTGTCACCTCCAGGTCCCAGACAACCTTCCTCAGGTCTTCAGAGATCTTCCGATCACCATCTATCGTGTTGTAGTGATCTCCTGCAACCACCGCAATGCGGACATCGTCCCCCTTCTCGCGGCGCTCGTCGTAGATCTTTATTCCCTGAAAAATTGCATTGACATCAGAATCTTCGGGATCTTCGAGTCCCAGACGCGTAGCGGCCTCAAGACAGCTGTCTCTCCCTGTAACCGGGCTCTGGATCCCAGCCTTAAAGCCGATATCATTATCTCTGTCAACACAGAGAATGAGCGTCCGGTCACCTGACATATCTGCATAGATGTCTATTTCACTTCTATAAATATCTGATGAAAGAACGGGGAAAAAAGAATTATATGAGTTTTGCACGCTGCAGGAGCAGAATGTCGTCTGTGGTAAGTTTTTCTCCGGCCCTGAACTGCTGGAATACCTGTTCTGCTTCCTGGCGAACTGCTTTCTGTTCTTTGTTGACCTTTGTCTTCTTGCCTTTCTTGCGGATTCCGCCGATCACCTTGTCGTAGTCACGGAGTTCTTTCTGGCATGCAATAAACTGGTTGTGCTCAGCATCTGCAGCCTCCTGTGCCTCAACAAATTTCCGGTGTTCCTCGTCTGCTGCCTCGCGTGACTTGTCTGCCTTCCGGTAGCATTCGACCATCAGGTCGTGGTGCTGCTGGGCAAGTTCTGCCTTCTCGGTGACGGTTGCGTGAAGCTCTGATGCTGCGCGACGGAATTCCCGTGCCTCCTGGAGTTTGGTGTGGATCTCTTTGTTCTGCTCGAGCTCCTCCTCCTGCTCCTTGATCTGGTGCTTAAGCTGCTTGATCTGGTCAATGAGCTCGCGCTCCTTGTCCGTGTTCATGACACGGGTCTGCTGGTCCATCTCAAGCTTGTCGATCCGCTTCTGGATCTCTTTGATGCCCCGGGAGTTACTGATGGCACCGTGCTCTTTTTTGTATGAGTCGATCTCCTCGAAGAGCACATTTGCTTTCTCATTCAGCTGGTTGCGCTCTACTTTGATCTGTTGCACTGCTTTGTTGTTCTCGTCACGAAGCTCCTTGTGCTTCTGTGCCTCGTCAACACATTCACGTGTCTGGCCATTCAGCTGGTTTCGTTCGCGTGCGTGAGTGCTTGCAAGAGCATTCAGTTCATTTCTTTTTTCTTTGTGCTGCTCAGAATCTGTCAGCATAGTCTTTCTTTTGTCAATAAGTTCGGTCAACATGCTCTACCTTACCTTATGTATTTGTGCACAACAATTCATCTTCAGATGGATTTTCCGCTAAATTGCGTACAGGATGATCTCCTGATGATAACCATTTCAAAAGAGTTCTTTCGGATACCGGAGAACCGACTTTGTTCATATGGCTGTTCATAATGTTCAACTCCCGTACGGTCTGTCCGTATGGACAGAAATTCACGAAATCCAGTGAAGGATTCACTGTAGTTCTTTAATATTGCATGGTTTCTTCATATTAATGTTTCGTAACCGCGTTTCCGGTTTAGGGCATGTAATGAATAACAGAAACAAAAAGTGTGCCCTCCCTGTGTGGGTGGAGGGCAGATTTTTCCGCTATTGTATCGTGCGGGGACGGGGGATGATTTTGTGATTGATTTGGCGAATGAGGGGTAATGACGAGTTGGAATCGTGTAACCGTTCAGCGGATGAAGTCAATCAGTCCGCCACTGGTCTGTTCGTGGGCTGCCTGGCGTCCGGAGGATCGCATAAGTCCGCTCACATTGCCGCGCCCGACTGATCTGGTCATCGGTGCTGCTGCAGAGTTTGCAATGTCGTAGCTCTGGCCAAGGATCTGTGCGCTCTTGACGCCGGTCATGATGGCCATGACGCGTACTCTGCCCTCGAATTCTTTCTTGACACGTGCGCCCCAGATGACGTCTGCATGTGCGTCCAGCTCGTAGGTGAGTGAACTTGCGATCTCTTCTGCGTCCAGAAGTGTCAGGTCGCTGCCGCCGGTGATGTGGATGAGGCTGCCGGTTGCGCCCCGGTAGTCGATATCCAGGAGGGGGTGGTTCAGGCACTCGTGGACAACGCTCTCGGCCTTGTTCTGCTGTTTGCTCTCTCCGACGAGCATGACGGCGACGCCGCCCTTGCTCATGATGGCACGGACATCTGCGTAATCAATGTTGATGAGGGATGGTTCGGTGATGGTCTCCGAGATACCTTTGACGGTCTCTGCGATGAGCTGGTCCATGACGGAAAATGCCTGTCCAAGGGGCAGGTTGGGCACAAAGTTCATGAGGCGATTGTTATCGAGGACAATTACGGAGTCTGCTGCGTTTGCCAATGCCTCCAGTCCTTCCTCTGCTCTGAGGAGGCGGGCCTTCTCAACCTGGAAGGGGTAGCTTACCATTCCGACAACGATGGCGCCCTGCTCTTTTGCAATCTGTGCGACGACTGGTGCGACGCCGGTACCGGTTCCGCCTCCCATGCCTGCCGTGACAAAGCAGAGATCTGCATCTGCGAGAAGACCTTCCAGGGTGGTGCGGGCCATCTCTGCTGCACGCTTACCTACATCGGGGAATCCGCCTGCTCCCAGTCCCTTGGTGAGTGACTTTCCGACAAGGACGCGCTTGTCGGCCTGGATCATCTCAAGGTGCTGTTTGTCTGTGTTGACTGCAATGGTCTCTGCGCCACTGACTTTCATATGGTAGAGACGGTTGATGGTGTTGTTTCCTGCACCACCACATCCGACAATGACAATGCGTGGCTGACCGATTAGATCATCGTCACCGATGACACTGCGTGTCATTTGCTTTTCCTGTTCAGCATGCTTTAAAGCTTCATTAATAATAGTCTGCATCCAAAACCTCCTTGGTCTGATAGATTTTCTCGTATGTGCGAGGGACAGAGTAAGAATGGTTATCAATGGACTGCATCAGACTCTCAACATTCCTAAGGCCACTTTCGATAACACCCAGTGGGTAGTAATCGTTGTACCGTTCATACAGTTTTCTTTCCATTGTTTTCCCCCTAAACCTCAAACGAGATCTGCTCGCTGTCTCTTAGAACACGATTCGCCTTCTTTTCGATGAGTTCCCGTACTGCATATCTCACCGCTTCAGATACGGTCGGAAATTCCCCTGCCTCAACAAGTTTCTCGAGCATAGCAACCTGCTGCGGGGGTAAACGAATCGTGATGCGCTCCATCATGGTAATCTCCAATGTCTGACAATTGACTGCTTTATGTCAGTTAATTGTCTGACATAAAGGTGCTTTATGACAGACTTGCTTCAGACAATCTAAACATATACTACTACGATATATATACTTTGTGCATTGTTTCAGTCTCCGGAATTTACGGGACATATGCCCAAATATTCAATTGTTTGTAAATAGACGACTATATGTGAGATTTCGGCGGATTCGAAAAACAGAGCATGGTGGGAAGACCCATCTGGTATCGGGCAGCGACGATGAGATATTACTTGATTTCAGTGAGAATTTAAACCCGTTTCCGCCGGTTATTTCCTGGAATCCGGATGATATATCCATATCCTCCTATCCTGACAACCGGTATGTCACCCTGAAGGAGCATATTGCGCGGATTGAAGGGCGCAGGCCGGATGAGATCTGTGTCGGGAATGGGTCGGTAGAACTGATGCGCTCATTCTGCCAGGCGGCCCTGCGACCGGGTGACCGGGTATCTGTTCCTTCTCATACCTTTGGGGAATATGCTGTCTCTGTGGAATGTGCGGGTGGAGTTCCTGTTCATCCACAGGACGGCACGGTAGCAGAATTCTTCTGCAACCCCAATAATCCGACCGGGACTCTCATCCCCAAACCAGACGTTCTGACCAGGATCCGTGCTCATGAGGATGCAGGGTCGCTTCTTTTCATCGATGAGGCGTTCATCGATTTGGCAGACCCTGCAGAAAGTGTGGCTGGTGTATGCTCCGAGCATGCCTTTGTCCTCCGTTCCCTGACCAAGGCCTTTTCGGTTCCCGGCATTCGTTTTGGCTGGGGGGTAGGGTGCCCGGACCTTGTCGCGGCAATCGAGGCAATCCGTCCCCCGTGGAGTGTGAATGCTTATGCAGAGGACTATGCCCATGCGGCACTGAACAATACATGCCAGCTGGTATCATCACGGGAACGAATCGCAGAAGAACGTTCGTTCCTCACGGATTCACTTACTGCCCGTGGTATCTCCGTCTGTCCGTCTGCGGTGAACTTCATCCTGTTTCGGTCTCCTGTCAGTGGATCTGACCTGAAAGACCGTCTTTTGTCTCAAGGCATCCTCATTCGTGACTGCGCCTCATTCGGCCTTCCGGAGTATGTGCGTATCGCGGTGCGCACGCGTGATGAGAACCGTATGCTTCTGGAGGCGCTGGACATATGCTTGCCCTGATCGTTGCCGGCGGAAGGGGTACACGGCTGAACCGGGGGGAGAAGCCCTTATTGCGGGTATGCGACCGTCCCATGATTGCTTACATCACAGATGCGTTTTGCGCGGCAGGAATTGAGCCGTTAGCTGTTCTCTCACCCTCGGTGCCGCAGACGGCAAACTGGTGCCGCGCAAACGGGATCACTACTTTCCGGGCAACGGGGGCGGGGTATGTGGAGGATATCATGGAGTGCATTCAAACACTGGAATTAACAGAACCGGTCGTCACATCGGTGAGTGACATCCCCTGTATTACACCAGAGATCATTACGGCCGTTCTGGATGCCTACCGGAAGGCAGGAACAGATGCATGTTCTGTCTGGGTGCCTGCCGCTCTCGCTCTGGGACGCGGTATAATCCCTGCCTATCTTCAGCAGATAGAAGGGGCGGATGCTGTGCCGTGCGGGCTGAATATCCTGAACGGAGCAAAAATCGGAAGCGAGCAGAAGGAGGTGGCAATACTCATGGACTCCTCCCGTCTTGCGGTGAATGTCAACACTCCGGAAGATATCGCCGCAGCCGAAGCGATCCTTCGTTCACACCAACAGTAAGCTGCTTCGCTGGGTGCGGTGCTGCATCAAGCCATTTTTAACATGGAGATAACAATAGATACTATATGGATTATTCACGGGAGATCGAACTTAAGGGCCACATCATTGACTCCGGCATTATGACCAAGGTCTTTGATGCCATCATGGACATGGGGGGCAGTTTTGAGATCACGGTCTTTGATATCGGGAAGAAGAAGCAGGACGAGAGTTATGCACGCATTCTGGTCAGTGCTGATGAAGAAACTCAGCTCACAGAGATCCTGAGTGTTCTTCATCGCCTCGGTGCCCGCCCGCCGGTGATTGAGGATGTCACGCTTGCTGCAGCAGAAGCGGACCGTGTTGTGCCACAGGGATTCTATTCCACGACAAACCACCCGACCATGGTTAAATACGGGGGTGAATGGATTCGTGTGGAGGCAATTGAGATGGACTGCCTCATTGTTGTTGTTCCGGGAGATATGCGGGCAATATGCACACCGATGTCCAAACTGAAGGTCGGTGATTGTGTGGTAATGGGCGATGCCGGTGTCCGTGTTGAGCCCCCTCAGCGTCCACGGAAGGTCAGTACGTTTGAGTTTATGCATGGTACCGTCTCCTCTGAACGGCCCAGTGAGACGGTCATTCGGCAGATTGCTGAAGAGATGCGGTGCCTGAAAGACCGGGGCGGAAAGATTGGCATCGTCGGCGGGCCTGCGATAATCCATACTCGTGCAGCCCCTGCACTCGCACAGATCATTCGTGAGGGGTATGTGGATGTACTCTTTGCCGGCAACGCTCTTGCCACCCATGATATTGAATATAACCTTTTTGGGACTTCGCTCGGGATGAACCTTGATTCAGGTACACTCGCTGCAGGCGGCCATAAAAACCATATTTATGCCATCAGCGAGGTAATCCGTGCGGGCTCCATTCGTAATGCCGTGGACAAGGGTGTGATTAAAAAGGGCATTATGTATGAATGCATCAAAAACGATGTGCCCTTTGTCCTCGCAGGCTCCATCCGCGATGATGGCCCCCTTCCGGATGTCATCACTGATGTGATGGAGGCACAGGATCGTATGCGAGAATATCTGCAGGACCTGGATATGGTCATCATGATTGGCACACTCCTTCATTCGGTCGCCGTCGGCAACTGCCTCCCGTCTTATGTAAAGACGATCTGTGTTGATATTAACCCCGCATCGGTCACGAAACTGATGGACCGCGGTACGATGCAGGCAATCGGTGTTGTCAGTGATGCAGGGACATTCCTCCCGATGCTCGCGAAATATCTTGGGGAATAATATACAAGATCCTTTTGGCAGGGAAGACTACCTGCTTTTGGGGACTATCCCCCTCTTTCCCGTGTTTGTTATTCGTTCCGTGAACTTTTATCTCATCCACAGGGGCTGGGAATCTGCCGTACAATTCCTGGGTGTCAGGGTCAAAAAAATAGGGGATATATATTTCCCGCCTTGGTAATCGTTACGTGCTATTTTGTCAGTGGCATGCACCAGGGCTCTTCATTCTCCAGCACATATCTCCATTCATCAACACAGGAGCATCCGGCATCAACACAGCGCTTCAGGTGAATCTTGTTCCCGGTGGCGACATATTCATTGATAGCATTCACAATTTCCCTGTCACATTCCCCGCAGTTATGAGGACCCCGCCGTTTGCCCCCGCCGACCGGATCGCACTGCACATACGCATCTGTTGAGAGCAGGGCGTCGATTGCACTCCAGAGATAGGGCGGCCGGTATGAACCCTGTTTCCAGTACTGCTCCACTTCTGTTTTTGATTGGATCGTGCAGAGGTTCATGGAGATGATATCAGAGTACGGAATGACATCACGGATGGACTGTTTCATGTCGTTTAATGCTTCACGTTCGGTGAGATACGGCGGTTTCATCATCAGATAAGTCTTTATTCCGGTACCGGCCCGCCGGGCTGTCGCGACTGCATCACGGAAATCGTCAAAAGTGAGCCCTTTGTGAATGCATTTCTCCCGGATGTAGTCATTGGTGGTCTCAAGACCCATTGCCACATAGAGTGCCGAGTCTCCCCCGGATTCAAGTGCCTCGCGGAAGGATATGAGTGATTCTTCTGCTACATATTCTGTCCGTGTCTCTGCAATGACAACCTTGCCTGCAAAGAGTGCCGCCACATCATCCCGGAACGCCGGTGGCACTTCCCGCGGGTCAAAAAAGGAACCGGACGTGAAGATCTTCACCATCTGGTAGGAATCAGACGGGTGGTTCTCCGCGACCCAGCGCAGCTGGCCACGTAGTTCTGCAAGGATTTCGTCCGGGTTCTGTGTCCGGGAACGTTCAAACCGGTATCCGCACATCAGGCACTGATTCCAACTGCACCCGCCGCTCCGGAATATGACGGTAAGGCAGGAGATCTCCTTCTCGTTATACCGGTCAGTCCCTGTCCAGCATGCGAGAGGTTTTAGTATTGCGTCTGATATCATTAGTGTACAATGATTTGGCATCTGGATATGAAAAAGGTGGCATGCCTGCTTGGGGTCATTCTCCTCTGTTCGGGGATGGCATCGGCGTATGAGATTAAATGTGCATGCCCAAAAGAGGTTTACCGAGGCGACATTGTCACGATTGAAGGGACAAGCACCCTTCCTCCCGGATACAGCACCTGGATTCAGCTGTATGAAGTCCAGCCTGTGGCACGGGAACTGACATCACAGTCTCTTGTTATACAGCAGGACGGCACCTGGTCCATTCAGCTGCAGACGGCTGGTCTCGAGGAGGGGACCTACAAATTTGAGATCGAGGAGGATATCATGGACTATCCTCTCAGTTCAGGATCGGATCGGACATCAATATTTAAGGTGATCGATCGCTCCGATGAGATTACCCTTATCTCTCCCTCCACCCAGAAATCGGGAGACACACTGGAGCTTAAAGGGCGTGCCCCCGAGATTGGATCGGCCGGTCTGCAGATTGAAGTGACTGACAGCGGTGGCAAAACGGTCTATGGGCCCATCTACATCCGGACGGATACGGATGGATACTTCTCAGAGGAAATATCGGTGCCCGGTCCGGGCCGGTATTATGCGGAATTCTCTGACTTCCGAAATAATGAGGCCCGGTTTATTACCCGCATGAATTTTATTCTTGAAGAACCCGGGACGAGTGAACCGACGGTTGCTGAAGCTACGGTCTCACCAGGAGTCTCTGCGACCGCACCAACGGTGTCCGCGTCTGCGGCAGCCTCACGAAACATCCCTGCCTATTTTACGGCGGACACGCTGCCGGATATGGTTGGGGTCAGCACCTCAACCGGTATGGACTGGCGGGTCTATTACACGGATGGCGCCATGTCACCCGTGCGGGTTGATGACGCCGGCAGCACCGCACCGGAAGAATTCACGGTGACTACGTCGGGAGGGCCACTCTATCTCAAAGTCGAGCCTGTGCGTGCCGGGGATGCAGGAACGGTCACACTCACCGTAAATAATGTGGAATCACTGACAAATGATCCCTCCGCAGCAACCCACTTCGGGGACGCAATTCCTGAATCTGAGCCCACAGAATCCCCTTTTCCATTGCTGGTGTTGATTTTTGCACTGTGTGGCGTTGGATGGGCATCAATTCGTAAATAACACCACTTTTTTAACCCGGAGCGCAGACTACTATATGGGCCGGGATAGTCTAGCCCGGAAAGGCGGTGGCCTTGAAAGCCACTGGTGTTCGCACCTCAGGAGTTCAAATCTCCTTCCCGGCGTCCATGAATTATTTTTCATACCACTTCCGGTATGTGCAGGAGGAAAAGATATGTGCATAGCAGTACCGGCTGAAGTGCTCGAAATCAAAGATGGCAACATCGGGGTAGTTGACTATGGCGACCTGAAACAGGAAGTGCGCCTGGACCTTGTTGATGTTGAAGTCGGTGAATACGTCCTTGTTCATGTTGGATTTGCTATCCAGAAACTGAGCAGGGAAGAGGCACTGAAGACGCTCAAAGTTTTTGAAGAAGTATATGCGGCAATGGAGGAATAATGCACGAGTACACGGTTGCATATGACATTTATGCAACAGCACGACGTGCCGCCCTTGAGAATGCTGCAACGGGAGTCCGTAAAATCTCAGCTGATTTCGGCGAGATGAGTATGATCAACCCGGAACAGGTTGAATTTCTGTTTTCTGCCCTCTGTGAGGAGGATGAACTGTTTACGGGTGCTGTCCTTGAATATCGGAATGTCCCGGTGAAGACGGTCTGTTCATGTGGCTATGAAGGCGATGAGCGGTATGTCTGTCCGCAGTGCGGGAAACTCCCGGAAATTGTTGCAGGACGCGAAATATGCGTGACAAATATTGAGATAGAAGTTGATGATGAATGAAAGTCAATCTGATGCATGGCGCCGGCGGCGCAGTCTTTTCTGAACTGTTGGGTGAGACGCTCACCCGGTATACCAATAACAATGCAGGCGGTATCGGGCTTGAGGCACTCGACGATGGTGCGGTGATTCCCCTGGGGGATACAAACCTGGTATTTACGACAGACAGCCACGTGGTGAAACCACTCTTCTTCCCTGGCGGTGATATCGGGAGAATTGCCGTATCGGGAACGGTAAATGATCTTGCGATGATGGGTGCACGCCCGATAGCCCTCTCCTGTGCGATGATCATCGAAGAGGGATTTGATATTCCAACGCTTGAGCGCATCGTCGCCTCAATGGATGCCGCCCTTGGTGAATGCGGTGCGGCGATTGTCACCGGCGACACCAAGGTGCTTGAAAAAGGTGCGATTGACGGTATTGCCATCAACACGGCAGGCGTTGGTGTCACAGAGAAACCGGTGCGCGACTGCGGTCTTCAGCCCGGTGATGTCATCATTGTGAGCGGCACTATTGGTGACCACGGGATGGCCATTATGACGCACCGCGAGGGCTTTGACCTCGGTGAGCAGATCGCCTCAGACGTAGCCCCCCTCTGGCCGCTTGTAAAAGCCGCCCTTGCCGCTGGTGACATTCACGCAATGAAGGACCCGACACGCGGTGGATTCTCCAATGCCATCAACGAGATGGCAGAGAAGTCAGGCGTTCAGGTGCGCATTACGGAAGAAGATCTTCCCATTCGCCGTAGTGTGAGAAGCGCCTCAGAACTGTTGGGAATTAACCCCCTGGATGTGGCCAATGAGGGGAAGGTCGTGATGGGTGTTGCACCGGAGGATGCACAGGCTGTTCTCGCCGCTATCCGCTCACATCCACAGGGCAGGGATGCCGCAATCATAGGCGTTGTGAAAGAGGGCAAATCTGTTATTCTTGAGACACCTATCGGGGGAGAACGTTTTATTGAACCCCCCATCGGCGACCCCGTTCCCCGGGTCTGCTGAGACCGATATTTTTTATTTTTTAGGTGGGTTTCCGGATCACCCCTTCGGTATCATGGGTTTCTGGTTTTTTTGTGATTGTTGTGCGACTACGGAAACAGTTGTAGATAACCATCGTTCGGAATGGTTGCGGAAGGTCCTATTCCATATGCCACCTTTTTATCTGCTCTCCTGCTGAGAGACTACCGCAAATATCTGAGGGGCTGCCATGAATAACGAAGAAATCACGGTTGCAGTTGTGCCGTCATGGGATGCGGAAGAGATTGTGGCATTGTACCGTGTTGCAGGATGGTGGGACGAGGTCTCTCGCGCCGACCACATGATTCCTGCCATATTTTCAGGAAGTTTTGCCGTTGCTGTTGCATATAATATCGATAAAAGAGCGGTCGGCATGGGGCGCGTTCTCTCAGATGGCATCTCCGATGCGTATATTCAGGATGTCGTAGTGGACCCTCGCTTCCGGGGACAGGGCATTGGGAAACGCATTGTCCAGGAACTCGTTGATACCTGCCGGCAGGCGGGTATTGGCTGGATTGCGCTTGTTGCAGAACCCGGCACCCATACCTTTTATGAACCTCTCGGGTTTACGGTGATGGAGGACTATCTGCCCATGAAATATGAAGGAGACACAAACCAATGATCACACTCGATGATTTTTGTCCGGTCGAACTGAAAGACGGGGCGTTTTTCCGTGAAATATTCACAAAATTTCCTCAGATTCACAGTGAAAACAATTTTACCACAATGATCGCATGGCAGGATTACTCGGATTATTCCTATGCCTATCTGGATGGTACGTTACTGATATCGGCCACAATACAGGATAAACGCCTTTTTCACGCGCCGATTGGACCCCGGAATCCTGCTCTCCTGCGTGACCTCCTGCGTCTCTCGGCAGAGACCGGGGGTGACCGGCCGTTCTATATCTTTGACCGCCCGACACGTGACTGGATACTCCATGAGTTCCCCGGACTGCATCTGCACACAGACCGGGACTTCTTTGATTATATCTATCTGACCGGTGACCTCGCCCACCTTCCTGGTAAGAGATACGTAGGGATTCGAAAGCATATCAACAGATTCAATCGGAACTGTGCGTTTACGGTGGAGACAGTCAGCAGTGAGAATATGTCTGACATAAAAGATTTTCTCGAAAAGTGGTGTGAATGGAAACACTGTGATGATACTGTTATCCTCGCCCATGAGAAGGCTGCTGTCCTCTTCTGTATCTCACATTTTGCTGAACTGGGTCTGGAAGGTCTCATTGTCCGTGTGGACGGGAAGATTTCTGCCCTATCCATTTATGAGGGAATGAGTGATGATATGGCACTCATACATTTTGAGAAAGGGCTTCCGGACTGTGAGGGGAACTACAAGGTAATTAATCAGGAGACTGCACGATACCTTGAGGAGCACACAGGGTATGCCTTCATCAACCGTGAATCAGACCTTGGAGTTCCGGGCCTCAGAGAGGCAAAACTCCGGTATTATCCCAATCATTTTGCGGAAGTCTGGTATGCGGAAAAACAGGATATCCGGCGGGTCCTTGGTGAGGAAGACTGAACGATGATAATCTCAGCTATTTTCTTGAATATCTCTTGATTTTTATGATTCCTGTATGGTTGTGTGCAAGGGAGATGGGCACGCCCTCTCCCTGCAAGACCCTCCCCCTCAGGGGATGAGTCGCAGGAGGGATGGACAATCATCCCTCCTGTTTCGTGTTGTTTTCCGGGATTTTTTTGTTTATGGGTTATTTTAGGTTGTTGTGCAGGTTTTTGGGATTTTTAGTATTGGGAATATTGATGGTAAGGCTGTTATTCACCGGGACTGTCAATGGGGGTGCTCCTGTAAAAAATCAAGAAGAATCATTATGCAATACACTGAATGGTATAGCAGGTATAGCGATGTCAACTGACGCTGAATGTGTGCTGAAAGGAGCTCTTCTTCCGGACGGGAGGGTTGCAGATATCTCCATTGCGGGTGGGAAAATTATTCATGTCGGGGCTGGCCGCCGGGCTGACAGAACGATTGACTGTACCGGCCTTCTCTGTCTCCCTGGTGCTGTTGATATGCATGTGCATATGCGGGGCGGAAAAGATCAGGGATACAAGGAGGACTGGACATCCGGGACACAGAGTGCACTTGCGGGGGGAGTGACGATGGTCGTCGACCAGCCGAATACTCTTCCGCCCCTGACCGACAAAGCAGCATTTGCGGGACGGGTGGCAGAAGCCACACGGGATGCATACTGCCGGTTCGGGGTCAACGGATATGTCTCCGGTGCATCCAATATCGCAGCCCTCTGGGAGGCAGGCGCCCTTGCCTTTGGGGAGACCTTCGCTGCTGCCTCCAGTTATGGCAGTGCCGTTTCTCCGGAAGAACTAGGGGTGATATTTGCAGAAATTGCAGATCTGGATGCACTTGTCACCCTGCACTGTGAGGATGTTCTCCCCGGCGATGACACCTCTCTTGAGGCACATGCAGCCCTGCGTCCGGAAGCGGGTGAAAAGAAGTGCATGGAGATGCTCACAGCCCGTTTTCCGCCGGGGCTTTCTGCTCATTTCTGTCACCTCTCTTCGCCGATCAGTGCAGAGGCTGCGATGGCAGCAATGCCTGCCACTTATGAGGTGATGCCTCATCATCTCTTCCTCTCCATCGAAGAACACGGCAGTGTACCGGATGGGCACTGCAAGGTAAATCCGCCTGTCCGCCACGAGAAGGTTCGAAAAGCGCTCTGGGAGATGTGGGACGCCATTCCTGTCATCGCCTCTGATCATGCGCCCCATACTATTGCAGAAAAGTCGCAGGCATTCTCTGCAGTGCCGTCTGGTATTCCAGGCGTGGAGACGATGGTGCCGCTTCTGTTAGCACAGGTATACCGGGGCAGAATTGCGCTCTCCTCGCTCCTTGAAAAAGTGGTCTATACTCCTGCACACCTTCTGGGCATCCCTGCATCAACACTCATGGCAGGAACGCCTGCTGACCTTGCACTCTATCCCCGGAAAGAGACAGAGACCATCACCGCGGAATTACTCCATTCCCGCGCAGGGTGGACCCCGTATGAAGGAATGCAGGGAGTCTTTCCCCACATCACCTGTGTTAGTGGTCACCTGTCGTATCTGCGCAATGAGTTCAGCCGGGCAGAGGAGTTGTGGGTACCTGGCAGAGGATATAAGACCTCTGGGTCATAAACAGTACATGCCGACAAAGCACATCAATAGGTCCCCGGGTGATCGATTGGCGAAGACCTGGATATGATCCATGGGACAACCCGGATGTGCAACAGGCGGCCTGGCAATGGGTTTAGAACAGGTGATGAACGGCACCTTGCCACAGATGATCCATGTTTGTTAATGCCGGGCCACATTATACCTGATATTTGATTTTTATGACATCATCAGCAGCATGTGCCGTAGAGAATGGGGATGGCTGTGTATACTGTACACTGGATGTGCATGCCGGTGCCAAACGCGAATCATTTCCTGCGGGAGTGAATGTCTGGCGGGCTGCGGTTGGATGTAGTATTCGTGCACCTCCTGTAGAAGGAAAAGCGAATAAAGCGATTATTGCGCTGGTATCTGCTGTTTTGGGTGTTCCGAAGTCATCAGTGACTATTGTAAGCGGTCAGACGTCATCTGTCAAACGCGTCTGTATCAGCGGACTTGATAAAGATACGCTCCTCAAAATTCTCGACACCCGTTTGGAAGGATGAATAACGGGTGTGGGGGGAATGAGGATTCTGTTCTTCCTGTTATGATAGAGGTAATTAACCGAAAAAATCTGTTTTTCCGGATGATGAGGGGAGCATGTCTTTTTTAACTATGGATTCAGCAGTAGTTGGATGCTCTGTTTTCCGTCCGTCTGAAATAATATGGTTTTCGCATGGGGTTTCAATTCATTTATATATCCGTGGGCAGCAATTAGAAACATGCTGACGTTATCCGTATCGCAGAAATATAGGGACACGGCATTTTCATTATTATTATTTGGAGGATTATTATATGCATTCGCAGGATACCACAAAGTATCTCATTCACCTGAAAATAGAAGCAGAGGGGGTGGTGAGGAAGTCTGATGTTGTCGGCGCGATATTTGGCCAGACAGAAGGTCTGTTGGGAGAGGAACTGGATCTTCGTGAGCTCCAGCGCACCGGCAGGATGGGACGGATTGACGTCCAGATTGAGAGTGTTAAAGGGGAGACCAGGGGTGATGTGCATATGGCTTCGTCACTGGACAAGGCAGAGACTGCCATTATTGCAGCATCCCTTGAGACCATCGACCGTGTCGGGCCGTGTATTGCGCGGGTAACAGTTGACCGTATTGAAGATATCCGTGTTAGCAAACGCCAGCAGATCATCGACCGTGCGAGGGAACTGTTAATTGAATCATTTGATGAGGGGACGATTGACACCAATGTGATCATGGACTCTGTGCGTGAATCGTCGCGGATTGAGAAAATCATCGAAGTGGGCGAGGAAAAACTTCCTGCAGGCCCCAATGCGTTGGATTCCGAAGCCATCATTGTGGTGGAAGGGCGTGCTGATGTTATCAATCTCCTGAGATATGGGATAAAGAATGCCATTGCCGTGGAAGGAACCAATATCCCGGAGACTATTGTCAACCTCTGTAACCGGAAGACTGCGACCGCTTTTGTCGATGGAGACAGGGGGGGCGATCTGATTCTCAGTGAACTGGTCCAGGTGGCAGAAATTGATTTTGTTGCCATCAGTCCGCGGGGCAGGTCTGTGGAGGATATGTCCAGAAAGGAGATCATCAAACCGCTCAGGAACAAGATACCGGTTGAGTATATCATCAATAAAGAGGGAGAAGTGGACATCCCCGAACTCCACCATCGGATGGAGATGATCGATTCAAGCACACGGGAACGGGCTCGCAGGCATCAGGAAGAAGTGCGCATTCAGAAACAGCCCGGGTCACTGGAGTGGCACATGGCAGAAGTTAAAGAGAAACATACTGCAAGAATTCTCTCGAAAAAACGGGATATTCTCGGCGAATCTGATGCTGATCTGGTTGATGACCTGCTCTCTCATATCCCCCCTGAAAGCCATGGTCTGATAATTGATCGAATGGTGGATCAAAAAGTGGTGGATTATGCGTTCGATGCTGATTTGGCATATGTCGCAGCACCTGATTTTTCGGGGATCGTTAAAAAACCTGTGTCCCTGAAATTGATAAAAATTTCATGATATGGCTTCCGTTTTGATATAAATGGCATATTATGCCGTTTAATCCATTTTTTGCCCTGCTCCAATATCTTAATTGTATCAGAGGAAGATACACTATACCATATGATGGTGGTGGAAGCTATCCCTTCATTGATGGTCTCTTTGTGATTTATGGTAGAAAAGTGAACTGGTGAGTGATATAGTGCACAAGGAAGAGTTAATCCGGCTCCACAAGATTATGGCAGAAATAAAAGACAGTTTTGAGGAAGAAAACTCCGAAAATGATTTTTCGGATTATTACGCCCTGAAAATTGATCCGACCCAGGTTCATAAGAGCAAGATGGAGCATAAACACGCAATCTTTATTCTTGGACAGGAGATTGCAGAGATTATGAAAGAAAATGAACATTCCGCTCCGAACCGTGTCGCCGCACGCATGCGTGAGATGGCACGCCGTACGGAAAAAGAGATTGATTATCTCTCCTAAACGGTTATTTTTTTAGATCTTCTTTGATGAGATATTCTGCAAGAAGATCAGGGATGGGCGCTTCCATGCAGTGCCAGTTGGGTGTGCCATTGACTTCAAGAACGGTATAGCTACTGCCCCTTTCCAAAAGGTCAACACCACAGTAGTCAATACCGATTGCCCGTGCGGCAGCCCCTGCAACTGTTTTCATCTCTTCGGGAAGGTCCATTATGGCCATGCCGGTCCCGCCCTGGTGAATATTGTGTGCAAACGTGTCTGAAATACGGACGATGGCACCAACGGCAACGCCACCAATTACAAAGACCCGGTAATCACGGTCATTTTTCACATATTCCTGGAGATAATACGGACCTTCGGGCAGTTCACTTGTGTCGGTGAACGGGAATATCCCGTTTCCGTCATATCCATAGAGGGGTTTGTAGACCGCCTGTTGATGGCGGGCGAGAAACCGTTTTGCTTCCGTGAGGGAACCGGTGAATATGGTGTCCGGTGTCGGGACACCTGCTGCCATCAGACGGGCGGTTGTCTGGGCCTTGCTCGCACACACAGCAATTGCATGCGGGTCATTGACCATGCGGTTTGCAAGGGAAAGGGCGCTGATAACTTCAAACTGGACACCGTCCTGTTTGATGCCGCAGACCCAGATCGTCTCTCCTGAGATATCCGGTGAAAAGGGGTCTATCGCGTCCAGGTCAAGCAGTTCATATGGGCAGTCCCGCTCTTTTAATGCGCGAATGACCATGCCGGTGGAGTTGTCATCTGGTGTGTCAGTTGGTTTGGGAACAATGTGGATCATCTCTGTACTCCGTGTGATTTAAAAAAGAGGGATTTTTTCCTGTGTAGTGTCTGTCTCTTAGCTAATGGCGTCAGGATCAACAATTTCGTCCTTTGTAATGATGGGTTGTGCATATTTCTGCCAGATCTCTTCCCTGTACACCGGGCCGCTGTTATAGGTGCAGAAGGGAATCAGGGTGCCGTCAGGGGTGGCATAATGAATACAGCAGCGTTGCACGCGGTCTGTGTCGTAGTTAAAACTGTCCATGAAATGCATAGTGCCGATAAATATTGCATTCCAGTGGAAATCCCGCAGAGCTGCAAAGTCGTGTTTTACAAGAGTCTGTGCAATTATTTTCCAGAATACGGTGTTGCTGCTGATTTTGTTGTTCCTGAGTGATACCCTCATGTCATTGATGCCTTCGACGAGGGTCTTATACTTGTTCAGCGAACCTTCGCCTTGGTTCAGTTTTTCAACCATATTTTTGACGGCTTCGAAGAATTCGTCCACATCAACCATTTCATTGATGGGGATGAGTCCGTCTTCGGTGACAAACCCATAGGTTGCCGCCCCGCAGTGTTGGTGCGTGGTGAACCGTACCTGTGGTTCACCGGTATAGGTCTCTACAAGGTCAGAGAACGGGAGCACACATGGTACCGGGTAGAAGTAATTCTTTTTGATGACCCCTCCGGTCTGTTCCTCGATTCTCTCAGCAAGGTCAGGAATGGTTACCCGTTCGCGTGCCACATTATCTGCAGAGGCGGCACCAGTGAATGCCACCGGCTGATAGTTAACCCCACGAATCACATCGACATTGTCTGCTGCAAACCGGATGATATCCCCCACTTCATGGTCATTTCTGCCATTAATGATCGTTGGAACCAATACAACCCCCAGATTTGCTCCTCTGCAGTGTTCGATGACTTTTTTACTGATCTTGATGAGTGGATTTGTTTGCCGGGTGACGCCGTCAAAATGCAGATAGAGGGTGCTTGTTCCGGCTTCAACAAGGTCTTTTGCATACTGCGGGTCCTGCGCCACCTTGATACCGTTTGTTGCTATCTGTATCTGGCTGAATCCCATGTCTTTTGCTTTTTTCACAATTGCAAAGAGATCATCACGCATTGTGGGCTCCCCGCCGGAGAATTGCACGGCAGGGGCGGGTACCGGTTTCTGGTCCCGCAGCATCTGCATCATGGCAACAATGTCATCAAATGACGGTTCATAGATGTAACCGCATGCGTGGGCGTTCGCAAAACAGAAGTCACAGGCAAGGTTGCAGCGGTTTGTTAAGTCGATATTAGCAAGCAGGGTTCCTGATTTATGGTTGCTGCACAGACCGCAGTCCAGCGGACACCCCTTTGCCGCTTCTTTCTGCGGATTGTCGATACCTGGTCCGATTCCCTCGAATATATCAAATTTCTTGTACATCTCTGCATCGGACCAGTAGAGATGTTTACTGACACCATGATCTGGGCATTCCCGTATGATGTAGATCTGTCCATCCTCTTCGACTACATCTGCCGGCAGAATTGACCCGCATACCGGGCACAGACTTTTTGTTTGTTTTAATACCATTGAACATCACGGAGTTATCAATTATTTAAAATCAACTAATGTTTCCTATTATACATCCCGTCCGTATTAAGGATTGTTTTTCCGACAATTTCTATGTTAAATAGAAATCCGATACCTTAATGGTTTCTTTCGGTCTTATAATCTGTACTTCCGGGGAGGAATTGGTATCAATATTTATGACATTCTGTTTTCTCTGCTCCTCGCGTTCTGGATTATGATCCCTGCCTATGTCCCCAATTCCGCGGCGGCTGTGTTTGGCGGCGGAAGGCCGGTGGATGGCGGGAGAAACTGGCGTGACGGGAGACGGATGCTGGGTGACGGAAAGACCTGGCGGGGCTTTTTTGGTGGTGTTCTCTCAGGAATTGTCATAGGGATCGCTCAGGTGGCGGCAGAACCATACCTTGGTCTCTCGCTTCTGACCCCTTCTGTAGTGGTCTGCCTCGCAGCAGGCGCGCTTCTGGGAGATATGGTGAAAAGCTTTGCGAAAAGGCGTCTTAATAAGACGCGTGGCGAGGAATGGTTGATCGCAGACCAGTATGATCTGGTGGTGGGGGCATTTGTTCTGCTCCTCATCTTCAATTATTCCTGGGTCGCGACCACAATCACCCCACTCATACTGGTCTGGATTCTCATCCTGACCCCGCTTCTCCACCGTGGGGTAAACATTATCGGCTATCTCATAGGAGTGAAAGATGTACCATGGTAGAAATTATTGTGAATGAATCTGTGAAAGAGTCCCTGATTGCCTTCGGGGCAATACAGTTTGGTGAATTTACCCTCGCATCGGGGGCAAAGAGCACGTACTATATCAATATCAAAGATGCAGCAACCCAACCTGGCCTGCTCACGGCAATCGGCAGTGCCATCGCCGACCTGGGGCCATATGATTGCATCGCTGGTGTTGCGGTGGGTGCGGTGCCTATTGCAGTTGCCGCCTCACTTGCGTCCGGGATACCCTATGCAATCATCCGCAAGGGGGAGAAGGGATATGGCGTGGGAGGCACCATCATCGGGGATGTAAAAGGGAAACATGTGCTCTTAGTGGAGGACGTCACGACATCCGGAGGCAGTGTCATGTACGGCATTACTGCTCTGCGGGAGGCAGGAGCAGTTGTGGATACCGTTGTGACCGTCGTGGATCGCGAGCAGGGGGCATCCGAGCGCCTGACTGAAGCCGGCATTACTTTGGTTCCGCTCGTGCGTGTCTCTGACCTTCTCCCTCAATAATAACCTTTTAGCAGTCTGCACTGCAATAATGAATATGAAAATTCTTGTTGTGGGTGGAGGTGGCAGAGAGCATGCACTTGCTGATGCCCTCTCACGCAGCAGCAATGTTGAAATCTATTCTGTAATGGGGAAAGAAAACCCCGGTATCGCTGCACTTTCTGCAGATGTGTACATCTGTAAGGAGACGGAAATAGACCTGGTTGCTGAATACGCAGAGGCGCATGGGATTCTTTATGCAGTCGTTGGCCCCGAGGCACCTCTGGAGGCAGGCCTCGCTGATGCTCTCGCTGCCCGGGGTATCGCCTGTATTGGCCCCCGGAAGGAAGCCGCACGGCTGGAGACCGACAAGGAGTTCTGTCGGAACCTGATGCGTGATCATGGGATCGAGGGGTGCCCCGGATATGCGGCATTCCATGATCCGGAAGAGGCATGCCGGTATATCGATGCCCATGACGCTGACCTTGCCATCAAGCCGATCGGCCTGACCGGCGGCAAAGGGGTCAAGATAATGGGGGAACACCTTGACCGCGAGGGTGCGAAGGCATATATTCGTGAGATTGGTGGGGAAGTTGTCCTCGAAGAGCGGCTGATCGGTGAAGAGTTCACCCTGATGGCATTCGTTGACGGTACCCATCTCGTGCCGATGCCTCTGGTCCAGGATCACAAACGAGCATATGAGGGGGATATCGGCCCGAATACCGGCGGAATGGGTTCTTACTCTATGGAAGATCATTCCTTCCCGTTTGTCACAGATGAAGACAAAAACCAGGCGTTTGCTATTATGGAGCAGGTCATCGCTGCACTGAATGCAGAAGGTCTCCCCTATGTCGGTTTCCTCTATGGCCAGTTCATGAATACTGCAGGTGGTCCCAAGGTGATCGAGTTCAATGCCCGGTTTGGTGATCCGGAGGCGATGAATCTTCTTACGCTTCTGACCTCTGACTTTGGAGCGATCCTCGGTAAGATGGCGTCAGGCACGCTTACCCCGGCCGATGTGACCTTCGCACCGAAGGCATCGGTCTGCAAATATCTGGTGCCGGAAGGCTATCCCGACGCTCCGCAGAACGGTGAGCGTCTCACCATCGGAGACTATGGGGGCGCGAAACTATTCTTTGCAAATATTACCTGTGAGGATGGTGTGTACTATACCCAGACGTCCCGCACCCTTGCATTTGTGGGGGTCGGTGACACCCTTGCCGAGGCTGAAGCACAGGCACAGGCGGGAGCAGATGCGGTCTCCGGCAGTGTTCGCTACCGCCGTGATATCGGAACGCAGGCGGTACTTGAACGAAGGATCGCCCATATGAGGGAGATCCGATGAAACGCGACCTCCTCTCCATACAGGACCTCTCCGGCGGCGAGCTGCAGAATATTGTGGATTCTGCAATTCATCTCAAGGCCCTGCGCGAAGCAGGCACCGACCATGCGCTCCCCCGGAAGTGCACACTCGGGATGATCTTTGAGAAGGCATCCACCCGGACGCGGACATCTTTTGAAGTGGGGATGTTTGAGCTGGGTGGGCATGCCCTCTTTATGAACCCGAATGATATGCAGCTGGGACGCGGAGAGGAGGTGCGTGATACTGCCCGTGTTCTCTCACGGTACCTCTCTCTGATTATGATCCGTTCGTATCTCCATGAAACAGCAGTTGAGCTGGCCGGGTACGCGGAAATTCCCGTTATAAACGGTCTTTCTGATCGGGAACACCCCTGCCAGATCCTTGCAGATATCATGACGATGAAAGAGGAGTTTGGAACAACGGAGGGTCTCCGGGTGGCATATATCGGTGATAGCAACAATGTCTGTAATTCCCTTCTTCTTGCAGCACCCCTCGCCGGCTATGAGATGGCAGTCGCATCTCCGGAAGGATTTCTGCCGGATGACGATATTGTAACTCAGGCAGAGCGTACCGGAGCCCGGTTTGATATTACCACATCTCCGAAAGAGGCGGTTTCAGGTGCAGATGTCATCTACACGGATACCTGGGTTTCAATGGGGAGTGAGACAGAACATGACGCCCGCATTCGCGCCTTTGCGGGGTTCACAGTGGATGAGGCACTGGTGCAGCACGCACAAGACGGCGCAAAAGTGCTGCACTGCCTTCCTGCGCACCGGGGGGAGGAGATAACAGGCCCCGTCATGGACGGCCCCTCATCTCTAATATGGAACCAGGCGGAAAATCGCCTGCATGCCCAGAAAGCACTCATGATGATGCTTCTGGAATAAATTTTTATTTTCTACAACATATTTATGTATGTAATTCAATTTTTTCCAAAATTATTTGATGATGTATTGGTGGGCCATGGTGACGGACCATATGCTGTTTGTTCCGCCCAAACTTTTGCATGTGAGACGAGTGATGTATGGTTGATGTGTGAGAGGGAGTCAGACACCTCCATCGCATGAACTGCTTCTCCCCTTTTGGGGAGAGGAGGAGCCCGGCGCATGCCGGGCGGGCGAGAGGGGTTTTGATATTTGGTTCAATTATTTTTGCTTTATGTTTCTGATGAAATGTATCCGCAAAATGAGAAATTTTGAAAGATTTCTTTTCTGAAATTATGTGGGTTATTCGTTTCATCAAATCAAAAGGCAAGGGAGGGGGTGCCCCCCTCCCTGCCTGACCCTCCCCCTTAGGTGATAGAGGTCGCAAGGGGGACGGGCGAGCGTCCCCCTTGCTCCTGTTTTCACTTCGGGCAGAATTCACAGAATTTCCAAGTGTGGTATATGGCCGACAAAAAAATATGGGAATTTCTCAGATATTCATCCCCCCCGGATTGGCGGGGTGACCTGCATATCAAATCAATAATTCAGCAATTTCATAAAATCGAGAATCGGCATCGTGCGATTATTTTTTGCATCTTCAATCATCAGGATAATTTCTTCCAGGATCTCGTCATCGTTCTTCGTCGGTGCCCCCCGCAGAAAGGTTTCCAGTGCTTTATGCTGGTATATCGTATGCTGAAGCCGGATGTCGCGATGGCCGACGACTGCGACAAAGCCATTGCATTTGCTGTCGAAGGTGATCGAGATGATGCTGTCGACATTGACATAGTTATTTTCGATGGACTTGATCCAGACCATTATACTTAGAATATTCGGGATGCAAAATAATAGAGTTTTGGAATTTTTTTTCAAAAAAAGAATTATACTTCTGAAATGTAGGCTTCCAACCGGTTATAGAGGTCTTCCTGCACCTTCTCCAGAACCTCTTTTGTCCCACGGAAGGCAATCAGTTCGCGGCTATCCCCTTCCATGTTTGCGAAGTAGAGCTGCCGTTTTCGCATCACAACTTCAACGTCATACTGTTCACTGATCTCGTAGATCATTTTCCGGGGCACACCCGGAGGAACGATCAGGTCGAATTTATCTTCTGTCATATATTTTCACCTACTTTCCGATTTTCATGCGCCTGTTCATGATACACGGCCCGCCGCGTACGCCCCCGATTGGTTCTTTTGGTTTCCCAAGGGAGAGCATGCAGCGTCCCATGAGTGCCGCACCACGTGCCAGACCGTCATCCACAAAGATGACATGGTCATTGGGATTCTCAAAAAGACCGCGTTCTGTGATCCCTTCCATGATTATCTCAGGTTTTCTTCCGGATATCGCCGCCCTGCCGGTAAATCCGATAGAGGCATTGGGGGGGATAAGGCCTTCATCTGCTGCGACATACACCAGACGCAGGGCCATCTTTGCACAGACATGGTCGATAACCTGTGTCAGGACATCTTTCCCATGATTCCTATATATATCTGCCCCAATTTCTTTAAGAATCTCTTCTCCGCTGTAATCTTTACCTGCGTCACAGCCGATCATGGCAATGCCGGATTCCATTGCAATATCGGCACAGACAGGGACTTTACCGAAATGTTTGCGGTCCGGCGGGACGATTCTGATATCAATTGTTTCATGGATCTGTTCTTCATACTCCCTGACTTTGGCAGTCTTTTTTCTGGAAAGGCCGCCGATTATGCTTTTTTCACCAAAGAGGTCGAGAGCTGTCCCTTTTCCTTCCTGCACAAGTCCGGTACCACGGACGATTGCATCTGGTATGGCTCCCGCAAGGCCGCAAAAATTACCAATGGTTCGTGCAAAGGGATACTCGGCCTTTGGGTCAACGTCACTGGTAATCCTGCCGTCCAGTGTAGTTCCGAAATCAATGGAGATGCAGGGGTTTCTGAAGTCAACCGTAGTCCATTTGGCGCCCTCTTTGATTCCTGCCATCGCAAGTTCCCCCTCCATCTCGTTTGCGACCATTTCAACTCCTGATGAACCGATAGGAGGAGTGACTCCTGCTACTGTGCCGCAGAAGGTCACTTTATCTGCAAAACTGAAGTCCTGCAGTTTTTTGGGAAGATTGTCTTTTGACATGGGGGGTGTCATCTTCTTTGGCGGCACCCCGGCCATCAGGCATCCGTTTGCAAGTGACTTGACAAAGTCGCCGATCTGGTCCGGAGAATCCATTGCGGCAACCACACCCGTTGAACGCACTACAAAATCCAGATCATCCGTTATAGAGAGTCCTGCATCCTTATGGCATTTTATCAGGGTATCCCGTACAAGTTCTGAGACTGACTCCTTTGTGATCGGTGTTCCGACAAGGGTTGCACCAAAGATTTCCTCGCCCTCTTTTGGCAACCGCACATCACGGCTCATTGATACCGTTTTATTGATTATGTAGGAACGCCCTGTCTCCAGGTTTGTGCCGGTCAGGATGCATTTGGTGGTGGTATTCCCCATTTCAACAGACGCAACGATGAAATATGGCTTCACACGGTATTCCGGTTTCTGAAGCCCCGCTCCCTGTCCCGATGTTGGCGGAGGTGGACTCTCAACAATATTTGGGGTCGGTTTTTTAAACCGGTCGAAAAAGGCACACATAATAGACCGTTTTCCGATTATCTGATGTTATATTTTTCGATACCACAAAATCGCAGATGTGTCAATGCGAAAAAAGGAATATTTTGCTTATTTTCTGAGCTGTGCGAGTAATCTTGCCTGGAACCCATAGTAGGCGGAGAAGCCGACT
Organism: Methanogenium organophilum; assembly: GCF_026684035.1. Taxonomy (NCBI): domain Archaea; kingdom Methanobacteriati; phylum Methanobacteriota; class Methanomicrobia; order Methanomicrobiales; family Methanomicrobiaceae; genus Methanogenium; species Methanogenium organophilum. Next base: position 2,196,256 of record NZ_CP113361.1, read on the forward strand.
GCATCATTCTGGTCGATTGTCGTACTCTCAAAGGACACGAGATCGTCAGAATAGACAGCTTCCTTTGCGCTTCTTCCGGCTACGGTTACACTACCCTTATAGAGCACGACATCAACGGTGCCTGTCACCCGTTCCTGTGTTTTGTCAACAAAGGCGGAGAGTGCTGCAAAGAGAGGTTCGTCCACAAGACCCATGTATCCCAGTTCTGACCATTTGTCATCGACGATTGCCTTGAACGCGAGTTCCTGTCTGGTTAGCACGAGGCGTTCCAGGTCGGCATGTGCCTTCAGGAGCACGGTTGCTGCCGGGTGTTCATAGACCTCACGGGCCTTGAGGCCTAAAATCCGGTCTTCAATCATGTCATTTCTGCCGACGCCGTTTGCACCGGCAATTTCATTGAGTTTACGGATGAGCGCATATCCGTCAAGGCGTTCTCCGTCAAGAGAGACCGGAACACCGTTTTCAAAGCCGATTGCAAGTTCACGTGGTTCGTCAGGCGCTGCAGTGGCAGATACTGTCCATGCATAGATGTCTTCAGGAGGGTGGAATGCCGGGTCTTCCAGTTGCCCGCCCTCAATAGACCTGCTCCAGCAGTTCTCATCGACGGAATATGGCTTCTCCTTTACAACAGGCACGGGAATACCGTGTTTTTCAGCATATTCCATCTCCCATTCACGTGTCAGGTTCATCTCACGCATCGGTGCGATGATATCAAGCCCTTCTTTGCGGAAGATGAAGTCAAACCGCAGCTGGTCATTTCCTTTTCCCGTGCAGCCGTGGGATACGGCGGTTGCCCCTTCTGCCTTGGCGATTTTTGCGATCTCTTCAGCGATAAGCGGGCGGGCAAGGGCTGTTCCCATTGGATACCCTTCATATGAACCGTTTGCCTTGATTGACGGGAAGAGTTGTTCGGTGACAAACCGCTCCTTGATGTCAATGGTGTAGTGTTTATCTCCAATTAGTTCCCCTTTTTCGGTTGCTACCCTGATGTCCTCATCCGGCTGTCCCACATCGACTGCAACAGTAACAACGGTGTCAAACCCATACTGCTCTTTCAGGAGGGGTACACAGATTGATGTGTCAAGACCTCCGGAAAAAGCAAGAATAACAGTACCCTTTCCCATTTTTGTTCTCCTGTATATCTCGTACGAAATATTCTGCTCTATACTATGCGCGAGAATAGCTATAAAGTCATATCATTACGGAAATTATTTTCATTCTGTTATCTTTCAGATTTTACCCCGGAGGCACACGACAAAGTCAGGCCCCGGACGGAATACGGGAAACTGAACCTGTGTTATTTCCTTTTGTTCCGTGTGATCAATAATTCCCTGCGCTGTTGTATCACGGATACCGGCAACGGATCCGGTATCATCTGAGGTGTTGGATCAGGGCTCATATACATTCTGTCTGAACTTCAGTCCTGATGAGAAGGCTTTTCCTGCGTTTTCTCCCACCGAATAATACATCTTCGTGTGTGCATCATAGAGAAGCGGGCGGACTTTATCGATAGAGGGCATTCCGTCTTCCCCGCAGACCTCTTCATCGGCTTGGATCGAGAGTATTTCACCAATAATGAGTGTGTGCGAACCAATGTGCATACGGTCGCGTGCCCTGCAGGCGAGTGCCATCGGACATTCTTCAATGTAAGGCGCATCAATCACATCGCTTGCTACCGGTGTCAGGCCGGTCTCTGCGAATTTGTCCAGATGTCTTCCGGAAGCAATACCAAAGAAATCGGTTTCACTGACGAGTGTTTCAGATGGAATGCAGACCATAAATTCCCCACGTTCCGTAATATTATCCCAGGTATGGCGGCTCTTTTGGATCCCCAGTGAGAGGCAGGGAGGTTCTGAACAGCATATTCCACCCCATGCCGCAGTCATTGCATTTGGACGGCCGTCACTTCCGTATGTGCAGATGAGAAGCACCGGGCTGGGGTAGAGTAGTGGTGCCGGGCTGATGATTTTTTTCATGCATGATAATTGACGGAGTCAAAATAAGATTTATGGTGTCCTGAGGATACAGAGTTCTGCATATATGATGACGGAGGGCGGATAATGACTAACAGGAATGACGCTCTCTCCCGGCTATATACGGAGCGGGAACGGCGACGGGATGAAAATACCCTTATTTTAATCTGCCAGCTGAGGGAAGACGGGATATCTTATCGTGTACGGGCAGCGGAAGCTCTGGGCATCTGCGGCGGAGGTGAGGTTGTGCCCCATCTTATCCGGGCAGCAGAAGATGATCCTGAACCTGATGTCCGGTTCATGGCCATACGGTCTCTGGGAAAAAGGAAGGACCCTCTCGCCGTTGACCCTCTCATTGGACTGCTTGCATGCTCTGACAAATGGATCCGCATGGAAGCGGTGAAGGCGCTGGGAGCTATTGGCCATCCATCTGCCTCCAGTCCGGTCGGTAATCTCTGTTGTGATCCGGCTGAGCCGGTGAGAAGAGCGGTGGCGGAGGCACTGGGAAAGATCGGTAGTGATGCGTGCAGATCTACTCTTGAAATGATGCTCGATGATGAAGATCCCGTGGTGCGAACAGCGGCACGGCAGTCACTGTCACTGTGCGGATCTGGTGGCACTGCCCCGGAAAAGTGATCCGTTCTCTGCTCTTATGCATATTTTCCTGCGAACCTTTTTATATTGGTATTCCGTATTTGGGGTAGTGATTACATGCCTCATGGGAAGTTTGAAATTTATAAGGACCGCTCCGGGGAGTACCGGTTCCGTCTGAAGGCGGCAAATGGCCAGACCATTGCAATCGGCCAAGGGTATTCCTCCAAGGCGTCCTGTATGAAAGGTATAGCAAGTATTCGAAAAAACGCTCCTGATGCTGAAATTATTGAAATTGAATTCTGATACCTGACCACTTCGGCACCGAAACGGTAGGTCTGTTTTCTTTGTATACCCCCCCATGAGTCCCGGACACTGATGTCCAAAATTATATGTTCGAAATTATTCGAAGTTAAAGATACTTAATTATCCTCTATTCTCCAATAGAACCGCAGTGAACCATTGGTTGTATATGGTGAATGAAATGAAGCGGAATATAATTTTGGGACTCTTAAGCGCAGGTATCGTGGTTATCTGCGTGATAATCGGTGCAGGAATTCTTGCAGAATTGCCCCCTGAAATGGAGAATGGAACCGGGATGCAGGTATTTACTTCAGCATCTGCACTGGCTGCGTACCTTGACAGCATGCCACAGGCAGAGAACGGGTATTCAACCACGAGTATGGATGGCAATATTCGTGTTGTTTCAGAGGAGGCGGCACTGGATGGTGCAATGCCGCCGGCGCCGGTACCGGCTCAGCTCCCACAGGCTTTGAAAAGTGCGTCGTCCGGTTCAGGGGGAACAGAGGCATATTCGTCTACGAATGTCCAGGTGGGAGGAGTCGATGAAGCCGATTTCATCAAAAATGACGGGAAATACATCTATCTTGTGAGCGACGGCAGACTGGTTATTGTGGATGCCTACCCGCCTCTTGGTGCGGGCATTGTCTCTGAGACGCCGCTTACCGGCACTCCCTCAGCACTGTTTCTCTCGGGCAACCGGCTTGTGGTCTTTTCATCGGTCCGCGAAACGGAATTTATTCACCCCGAAGAGAGTGCGGCACCTGTTCCGTATGCCCGGGATGTGACGCATGTGTATGTGTATGATGTCAGTGACCACAAAGAACCGAAAATCATCCGGGATCTGACAGTGGACGGCACGTATTATGACGGCCGGATGAATGGGAACGATGTCTTTCTCTTTACCCATGAATCCCTCTCACGCCACGGGGATCTTCTGCTGCTGCCTGAGGTGCGCGAAGGTGACGCACTCATTGCACAGCCGCCTGTATCTGTGCCGGATATCCCGGGGTATTCCTGGCAGTTTACCACGATAACCTCCTTTGACATCCGTGACGGGTCGGTCACCGATGCGGAGTCATTCCTGCTGGGATATGGGTCCACGCTCTATGTTTCTGTTGACAATATCTACATCGCATACGTCTGGCAGCAGCCGTATTCTGCAGGGGCATGGGACGGATTTGGACAGGCACCTGTGGAACCCCGTGGACAATCCGTGGTACACCGGTTCTCTGTAGAGAAGGGTGAAATAGCATATGCAGCCACCGGCACCTTCCCCGGCAGACTACTGAACCAGTTCTCCCTGGATGAATACAAAGGGAACCTTAGGGTTGCCACGACGGTGAACGAGTGGGCGCGTGATTCATGGGTGCAGTACAACAATGTCTATATCCTTGATTCTGACCTGACGATGAAGGGAAAACTGGAGTATCTTGCCCCGGATGAGAGGATATATGCTGCCCGGTTCATCGGAGACCGTCTCTATCTGGTCACCTTCAAGCAGATGGACCCGTTCTTTGTCATCGACCTTACCGATCCAACGACGCCTGCGGTTCTGGGCGAACTGAAGATCCCCGGTTACTCAGACTACCTGCATCCCTATGATGCCACGCATATCATTGGTATCGGAAAAGAGACCGTTGCAAATGAGTGGGGCGGGTTTACGACCGGCGGGCTGAAAATGGCGCTCTTTGATGTCGCAGATGTGAACCACCCATCGGAGGTCGACCGGGTGGAGATAGGCCTTCCGGGTACGGATTCAGAGGCACTGCACGATCACAAGGCATTCCTCTTTGATGCATCCCGGGGCATCCTTGTTCTTCCGGTGCATGAAATCGTGAAAGTCCCGGTAACCGGCAGCCCGTATGATGCGTATTCGACAAAATACTGGCAGGGGGCCTATGTCTATCGCCTGACACCGGAGACCGGATTTGTCCTGAAGGGAACGGTGACGCACAACGCAGATCCGGATTCCGGGTATTATTGGGGGTCTCCTGACTCTGTCCTGCGGTCCCTGTATATGGATGATGTGCTCTACACGGTCTCACGCACGAAGCTGGTGATCAGCGGTCTGGAGCATCCGGAGATGGTGTATGGCACGCTTTCCCTTCCCTACAATGGCGAGCGGTATAGTGGCAGCTACGGGGTGGCTGCGGAACCACTGTTTGACTAACATCTCCCTTTTTGTGAGAGATCACTGTTTTTCTTATTAAAGCAGAGCCTGAATCCTTGCTCTCATGCGTGTTTATTTATCCACTGAAACGGAAAATACACCTCTCTCCATGCCTTCTCCAGCAGGGCGGCATAGTAGGAGTAATCCGGATTTTTCGCTCTCCACCCCGGCACAACTGTCTTCGTGCGGGCATCCTGCACCAGATATTCCACGTCCATCCCTGGCTCAGGCGGCACTCCTTCGGCGCGATACATCCGGACAACCGCAGCAGATATGGAGTTGTTCTGGTATGCCGTCTTACTCAGCCGGCGGTGTATCACAAATGAGGAGGCAGGAGCATCTGTCATGCTGTCTCGGTATGAGCGGTAGAGTGCTGTCACCGGTTCTTCGTACCCTGCAAGTTCATCCGGTGAGGCGGCCTCTGCCATCAGGGAGAAGCAGGCCTCCTGCATCGCACAGACATAGGGTGGCGTGTCGCGCCTTTGTGCTGCAACACCCCGGAGTTTCATGGTGCCGTCTGCAAGGCGGCCGAAGTAATTCGTGTATGAACCACTGCCGTCCTTTTGCGGGAGAAAGACCAGCCAGTCATAGTCTTCCTGTTCGGTGGGAATGGCAGTCACCTCTTCGATGCGTTTTTTCAGGTCTGTGCCATCCCCGCCCTGCACCCACAGGCAGTCGACGATACCGTGGAGGACCGTGTATCCCATCTCCTCTGCCATCCGTTTCACCGACCCGAGAATGTCTGCTGAGATGGCAGTGATCTTTTCATGCATCTCAATGCGTCCGAACCTCGCATTTTTGTATCCGGTATATCCAAAGCAGGTAACGAGCATCCATTTGAGGACGGCGTCCATACCTGCGTAGTGGGGATCTTCGCGTTTTTTTGCTTTCATCTTAATTCTGAACTTCAGCAGGGGGTCAATTACTGCCGGGAGAAATCCGTCCTTTTCCGGGTCTGCCAGCGTCTCGGGGGATATGTTGTAGTTCACGATGATGGAGGGATAAAATGACGTGAAGTCGATTTGGGAGGCTGCTCCGTAGAGACCCGGTACCGGCTGAAGAATAAGGCCGCCGCGGTCGTCCAGCCGCACATCGCGGCAGTTGCGGGTGGCCTCTGCGTCATTTTTGCGGAATGGGATAGCAATGCCCCGTTTGAGGGCCTCAGAACATTCGTAGGATGAGATGATGGTGCCCGGCGTAAACCGGCTGGTCAGGTTGGGCGGAATGCCGGTCAGGCGGGATGCCAGAAACACTCCTGCAAGCCCGCCGGTGCGATACATAAAGCTCGCATCGGTATCAATGAGCACCCTTCCCTCCGGGATGAGTGCAGGCGGGCGGTGCCGCATCTGGCCGTAACTGGTATAGGACATTTCCCGCAGCCTCCGGTAGCGGCCGGTCCTGCTCAGGGCGCAGGGAATGCCGGCTTTTTCTGATGCCGCAAGAATCCGATCTGCCCACCGGTCAATGCTATGGAAAAGCATCAGGTCAGGGTCTTCATCCGTGATGACCGTGAAGAGGTCGTGGACGACAGATGGTTCACTGCCGCGGAGCAGGTGACTGCGGCGGCCCGTTACCTGCACATCGGTGAGGGTGCGTGTGGTTTCTGGCCGGCCGGCAGGCCGTATGGTGATGGTGGTGAGGGGATGGGTGGTTTCTGCGGAGAATGGGCTCTGTGTTCCCGTACTGCAGGGCAGACATCCTTTCGCTGCGCAATAGAGCTGACTTTTTTGGAGATCGACATTATAGAGTGAGGCAGAAAATTGTGTTTGGCGTTCAATTTCTTCTGCGACATCCCGCGAGGCATGGATGCAGTATCCCCGCTCTTCTCCGTAGATGGTCTGGAATGTGCATGGATATGCACCGTACTTTTCAGTGAGGGCGTCCACCATCTCCCAATGGGCCGTCTCATCAGTGAGAGTACAGTAGAACGGCGGGCGGAATTCGCGGGTGATGGCATCCACATGCCCGCCAGCCTTTGTCCAGAGGGTGATTCCCCGTGGAGTTGAGGTGATGTCAAAGATCCACGAAGATATGGGATTCACTGCCATTCTTTGTCCCATAGCTGCCGTTGTGCATTGCTCCCACCAGTATCCTGGTTCTTCGTGCCGGTACGGGCGTGGGCATGGTTGGTTGTTTTTTCGCGCACCGCAACGGGCCACTTCGCGTTTCTCCTCTTCTTCCCTGTATCCTGTATCTGTATGATTGTATGAGCGGCGGGCTCCATCGCTTCAAGGAATGTGTCCCACCTTCGGGCGATGAGGAGCACTGCGGCGTCTTCTGCTCTCTCCCTGCAGAGTCTGCCAACCGCTTCGGCTGTTTCCGGTGCATCGTCATATACGGAGCGGTCATGTTCGACGATGATACATGATTCATATGCGTCTGAGAGTATGGTGAGATACTGGTAGGCGGTGAGTGCGCGGCGGATACTGAAGTGTCCGGTTTTCCGGTCGACTGCGGTCAAAACCGGCGGGTAGTTTCCGCTCACATACAGGATTTTGCGCCGCTCTTCCTGTAACGTCTGCATGACTGCCGGGACGAGGCTGGCATATGGTGCAACGGTGATACAAAAACAGCCTTCCTGCAGTGCGCATGCATGTGCAAGGTCATTGTTCATTGTCGTGCTGATCAGTGTGCCTCAGAAGGTATAACTCATCGGCGTGTGCGGGGTGAAAATGAATGGGGTGGTGTTTTGAGAGCAAGGGAGGGGGCACGCCCCCTCCCTGCAGCCCACCCCCAAGGTGTGAATGGTCGCATGAGGGATGGACAGGCATCCCTCATGCTCCTATGTTGTACTGATTCGCGATATTGGAGAATTACTGTCTTTTTTTCTCCGTATGTGATACGTTGAATTTGACATTTCTTGCCGGATTTTTCTGGCAATCCGGAGCAAGGGGGGAGGCTTGCCCCTCCCCCCTGCGACTGCTCCTCTTTGGAAGGGTCAGGCAGGGAGGGGACCCCTCCCTTGCCTTTCAATCTGATTATATCTCTTATCCACAGGAAACAGTGATGAGCAAAAATAAAAAAAAGATTTTTCAGGTAACTTCAGGCAAACGGGCTGTCCCGTTTCAGGGCTGCAAGAAGGAGGCTGACGCCTGCCTCGACATCACCGATGTCCACGACTTCCACCGGGGAGTGGATGTAGCGTGCGGGGATGGAGAGGGGAATACTTGGGATGCCGCCTTTCACAAGGTGGATGATGGTCGCGTCTGTATTGCCGCCGGTGCCGACCTCCAGCTGGTAGGGAATCTCTGCCTCGTCTGCTGCCTCGCGCAGCCAGTCTGCGAGTTTCCAGTCGGCCATCAGGCCGCGGCCCTGTGCACTGACCAGAACTAAGACCGGCCCTTTGCCCATCTCAGGGCTTGCTTCCTTCTTGGTGACACCGGGATGGTCGCCGGGGATGGTCACATCAGTTGCAATTGCACAGTCCGGGTCAAGAGTGAATGCACTGACCTTTGCCCCTTTCAGGCCGAGTTCTTCCTGTACGGTGAATACGCCGTAGATGGTGTGGGAACTTGTGGTCTCTTTAAGCGCCTTGATGAGGAGGGCGACACCGACACGGTTGTCCAGCGCCTTGCCGGTGACCCGGTTGTTTGCAAGTTCGGTGAATTCACGGTCGGTCGTGACCGGTGTGCCTATTTCAATACCCAGGTTTGCGACGTCTTCAGCGGATGTTGCACCGATGTCGATGAAGAAGTCATCAATTTTAATTTCCTTCTTGCGTTCCTCAGGGGAGAGGAGGTGCGGTGGCTTTGCACCGATGACGCCTGCCACCGGCCCCTTCTTTCCATGGAGGATGACCCGCTGGGTATAGAGTACCGGGGCAAACCATCCGCCGATGGGGACGAACCGGATGAATCCGTCATCATCGATGTACTGGACCATCAGGCCAATTTCGTCCATGTGGGACGCGACCATGACCTTAAAGTCACCGCCGCGCCGGATAGCAACGAGATTGCCCATTGCGTCTTCCGCGAATTCATCCACATGGCCTTCGAGTTCGGTCTTGATGATCTCACGGACGGAGCCTTCATAACTGGAAAGTCCATGTGCATCTGAGAGTTTTCTGAGGAGTTCTTTTACCATAATATTTCACTGTCCTTCGATTGTCTGAATGCGTTCGAGTGCTGATTTGATATCGTTTCGTGAGGCCGCATAACTAAACCTCGCGTATCCGGCAGACCTTTCGCCGAATGCGTCACCGGGGATGATCACAACGCCTGCATCGATGATGGCACGGAATGTCTTCTGTTCCATTGGGACAAACATATAGAATGCGCCGTCCGGTTTCGGGAATTCAAACCCGCAGTCCAGAAGACCGTCGTAGAGCATATCCCGGCGGATGCGGTATTCCTCCCGCATCTCTGCAACGCAGGTATTGTCGCCGGTGTATGCCGCGAGTGCTGCATACTGGGATATGGAGGTGGCGCAGGTCTGGCAGTTCTGGTGCACCTTAATTGCCTCTTCTATCACCTCGCCCGGACCTGCCATAAATCCGAGACGCCATCCGGTCATGGAATAGGTCTTGCTCGTTGCATTGATGGTGATAACATCATCTCCGTATCGGGCCGCGCTGTAATGTGTTTTATCGTAGATGAAGTGTTCGTAGACTTCATCGGAGATGATGGTGACACCGTGGTCGTTTCCATACTCAACGATAGCACGGATGGTCTCTTCATCTTCGACGGTCCCGGTCGGATTGCCCGGCGAGTTGAGCACAAAGACACGGGCCCCATCCATCTGCTCCTTGCATGCCTCCACATCAAGGCGCAGATCCGGAGTCAGGGGGACGCCTTCCGGCCGGCCGCCGGCAAGAACAGTGCATGCCTCATAAGAGACAAATCCCGGGTCCTGGAAGAGCACGCGCTCCCCTTCCCGTACCAATGTTGTGATTGCCACATAGAGGGCCTCTCCTGCGCCGGCAGTGACGATGATATTCTCCGGTGCATGTGATATACTATTTTCCTGTGCGAGTTTGGTGCATATTGCCTCACGCAGTTCGGGAAGACCGTAGTTGAATGTATAGCCGGTGTAGTTGTTTCGTATTGCCGCAATACCTGCCTCTTTGATATGCTCCGGTGTTGGAAAATCGGGCTGCCCGATACCGAGATTGATTGCATCCGGTGCTGCGGCCTGGAAGAATTTCCGTATGCCTGACATCTCGACATCGAGTACGCGCTGTGATATCCGCCCTGTGTATGTGGCCATCCTGTATCTTCTCCTACTCAATATTCGCGTGCCTGCCTTTGAGGTCCTTCTCCTCGCACTGGGTAATTTCCATAATGGACGAGACGATCGCATCGGAAAATACCATGGCTGTTGTCTCAAAGATGGTGCCCAGAGGAGCAAATGAGCGGTGTTCACCACGCATCTGCCGTACCTCATACTCGGCTGATTCATCCTTCACTTCATCGCGGTGGCTTTCTATCACCGCCACGCAGTCTGCAATCCGGCCGATGCGTGAGTCTTTCTTTGATGTAACGAGACAGAGCCGTCCACCGATGGATTTGGCTGTTTCACAGAGTTCAGCAATGGACTTTGTCTCCCCGGACCCGGAGTAGGCCACAATAGTGTCGCCCTCTTTCATTGCGGGGGTAATCGTTTCTCCAACGACATAGGAATGCATCCCGAGGTGCATCAGTCGCATAGCAAATGCCTTTGCAACAAGACCTGATCTGCCGGCACCCATCACATATATCCGCTTGGCATTGAGCAGTTCATCAATGAACTCTCCGACTCCTTCATTTGAGAGAGAGTCAGCAGTTGATGAGATGGTGGTTGCCATCAGTTTCATCATGTCCTGCACATTGCCTGCATAGCACTCATTCATAGCACCGTAAGTATCCCCGATAAACTACATCAGTATTGCGAAACCGGTAGGGGGTAAGGTTAGATAAAGCGGTCTTTATTGGTGATGCACTCCGGCAGTTACCTTTCGTTTGTGCACGCTTTTATAGCAGTGTATGCAGAAACATGACTATAGATATGGAGATAACTCCGCTCTCCCCGTACTACGAGCGGGAGGGGGCTGTATTGTACTGCGCTGACTGCAGGGACCTTCTGCGGAGTATGCCTGCATCATCGGTGGATATGATCTTTGCCGACCCCCCATACAACCTCTCCAACGGGGGATTTACCTGTCAGGGGGGCAGGCGTGTTTCAGTTGACAAGGGTGATTGGGATGCCTCCAGTGGGTTTGAAGATGATTTATCCTTCTATAAAGAGTGGATTTCTGCGTGCCGGTATGTGCTGAAAGATGAAGGGACCCTGTGGGTGTCAGGGACCTATCATTCCATCTATGCATGTGGGTACGCCCTGCAGAGGGCGGGATTTCATATCTTAAATGATATCTGCTGGTTCAAACCGAATGCGCCGCCGAACCTGTCGGGGCGGTATTTCACGGCAAGCCATGAGACGATCATCTGGGCACGGAAATCCCCTGATGCCCGGCATACCTTCAACTACGAGGATATGAAGGGGGGGCGGTGGCATGAAGTAGACGCGCTCAAAAATGACGGAAAACAGATGCGTTCTGTCTGGTCAGTGGCGGCACCGCGTAAGGTCGAGAAGGTACACGGGAAGCATCCGACACAGAAGCCGCTTTCCCTTTTGACCCGCATTATCCTTGCCGCAACAGCACCCGGTGATCTGGTGGTGGATCCCTTTACCGGCAGTTCTACAACAGGCATTGCCGCCGTCTCACACGGACGGCGGTTTATCGGGTCCGACGTCAGCCAAGACTATCTTGATATCTCTGTCCGGCGGTTTGAAGAGCTTCCGTGACGAAAAAAGGATTATTTTTGTTTTTCAATCTCTTCTTCCACTTCTTCGTATCCCTCTTTGTAGAAGGACTCCTCATCGGGTGCCAGGTGGTGGAGCAGGCGAAGGAACTCACCGGCATGCACTTTCTCTTCGTCTGCAATGTCGCGGAGGACTTCCTGTGCGAGTTTGTTGTCAGTTGACTCTGCAAGCTGGACATAGAGCTGAATGGCCTCATACTCCGCAGAAACCATGAAGCGGATTGCACGGATGAGTTCTTCGTCAGTCAGTTTCCTGTCAGCTTTCATTCCTGAGAATGGTGATCCAAATTCCGGCATTTTTTCTCACGTCCTTGTATAGTTTCCAATACGTGTGCAGGCATTTAGTCTTTTTGAATGGAATGCCCGTAAGAGGTATATTCATGTATATATCCCGTTTAACCTGTGTATACGGAGTTTATGCGATGAAGAAGCAGTCATGGAATGATATAGCAGGAGAGAGTGTTGCTGAAAAGATGCAGGCCCTTGGGGTAACTGTCGGCCAAAAGTCGGATATCCGGAAACTGGGGGAAATCGCAGATGCCTGCGGGATCGAAGCGGTTGTATACTTTGAAAAGGATCTCGCAGAAACCTCAACGTATGAAGATGACCTGAAGAATTTTGCCGGCGCAGATGAGTTTTGCCGCCCGTTTGTTCTTGCAAATTCCTTTATTGCATTCGCGTCTGAAAATGATCCATCGTTTCCCTCCCGCCTGAAGGAATTTCCCATGATGATTCAGGTCATAGAGGTGGGCGAACGAACGGAAGGGTCCCACGTCATTCCATATATTAAGGGTTTAATGCCGTTTCTGGATGATTTTGACGTTGATGCCGAACCGGAAGGGACATTTATTGAATAACTGTTCCCTTCCAATGGTTTTGGGAATTTTTTTATTGGGGAGCATGCAGTAATAATGAATCGGGATTTCGATGAAAGAGGACGCGATGTGTGCAGATGACGTTTCAGATCATACAATCCGGGTAGTTAATCCGGCAACAGGAAGCCTTGTCGGGGAGGTGCCTGCGGGCGGAAAGGCAGCAGTGGCTGCTGCCGTTGACAGAGCTGAGGCGGCACAGGCCGACTGGGCGAAGCGTGACCCGCGTGAGCGGGGAAAGGTTCTCGGTGTCGGGGCCCGTGCCATCCGTGCGCAGACTGACACACTTGCCGCCCTTTTGACCGCTGAACAGGGTAAACCGTTGCATGAGGCACGTAACGAGATACAGGGGTGTGCAAATGTCCTTGAGTATTACCATTCAGTATCCGGATCGCTCAGGGGTGAGTGTCTGCCGCTCTCGTCGTATGGTCTTGCCTGTGTCCTTAAAGAACCGGTTGGTGTCTGCGGCGCGATCATCCCCTGGAATATGCCGGTCTTAATCTTTGCATGGAAGATTGGGCCTGCACTAGTCGCGGGGAACGCCATTGTTGTGAAACCGGCGAGTTCAACCCCGCTCACCACCCTCAGAATTGCAGATATTCTGGAGACCGCAGGTCTCCCTGCCGGTGTGCTGCAGGTTGTGACCGGCACCGGAGACACAGCTGGGGTAGCTCTTGCGGCCACTCCTGCCCTGGGCCACCTCTCGTTTACCGGCGACACGAAGACCGGGGCCGGGGTGTCGCGTGCTGCAGGCAGAAACGGTGTGCCGGTCACGCTGGAGTTGGGTGGCAGTGACGCGATGATCGTCTGCCGGGATGCTGATATACCGGCGGCAGCCGCTGGTGCTGTTTCCGGCCGGTTTTATAACTGTGGCCAGACCTGCACCGCAGTCAAACGGGTGGTCGTTGATACGTCCATCAAAGAGGCATTTATTCGTGCACTCTGTGAAAAGGTAGGAGGTATTGTGGTGGGTGATGGCAGCAGGAACGGTGTAGGCATGGGCCCGATGAACAATGCAGCGGCACGTGATACAATATGCAGAATGATGGATGACGGCGTTTCATGTGGTGAGGGTACCCTCCTCTGCGGCGGTGGTATCCCGGACGGGGAGGAGTACAAAAACGGTCTCTTCTACGAACCGACTATCGTAGCAGATCTCCCAAATGACTCAGCGTTACTAAATACTGAAGTATTTGGGCCGGTACTACCGGTCATTGCAGCAGATGGTCTTGATGCTGCGATAGAGATCGCAAACAGCATTCGCTATGGTCTGGGTGCATCGGTCTGGACCAGGGATATCAAAACTGCGATGACCGCCTCATCACAGCTGGATGCAGGCATTGTCTGGGTGAACCAGCACCTGAGAATCCCTCCGGATGTGCCGTTCGGGGGCATGAAGGCGAGCGGAATTGGCAGGGAGAACGGTTCCGGCGCTTTTGAACCGTATCTGCGGTCAAAGACGGTGTTGGTCAAGCCATAGGATGCACAGCAGGCAATTTTTGGTGAGATGGAGTGAATCAGATGTACGGATGCAAACCGGAGGTAACAGGGGAATGAAGATTATTTCGTGGAATGTAAACGGTATTCGGGCGGTAGCGAGGAAAGGCAATCTGCAGGAAATATTTGAAAATGAACGGCCTGATGTGCTCTGTCTGCAGGAAACAAAGGCACATCCCGATCAGCTGACCGCCGGAATGCGTCATCCGGAGGGATATTTTTCGTATTTCTCCTGGGCAGAGAAGAGGGGATACAGCGGTGTCGCAACCTTCTCCCTGCATGAGGTGACATCTTTCAGGACAGACTTTTCTGAATCCCGCTTTGGGAATGAGGGACGGATTCTTATTACCGAACATCCGGATTTTCTGCTCTACAATATCTATTTCCCGAACGGTAAAGCATCCAAAGAGCGCCTGCAATACAAGATGGATTTCTATCAGATCTGTCTGGCGGATGCCGTGGCACAGGTAGAGAACGGTAGAAATGTCATCATCTGTGGGGATGTGAATACAGCCCATACTGAGCTTGACCTTGCGCGCCCAAAGGAGAATGCAAAGGTATCGGGTTTCCTCCCTGAGGAACGAGCATGGATTGACCGTCTTGTAGACGCCGGGTTCACAGACGCCTTCCGCCTGTTTGAATCGGATGGCGGGCATTATTCATGGTGGGATCTGAAATCACGTGCACGGGAGCGCAATGTCGGATGGCGGATTGACTATTTTTTTGTCAACGAGGCACTGGTGGACCGGATTGAATCGGCAACGCTTCTCACAGATGTCTATGGTTCTGACCATTGTCCTGTCTGTCTGGAATTGTTGTGAATTTGGCTGTCAAGTTTTTCTTAATTCTGTAAATGTACCTGTTTTAGCGCTCGCAGAAAAATCGTTGTGTAACCCGTACACCAGCTATCCCCTGAACTGCCTCCCCCCGGAGGGGGAGGAGGAGCACGGCCGTGACCGTACGGGTATGAGGGGGTTCCTGTTCCTTGGGATGATTTGTCCGGTTTTCCCAGAGTCAGGGGGTTTCACCCACTGATAGTCCCCTAAGGGATGCCGCATTGTACGGGAAGTGACGTGGAATTTTGCCGTCATTTCTCTTAATACTGTGAATGTACCTGTTTTTAATGCTCCACTGAAAAATCATTGTGCAATCCGTACACCGCTTATCCCCTGAACTGCCTCCCCCTGAGGGGGGAGGAGGAGCACGGCCGCGGCCGTGCGGGCGAGGAGGTTTTCTGTTCTTTAGGATGATTTGTCCGGTTTCTCCTGAGTCAGGGGGTTTCACCCCCGACAGCCCCCACATAGGGATGTGAGTTGTACGGGAAGTGAATAGGAATTGAAATTGTAACTGGATATCAGGTTTATTATATTGAGAATGACTTCGTTTTGTTCTCATAGGAATCTCATGTTCAACCCATACACTCTTTATCCCCTGGACTGCCTCCCCCTGAGGGGGGGAGGGAAAAGTCCCCTCCCCTGACCCATCCCCTGCTATGTGATGGGTCGCAGGGGAATGGGCAAGCATTCCCCCTTGCTCCATTTGTAGTATTGAAAACGAAAAAATACTGTGGAATTTAGCGTTCAGAAATTTGGAGAAGGGTCCTCTGGATATTTACAAATATGGTGCATGAAAATATCCCATTCCGGGAAAAATAGGTAAAAATATTTGATTATTCCTGTGTTCCGGTATAGATTACCATTGCGTCCTCCACAGAGGCGCCGTCAATGGTGAGTGCGGAGATTGCATTGCACATCCGGACAGCCTCATCGAGGGGTTTCTGATGGATATTGCGTCCGGTTGCATTGCCCGAACATCCGCCGACGGTGAGCTGCTCTGAGAGCTGTTTGAGGAACGCTTCTGCTGAGACACTGGAGCCCCCTGCACAGACGACCTTTGTCCTGCCGGCAGCCATTGTTGCCTCCTTGAGCATCGCAGCTGTAGATTCCCCATCCTTTTTCGGTGCATTGACCTTCACAAAGTCACTGCCAAGTGTTGCGGCAACACCGGTTGCTCCTGCAATGAGGTGCGGGTCTTTTTCGTCACCGACAGCAGCGCCCCGCGGATAGATCCAGAGAACGGTTAAGAGGCCGTGTGCGTGTGCTTCCCCAATGAGCAGGGCTGCCTCACGCAGCATCTGTGCCTCATTCTCACTGCCCAGGTAGATCGTGTAGCCAATACCGGTGATATCAAGGCCGGTGCGGTCACGCAGATCGACGACTTGCTGCATGGCGAAGAGCTGCGGACTCAGGGGATCCTTCTGGGCTGTTTTGACAAGATGCGTCTTCGAGTTCATCTTGACAAGATACGGTATGTCCGGATAATCCATCCCGTATTGGGTAATCAGACCCAGTTGGGTTGCAAAGACACCGATTCTGCCTTCATCTGCAATCCTGAAGAGGTGCTCCGGGTCAGCGTCATCGGTAGCAATACCTTCGCCATAAAAATCATCGTTCAGGTGCTCCATCTTCTGGTCACCGGCAAAGAGCATCAGATTGCCCGAATACTGGGTGACCAGAAGGTAGTTGTCAATATAGGTGGCTTTTGCCGACTCCGGCACATCAAGCGGAACCCGTACAGAAATCTCGTCCGTCATACCTCATCCTATCATTTGGGAGATACTTATTATTTGCCAGATGTACCGGGGATCTGATGCCCGGAAGTGGTGTTCTACAGGGATTATGTACGGGTTTTTGGGATCGGTTTTCCGCTTTTTGTTTTCCACACGGCTGTTGCCGCAGGTGATGCCGCACGTATTCTGCGGGCGGTGTTATAGACACTGGGTGTTTTTTGTG
Organism: Methanogenium organophilum; assembly: GCF_026684035.1. Taxonomy (NCBI): domain Archaea; kingdom Methanobacteriati; phylum Methanobacteriota; class Methanomicrobia; order Methanomicrobiales; family Methanomicrobiaceae; genus Methanogenium; species Methanogenium organophilum. The sequence continues at coordinate 2,213,251 of NZ_CP113361.1, forward strand.
GATCTGTTGCATCCAGCAGACGCAGCAGGATATTAATCAGTGGTGCCTGATGCTCCTCTTTCATGCGGTCAAGATTGCCAAAGACGGAGAGCATATTGACAGTGCTGTATTCATTCACCGGTGCAAGGGTGAGAAGAATCTCTTCGGTAAGCGCTCTCCCCTCCGGCGTCTCCAGTGAGATCTTTTTGTTTTGGGCAAATCTGCCAAAAAGTGCCCGCTGGTCATTGGCCATCTCCAGGCTGAAAGCGTCAGATGCTGCTGCCTCACGAATGAGCCCGATATCTGCTGCAGATGCGATGCCTGCAAGGGAACTCAGGTATGTCTCCCAGGCGACCGGATTGTTCCGTGATTTTTCGTAGAAATCATGAATGACAGATATACGCTCAGGACTGCTGCAGTTCACAATGTGCGCAAATGCACTCACCCTGTCCGTTGCGGTTGCCCCATTCCGGTACTGGCGAATGAGTATGTCATGTACGTCTGGTGTGTCCAATGCCGCGAGGAAGGAGAGCGCGGTGTTTTTTACCTGGCGCCGCTTTAGACGGGCCACATCACCTGCAATATCTTCGGGAGAGGGAACATCCGTTGCATATGTGGCGTAGACATGGGAGATGAGGGAAAAATGGCGTTCTGCCGTGGCCTGTATCAGTCGTCTGCGGGCGTGGTACAGGTCAGTGTAGTGGTGCGCATAGTGTTCGTCTCCTACCGAGTCGAAGATGGTTAAAAAGAGCCCGCCTGCCTCTAAAAGGAGTGCTTCATCAGAGAAGATATCTGCAATAAGATCGGTGAGAGTGCTCTTGACCGCCGCTTCGGGTTCCTGCATCAGGCGGATGATCTCTGTTTCACAGAGTCGCGTGAATGCCAGAAACCGGCTGGTGATGTCGTCATCCATTTTAGCCTGGAGAGAGAGTGCTTTCATTCCGGGGTCGTACTCCAGCCTGCCGTAGAAGGATGCCCCGCGGTTTAGAGAAATAAAGGCCGGGCTCCTGGTTTGTGGAATGACTAATGTGTAATCCGGTGTATCCATCCGGAAACATCCGGAAGCGGTCTTCTCTCCGGAATGGTTGAATACTGCATACGTGATAGGCATTTCCCATTCCTTTTTGTCGGGGCGCTGTTTTTGGCTGAATGTGAGTGCCAGTTCCTGTCTCTCTGCATCATACCGATCGGTTGCTGTGACGACCGGGAAGCCGGTCTGGGTCAGCCATTGCTCCGAAAATCTGGTGAAATTCTGGCCGGTTGTCTCCTCGATTGCATGTATCCAGTCGTCGCGGGATGCATTTGCATGTTGATAGCGCTTATGATAGCAGTCGAGTGCTTTGGCAAATGCCTCTCTTCCGGTCAGTGTTTCAATCATGCGCACAAATTCCGGGGCCTTAACATAGGTGACACCGGTAATCAGTTCATTCGGGTCATTGAACCCCTCTGGTTCAATGGGCATCGAACCTGCCCCGCTATCATAGAAGAGTGTGCCGCCTGAAGGTGTTAGAAGGGTAAGGACGGTTTCGAGGCGGGTATAATCCTCACCGAAATGGAAGATGTGGTATGCATTTTCGATATGAACTGTCACCGCCTCATTCAGCCAGATCTCAAAGGGGCTCTTCCCGGTCACCTCAGATCCGTTCAGGTTATGATAGAATTCATGCACTTTCACCCGCATGAGGTATTCAAATGCGGCATCTGTTGCATCCGGAAACGGAAGAAGCCGGTTCGTGGTGATAGTAGTATTGCCCACATTCTCCATGCCGCCAAAATCAGAGTTCTGCATCCCGATTTCACGGTAGACAGTACCGGTATACCGGTATCCCGGTGAAATTGTTTCGTTCAGCTCTGAGATGAGTGATCGGATGACCCGGACTTCCTCTTCCGGTGATCCCGCCTGTATGAGGCGGTTTCGTTCTCCTGACAAACGGTAGATCTCCTTACGTGTTTCGGGGGATGTATAGCATTCCGAACCGGTGAAGAGATAGATCCAGAGAATACTGTCTGCAAGAATGTCAAGTGATTTCTCTGCGAGTGCGGGGTCTGTTCCGGGCGGCCCCAGGAGTTCGAGGGTGAAGGTAGTGCTGTCCGGGTACTCAAACGGCCGTGTGAATGTCGCATAGGTGCCAACACCAAGGAAGAAGAGATACGGTGCCATTGGTGTGACGCTGTTATCATAGGTGATGCTGTCACGGTCGTCTGTAACCGGATGTCGGGGGGTGATGATGTCACCATTGGTGATGAGGTTTGTATAGCGGTTGTCAGCGATGATTGTTGTGGTGTATGTACATTTCGCTGTCATGTCATCGATGCAGGGAACGAGGCGCTGGAATCCCCATTGCTGGCACTGCGTTATCTGCTGGGGCGGGGCACCGTCCGGGGTGACATCATAATACAGGCCCTCCAGCACGTTCGATGTCGGGCGGCAGATCGTATCGGTGTGGATCTCAAATTCCTCGTTTGGCAGGATGGGCTCTGCGAAGTGTATATTGAGCAGGCTGTTTTTTGTATCATAGGTGTATGTCGTTTCATGCACCGGACAGGAGACATTCTGTATCTCCAGATTCTTTGCATTGAGGAAAAGCGTTTCAATCGGGGTGTCATAAGCCCTGAGTAACATCTCTGAATGCACCACGGTGTGGGTATCATAGATATCAAATATCAGGTCCATATGACAGACCCTGGCAGGAATTGTACCGAAATCTGAGGGATAATAGGTGAAGAGGCGCTCTTCGGTCATGGGTTCAGATATGCAGAGATACTACAAAAAAGATGCGAGTTTCCGGGTGTCAGATACTATAAATAATAAGGATAACGTATTTTTGTTTGTTCCGTAAGGAGGTGTGGATATTTGAAAGATATTCGGATTGGATGGAAACTGGCAGTGTGTGTTATGGTGCTCCTGTCAGTATGTTTGGTGTGTGGATGTACGGATGATTCTTCCGCAGGTGATGGTACTGCTACGCCTGCACAGACAGCAGCGCCGACGGCGCAGTCTCCCCAGGCATCAGCGCCGGGTGAAGTGGTGCATTACAGTGCCCTGATGGAATTTCTTCCGACAATGACCAGCAACTGGGTCACCGGGGAGAAAGATGGGGCGACCATGACGTACGAAGGAGAGTCGTGGAGTCAGGTGTATGGTGATTACACGCTGAAGTCGGACGACAGTGTAGTGGGCTATGTGGCAATTCAGGACACCCGTGGCATCGAAGGTGCCGGGTATTACCAGATGTGGCAGAGCAAGATGACCTTTGAGACACCTGAGATGAAGATGTATACCGGCACTGCCGGGGGGTATCCTGCCTATTTTGTTGAAAATCTCGAGGATAATGAATATTCCGAGATTGTATGGGTTGATGACCGGTTCTTTGTGTATGTCATGATAGAAAACGGCAAACCTGAATACCTCACGGTCTTCAACAACCAGATTGACTTCGATGGTATTGCAGCTCTGGCCTGATACTGATTTTTTCCATTTTTTATCTTCTGTCGATAAGACGTTTGGGACGCCCTTTCAGGCGATACAGCTCCAGTCCGCCGTTTGGGGGGTAATTGAAGAGAATCTCCAGCGTTCCGTCACTGTAGATATGGCTGAGCGACGGTTTTTGCCTGAATAGTGCGGAGAGAAAGTTCTCTTCCACCTCGTTTTTGTCGCAGGTATCGGGGTCGTGGCATTCCAGACTTACCCGCATCGCAACGGTTCCGCTGTCCTCATCGCTGTAGACAAATACCTCATATTCACCGGAGAGATACTCCATATTTTCACGCTGAAATACCCCTTCTTCGATATCCACACGGTTAACCGGTACATCTTTGATCTGGACGGTTTCTGCTTCCCGGATGGGATTTTTGACACGCATATGGGTGCGTCCGCAGGGACAGGGGTCACGTGTGATAACTTCGGTGACATCCTCGGTATCATAATTGATGAGCAGATTCCCGCTTCTTGCCCCTTCCGGAAGAAGGGTTGTCAAAACAATTCTCCCGCTCTGTCCATCAGGTACAAATGAGCTGAGGTTTGGATCATAGAGGTCCATATGGACGAGATCTTCAGGGACATGAAGGCCGTTTCTGATCAAACACTCCCCGCACATCGTCCCCTCGGTGCTTCCGTAGGTATTGTAGGCAGGAATTCCCCACACCTCCTCCAGATAGTTCCGTGATCCTTCTGCAAAACTCTCCCCGCCCACGATGAGTTTCTGTATTCCGGAATCCTTCGGGTCCATCCCCTCTGCTTCCATGCGATGTGCCAGACGAAGCAGTTTGAAGACACTTCCGATAATTGCGGTTGGGTGGTAACTCTGTATGACCCTGACGGGGAACGTGCATTTTCCTTCCGGAATAACGGTGAACCCTATTTTGTGGGCGGCAAGTGTCATTGTATTCGCACCAACGTTCATCCCGTAACTGGCACAGACAGCGACCCGGTCACCGGGACCGAACCCCTGCGATACAAATGCCCGTGCATATTTTTCCGCATACCGCTGCCAGTCGTCCCACATCAGAAAAAATGCCTTAGGCGTTCCGGACGTCCCACTGGTTTCATGAACGGTATATATGTCATCCCAGGGTGCACTCTTAAAACAGAAATCAGTTGTCGCCGGTGGTTGATTTTCCCGGATTGTGGCACCGTTTATCACAGGAAGTTCGAGCAGGTCTTCATGTTCACGGATGGATTTTGAATCAATCTGGTTGTTTCTGAACCATTTTCGGTAAAATGGTGAATTATCCACTGCATATTGAATAGTATACCTGATCCGTTCATCTATGAGTGTGTCCAGTGCGTCTCTTGGCATTGTCTCGGTCTCAGGATTAAAATATACCATAGAAATTCCCTTGTCCTCCATATCGGATGAACCTGAATATACGTTTTGGTCAGCATATATTCACCGGAGTCTTGAATATAGGGAAGTGCATTCAGGGAGAGTATGGGAGAAAAGCAGGAGAGAGATGCAAAGAGAGAAGAGATGTTTGCCTATTTTCTCAGAAATCTGACCTCCGATAACCCGTCACTTCGATTTGGTGCTGCTCATTCTCTGGGGCGGATGAATGATCCCCGTGCAATTGAACCGCTGATTGCACTCCTGAATGATGAGGACTGGCGGGTCCGCTTCAAGACAGTCTGGGCCCTTGGGAGACTGGGGGATCTGCGTGTGCTTGCGTTCCTGAGTCCTCTCTCACGTGATGAATCAGAGACTGTCAGGGACAGTGTAGTACAGGCAAAGGAAGAGATACTCCGTAGGGAATCAATGAAACACCGATAATATCTTTCTGGAGAGGCAGAATTTAAATTGTCCGCCCGCCCATCTCTCCATACTACGTGATCATATGATTGGATGGATTATTGGCGGTATTCTTGTAGTTGTTCTTATTGCACTGCTCCTCTGGTTTGTGGGTATCTATAACCGTTTCCAGAGCCTGAAGAACTCATCAGAGGCAACGCTGGGACAAATTCGTGTTGCAATGAAGAAACGGCTGGATATGATAAATCAGCTCCTCGGCGCTGTGCAGAGTTATGCATCGTTTGAGAAAGAAACTCTTGAAAAAGTGACACAGATGCGTTCTGGTGTGGGAGATGCAGGTCCCGGCGACCTCAATGAAATTGAGGCACAGTCCCGTTCAATACTTGGGCGCCTCTTTGCTGTCGTGGAAAATTATCCTGATCTGAAGACTGCCTCGGTGGTTTCTGAACTGACGGCCTCTATCCGCACTATCGAAGATGAGATCGGCAGGCAGCGCTATACCTACAATAACATATCAGAACAGTACAACACGATGTGTGATACGATTCCATCGAATTTTATTGCGTCTGCAGCTCATTTCTCAAAACTTGAGTATCTTGAGTTTGAAGAAGAGATTGCCGAAGCACCGAAGATCGCATTCTAGAAAGGACTGAGGTTTTGTGAAAGAGACAAATCAGCTCGCGATCATTGTCGGCGCCTGCCTGCTTCTTGCAGGGGTCTCCATTTTTTTTTCGTTTGGCACTGGTCTCACGTTTGAGCCTGACCTCGTGGCAGATTCCTATACCGCAGTGCTGGAGAATGACGGCACCCTGACGGAGACCTATGTCTATGATGTAGCGTCTGCAGGTACGTACCGGATGCTCTTTCGGACATGGGATGATACCCTTGCGTTTGATACAATGCAGTCTCCGTACGTTGAACTCATTGATGTGAAGGCTCCTGCAGATATGGTAGGCTATGGTATTGACTGGAGGGGTAACTCTGTTGTCACGGGAGAGGGGGCAGAAGAGCAGCGTGCTCTGATTGAAAGTCTGGGTGAATACAATGAGATGGGAATTTTCCGGGAAACACGCCTTGGAGCAGGGCAGTATGCAGCTCAGTACACAGTCCGTCTCCATCCCCCTCTTCAGTATGATGATGAGGATGCCCATTTCAACCTGAAACTGGCAGCAACGCATATCCCCTATCGCTCGGTGGACATTACCATACCCGGAGCATATGTAAAAGATATCTGGGTCCGCCCAACCTCATTTGAGACAGTGATGGAAGACGGGAATTATCATATTACAGGAACCGCCGGCGAGAATGCACTGATAGAAATCGAGATGCTTCTTGACCCTGCGTATCTTGAGGTAATAGACGGATTCCCGGAGAAGACTGACGGGGTTCGAGAGCAGACTGAGACTGCCGCTCTGCTCTACACGGTTCCTGCACTTCTTTCATCTTTGATGCTCCTTCTGGGTCGCATCGGTGTCGTTGCAGCTCCACTTTATCTTATTGCCATCTTTCTGCGGCACGGGCGCGAGAAGCAGGCAGTTGTTCCCGAACATATCAGTTTTGTTCCTGACACTTCCCTCCTTCCCTGGCAGGTAAACCTGATTTTTAACGGAGATGCAGTAGATTTTGATGAGAATGGCTTCTATGCGACGATTCTTGACCTTCACAGGCGCGAAATTCTCCATGTAACGGAGCATTCCGATGGGGAAGGTGTGGAAATAGAGGTTTTAAAAACGGTGTCGGATGATGCCTATGAACAGCGGGTGATAAACTTCGTTTCAAACGCGGGAAAGGGAGGGGTGCTTGACACCCGTTCCTTCGCTTTGGCAGCATCGGCAGGAGGAGAAAAAATTGCTGCTCTGAATACTTCACTGTCTGCACTCACGTCAGAGGTGAACCGTGCAATTAGCAGTAGATATATTGTAGAGGGACGCGGGCGGGTTCTGCCACTGGTTGGTGTGGGACTTGGAATTACCCTCTTCTCATTTTTCCTCTTCTTTATTTCTCCTATAACAGCGCCAGTCTCTGTTCCTGCAGGATTACTGGGAATTGTGATGATTATTCAGGGTGGTATCGCAGCCGTATTCCCGACCACCCTCTTTGGTGCGTGGAAAGAGGATTATTATGCTGAAAAACTGAAGTGGGACGGGTTTCGTGCATTTCTTTCAGACTCTGCTATGATACAGCGCTATTCCCCCTCGGATCTCTCCATGTGGGGTGAGTGGCTCGTCTATGGCACTGCATTAGGGGTTGGTGAGAAGGTTGAGAAAGCGATGGCAAATCTCTCCGTTGATATCCATGAAACCGGCATGCCGCATGTTCACATGATGTATGCCGGGTTTATTCCGGTTGCCCGCTATACCCCTCCGTCGTCCTCGGGTGGATTCGGCGGTGGCGGCGGATTCGGCGGCGGTGGAGGATTTGGCGGCGGCGGTGCCGGCGGCAGATAATTCCTGCTCACCAAACTATCTCTCCCTATTTTTCTCTTGGGTATCTTTTTATAGCATCAGTTGTAAGTGAGGATTTGGTGCCTTTTCATGGAATTTACGCATATAGAAGGAGATGGTCATATTGCTGTCACACTCTTTTCTCTCAGTACGTGCGGACACTGCAAGAGAACAAAGGCTTTTCTTGAGGAGAATGGTGTTGCGTACGATTATATTGATGTGGACCTTCTCGATGGTGATACGTTGACTGAGGTGTATGACCTCGTGAAGACCTACAATCCGCGGGGCTCGTTTCCGACATTGGTTATCGGTGAAAGAAAAACGGTGATCGTTGGAGATCGACTGGATGAGATTGCCTCCGCACTGGAGCTTGCCGTATGATCAACCGGTTTGATATTGAGCGGCGATATCTTGCGATAAAAAAGCAGGCTGAACAGTCAGGATATCATCTGCACCCTGATGAAGACTATGCAAAGGATCTGGTGCATGGGATCGTAACCAATGAGGAACGATATGGGTTTGCAGCCTGTCCCTGCCGTCTCAGTATTGGTACGCGTGAAGATAACCTCGATATCATCTGTCCGTGTGATTATCGTGATCAGGATCTCACCGAGTATGGCGTCTGTTACTGTGCCCTGTATGTATCAAAGGAAGTGGCCGCGGGAAAAATTCCTGTCCCATCTATTCCCGACAGGAGACCGTCTCCTGATAAACGTGAGATTACGGCGGGTAAAGAGGCAGGGGGACAGAAAGTATCCATTCTGACAGGAGATCATTCCCTTCCGTATCCGATATTCCGCTGCCGGGTATGTGGATATCTCTGTGCACGAACCAGCCCTCCGGAGAATTGTCCAATATGTGGGGCGTCATCAGATCGCTTTGAGAAATATATTGAATAATCCCGTACATATGACTGTCATGGATGCAGGCGGACTTTTCCGAAATTATGCGATTGATATTGTTCTTCTCCCCCCTCCCGAGGTGACGGAGGCTGCAATACAGATCAACAGAATGCTCATTGAAAAGACGGGGGATGACGCGATACGGCTGGATATGACAGATCGTATTCCTCATGTGTCCCTTGCAATGGGGTGCATACCCGGGAGTGCGCTCTCTGAACTGAACGTTCCTCTTGAGCGGCTGGCAAACAGGCTCTTACCGATGGAAATAGGTATTGAGGGGGCAGCAACGGTCGTCACCGATTCCGATGACCGTGTATCAGGTATTAATCTTGCAAAAGATGATTCGCTGTTTGTCCTGCACCGGAGTGTGGTGGCACAGCTTGCGGGCATTAAAAAGGAAAAGTGCACGCCGGCATCATTTATTCGTGATGATGACGAAGTCCTCACTCCTTTTACGCTGGGTTATGTCCCTGAGTATGCAAAAAATGCAGCATATGAGCGGTATTCACCACATATCACTCTGGGTAATGGTGATGTGACAACACTGGAAAACCTGCCTGTGCTGCCGGAAAACGCCACTTTCTCTACCCTTGCGGTATGCCATCTGGGGAATCACTGCACATGCCGATCAGTGCTCTGGAGTACAGATGCGGGGGGAAAACGCGTCTGAGGACCCACACTCATCAATATTCTCTAATTTTGTAAACGGCACAGAACAGGTGCCTCCCCTGCAGATGTAGAGTGTTGTTTTGCCGTCTATCTGTTTCATGGTTCGGGTGAAGGGTGCAGCGGTTGTGACAGCAGTGCTTCCATCTGCCACGATTATTGTCCTGAACGGATCATATTCTCGTTCGAGCGCTGTTAAAATGGATTCTATCCCGTTTTCTCCCGGGACTATGGCATATTCTTCGCCGGATGCTATGTGCATATATGCAGAGAGAAGGTGACAGTATGCTGATGGCGCACGCAGGATTTCAGGTGTGAAAGCGTCCAGAATACTGACTGCATCCTCCTCATAGGTTGTTTTGGCGGTGATCCGGGAAAGCATAACGAGAGATACGGCCGCCACTGAATTCCCTGATGGCAGTGCACCGTCATATGCGGTCTTCTGCCTGGTGAGAGGGATTTCTGCATCCTCAGCTGTCAGGTAGAATGCTCCCTCCTGTGCGCGGAATGTGTCATTCAGAATGGTAGTCAGTTCATATGCATGTTCAAGCCAGTCTGCATCAAAGGTTGTCTCATAGAGCATGAGATATCCCCAGATTACAAAGGCGTAATCGTCCAGCGCTCCCGCACCAGAGGTGAATTGTTTAAATCGGCTGTGGAGGAGTTTTTTTGAGTTACTGTCAGTCACATATGGAATTTTCGTAGCTGCCTGCTCCGCTGCACTGATATATTCAGGATGATCCAGTGCTCTCCCGGCGTATGCAAGCGCACCAACGCAGAGGCCATTCCAGTCTGTGAGTATCTTTTCGTCGCGAAATGGTTGTGGGCGAAGGTTTCTTGCTTCCATGAGTTTTGTTCTGATTTTTGTGCGGGCGTCTGAGGTATACCACCGGTATGCTGCATCCCGGGACGGAAAGGCCAGTGTCTGTTTTCCCGGCGGGGCGCAGGGGAGTTCCTGTATACAGTATTCTCCTGTTCTGAGATCAAATATGGCACGCACGTCTGCTGCATATTCTCCTGCCGCCTCCCGGATTTCATCGTCTGTCCAGAGGTATGAACCTCCCTCTGTGTTGTCACTGTCTGCATCTTCTGCGGAAAAAAATCCCCCTTCCTTTGCCTGCATTCCGGTGATGATATACTCTGCTGTGTCTTCTGCCACCCGTTTGTAGACTTCATTTTTCGTAGCACGAAAACCTTCAGTATAGGCCCAGAGCATCATAGCCTGGTCATAGAGCATCTTCTCAAAGTGAGGAATGCGCCAGTCGCGGGTGACTGAATAGCGGTGAAATCCTCCACCGATGTGATCGCATATGCCGCCTGTGATGATCGCATCCAGCGTCCTCTCTGCCATCCGGCGTGCATCCGGATTTCCGGTGAATTTCCAGTATTTCAGAAGGAATACAATCATATGGGGTGACGGGAATTTAGGTGCAATTCCAAACCCGGCATATTCTTCATCAAATGTGGCGGAAAGTTCCTTGAAAGCGGTATGCACGGTCATCCCGTCGAATGTTCCTTTTGGTGTATCTTCCGTCTGTTTACCCAATACCGTTTTGAGTTTCCCGGCTGAATCACGCACCCCTGCATGATTGTTCTGCCACAGAGTTTCGATCTCCTGAAGTATGTCAATGAGGCCCTTTCGTCCGAATTTTTTGTTTTTCGGGATATATGTTGCTGCAAAAAACGGTTCCTTGTCAGGTGTCATGACAATGGTGAGAGGCCATCCTCCTGTCCCTGTCAGTGCCTGTGAACATGCCATGTATGCTGCGTCGATATCCGGGCGTTCTTCCCGGTCAACCTTGATGCTGATAAATGAACGGTTCAGCATTTTTGCTACCTCTCTGTCTTCAAAGGATTCGTGGGCCATGACATGACACCAGTGGCAGGACGAATAGCCGATAGATAAGAATATGGGTTTGTTCTCGGTTTTGGCACGGGAAAACGCCTCTTCACACCAGGGATACCATTCAACCGGGTTTGTGGCGTGCTGGAGGAGATAGGGGCTGTGGGTACCGGTAAGGTGATTTGATTTCGGCGGTGGTGACATGGGTACTCACGGACGATAATTGGTAGGGGTGGATATAGCTCTTGCTGTGAATTGTGGCTATGCTGTTGAAGTAAAATATTTGGTAAATATCTTCATTGACGCCTTTACAAAGGTATGTAAATGGCCAGTGTTCAATGCACTTCATGGAATGAAGGTTATCGTTATTTGGATGCTCAAGGGACTTATCAAGGGTGATGAGTAGAAAATGAAAGAGAATCCGGCATTAACTGTTTATCAACTTCATTAAATTGGGCTGATTTGGGTTCTGAAGAAGATATGATACTCTGGAAGAATTCGACATGGAAATTGAAGAATTCAGAAATGAATGTGTAATAAGAGGTATCCGCGGTAATACCGCGAAGACCTAAACATATCAGAAGTCGTTCTCCGCTGTCGCCTTTCCTTTCGGAGTGTTCTCCATGCAATACAACAACCTTACGTGCTCCCGATATCCGGGATTATTGTATCTATGGTATATAAAAGTAACGGGTCACGAAATTTTCATCAGATATTTCGAATTACTGAGAGAATAAATTAAAACTATTAAATAAGTAGAATTGGATCTTTCCAAGAGAATTCTTTTAATCCCTTCGAATCGACACATCGCTACATTTCAACAAAATAAAAAAATTTAATCTTCACATCCTGCAAAAAATGAATACTTCACCATGTTTTTTAAAAGGAAATAATGCTTATTTGGTAAGATCTGTTTAATTTTTAGTATGATATTTGTAATTCTTCACCTCATTCAATGCTATAATTGATGATCATATAGGCATTTTTAATATCATCACTCTTCAATTTTCGGACTGGATGTTCATATTCTTCCTTTAATTGTATTTTCCAATCAAAAAATTTCCATTTACCTAAAACCGGCGTCCCTTGTGGAATATCACTCTTTTCAAAATGATGCACTCCCTTATCGATTTGATCCACAACCATTTGTTCAAGAGTCGAGGTGATCGTACCTGGAAGCTGCAGTTTAAACGAGTAAATATCTTCATGGGTGCTCTCAACAATTAGGTCCACCTTATTAAGCTTTGAAATTTTATTTCGTGCATAGAACGGAAGATGCTTGTTCTCTAGCGTAAATACCAGTTCTTGATCCGGTTCCTCAGAAGGATGAATAAATCGATACCACTCATTGCCAAATTCATGGTTCAGAATAATAAAAAGGAACCCAGCGTTGGGTAATACTAATTCTATGTTGGCTTTTGCAGCATTAACAAGATTATTATCTCCGGCCTCTGCTGTGTAGCGAATGTGCAGAATCACATCCGAAATCGTGGAAAAGTCAAACTGATTATTTTCTTTAGGTAGATTGATCTGCCATTCACTGACTACTCCGGCGCCTTCAAAAGGCAGATATCGATCATCGCTGAAGTTCAATTCAAAGACTCCAGCATCATTTTGGCCATGACTGGTAGCAATGGATTGAACGGGTACATTACCTCGAATAAATCGGGGGGTATCTGGATCCAGAGGATCTCCGTATCCACTCGTAGTGTCGTTTGTTATACGAACACCATTATTAGTGAGTGAAAGTGTGCAATTTATGCTGGTATATGGCCCTACCACACAGGGTATGGTAATTGAAACTGATTTTATCCTGCGTTGGTAGTGTCCGGGATAATCCATATCAAATAACCATTCCGGCAATGTTACCGAACAGTGCCCTTTCTCCTTCAACATCAACAAGCTAACCGGTTGAACCTGAGCTAGTGAGATATGCTTAATAATCTCCAATTGTCGTTTATGCTCATCGAGGTATGAGGTCTCCATACGATGTATGTCATTGGCTAACTTCTCTCCTGCAAGGAGACCTTTTTTCATACTATCCCAATAACCAAACTGAATAAATGAGGTGTCAAATATTCCAAGCTCGAACTGATAACATTTTTCAGCCTTCTTTGCCATATCATAAGCAAGCTGGTAGCTCTGGAAATAGACGGTAGCAAGGTTATTTAGCATCCAATTGAACAATTGCTGATTAGTGTACTTACTTCGCATGTATTCGTCAACTGATTTTGCGTGTTCGATTTGCAACTCTTCGTTTTCGAATTCTTTTTCAGTTATCAGATAACGAATTCGTGCAGCCTCAACCTGTTTTGCCAATTGTACTTTCTCTTTTTCAGCAAGTGTTTTTTGGAATTGGTTCTCATCATGACGTCTTGTATATCCCCCTTGAGTTTGTACCATTTCAGCAGAAGCATGTAAACAGCTTCCAAGACCATGGAAAAATGCCGCAAAAGCAGCAGATGCGTTGGCCATACTTTCACCACCATATTCGACAGTCAGAGTTGGCGTGCCACCAAATCCCGTTGCTCCTGCCTTAAATTTAGGAGCCAGATGAGAACTGGCAGCAACCGTCGAAGAAATTGTCGCTGCGATCTCTGAACCTATTCCTATGCCGTGTAACCAAACACCTGATACCTCAAAATCGTTCATTCGTGGTAATGATTCATAGTAAGTAATCTTTTTATCGAGCACTTCAATTCCTTTTTCAAAACCGGCCCATGCTTCTTTTGCCTCTGAAATCTGCTGTTTTCGGACTTCTCTTATAGCTTCGAGCGTATGTATCTCATGAGAAGAACGAAGGAGTGCCAAACTCTCTGCATCTTTTTTCTCTAAAGCCGAGAGTATTTTGTCACCAAGGGATTTTACTACATTACAAAACTCTAATGCCCTATGTGATAAAACTCGGAAACGGTAATATCCTTGGGAAACGGCAGTATCACTCAGTACACTGCTGAGATCAATTCCTGCTGCTGCTGCTTTTACTAGCAATGCTGGATCAATCGGTGGTTCGAATAATGGCAACTCACGGACAATTCCTTCAATATTCATGCAATGCCGTATATTGAACAACCGGCCTTCCACAGTATTCCAATACTCTAATAAATCATCGTTGTTTGGGATGCTAAAATAAAATATGTCAAGAGTTGGCAGGGGTTCAGTTTCTTTTCGGGGACGGAAGGGAGTCACAGGAGTGTCCGTAAAATTCTCCATTAATACTTCTACCCTTTTATTACCGAAGGGATCTAAATTACCGTCAGCAACCATTTCGTTGTACGACAGATCTTTGTGTTGAACGTTTGGAATCTTTGTTGGACGTGTGCCGAGTAGTTCGTAAGCCAGGATATAGAGTGTGGTGGCTTCGTTGAGGGATTCTATTGTATCCCTCCTGAATAATTGATCGCCCCAGGCAACGAGGTTGTCAATATACTTCATTACAACCATTTTTTGATATGCAATCGGTCGATAACGAGCAATTGAATGAGGTTTGAATGGATTGTTCTTCCATGCCCTTATTTGATCAAGGTTTGTATTGATGTTCTTAAGGAGATTTTCAATGCGCTGTTTCCGATAATCTTCACTGTTTTGCTCGAAGAAAGGTTTGGTAATCCAGTAGCGCTGTGGTACATTGAGAGCTTCTGTATTTGTGGGATCGAAGATATAGTGGAACCAACGCATTGCTTCCTCGAACCGCTGATTCTGGCTGAGCTTACAGGCAATCAATAGGGGAGCATGGAAAAATATTTCCCAGTTATATATTGCATATGCACCGTACTGGCTGAAATCAATAATATCACGCTCTGTTGTCGTATCCGGGAGGCATTTTAAGTTGGGGCGATAACTAGAGTCGAATCTAAATGTATTTGTTGGATAGAATGATTGCGGGAATAGCTGAATTCGACGGTTTAATAATCCATCTATGCCACTACGGTATAATTCACGGATGAAAAGGGCAGCATACGGGTGGTAAAAAGGATAGACGAAATATTTGAAATACTGGAATGTGTTGTTAGCACCAAGGATGGGCTCTTGCCATTCAGGTCTGATGAAGAAAATCCTCTCCCTATCTTGGTAGAAAAATGGAGTCTGCCCCCATCGTGTATCCGGAATTTCGCCCACCATCTTTCTGAGTAGCTGCACTTGATCTTTGGTTAACGAAAATTCACCGGCAAGCTCAGAAATAATTAATTCTCTGTTCTGATCTGTAAGTATTGAGAGTCGGTATTCTAAGAGCCGTTCTTCATCCTTGTTCAATGCTAAAGAATTCCCAATCTCAGAAATGTAGTTATTCCATGCCGAAAGTTCGAATCGAAAATTCTGAGGTGCAATAATTACTTCGAACGGCGATATGGCACCTTCTAGCACTGTCGTTGTTGAGTTGTTTTCTAGAATGTTCAACAGGCTCGTATTGCTCCTTAAACGATTATTTGTTAGACGAGAATTTGAATAATGCATTCCCTCGGGAAGCACAAGGCGAGGAGCGATCTGATATCTTCCCTCCATACGTGTGATGGTTTCACCTGCATCCCCAAAGTTATCATGAACGTATCGATAGGAATCGGTTGAAACTAGGTCTTCAGAAGCAATACCTTCGCTATTCATAATCCGATAAAAACCTGCCAATGGTTTCAGCTTGACATCTACTACTTCCCCATCAAATACAAAAGAAGAAGAATGCCAAGGAAGTGCCGTCTCATCGTACCTAAAAGCAGTAGCGTATTCTTTTACAATCTTACCTTTAACAATCTTGTAGGGATCATAGAATCTTGTGTTGTTGAAATATCGAGAAGAAGAAATGTAAATATCCAGCCATAATTGGTTCTTCAGGCTCTTATACCGTGGTTTTAAAGTGTACGAGAAGAGTGGGCGCTCCCAAGGATGAATGAGCTTCTGCTGGGAAACTTTCTTCGACGCCCATCCTCTCTCCTTCTTGACACTCCATGCGAGTTGAATCTCCAGCATTTTCGGTGGTTCTGGGGAATCAGCCGGTGCATCTTCATCTGTTAATGTTGCTGGAGGTTGCTTCTTTATTTTCTGGGGTTTTTCCGTGAAAATCAACCAGAATAAATAGACCTTACGATTGAAAACCACCGGAATAACGTGATCGCCGATGATATCCAACTCGATTTTCTCCCAGGCTGTCCAGATACCATAACTTAAATCAAACTGACGATAGTAATAAACGGCAGGCTGAGATCTTGTTCTGCCGATGACGTGAATCACATTGACATTTGGTGGTAGATCATCATTGGGATTCTCGTCATCCAATTCATGGTAGATGCCGATTATTTCAAGTCGGGATACTTCATGAACTTTTTCTAAATAATGTATATAGGCAGTTTCAACATTTTCATGCGTAATCTCATTCTGTAAAATTTCATTTTCCAATTCCTCAAAGAATGGCGACTTATCATCTCTTAGTTCTGGCTCGATCCAATTCTCTGGGTAGAGGAACACCTTTCGGTTTGCCTCCCATATTCTGTAATTCTTCATCCATTTCCATTGTTTCCAACTGTCCAGCGATACTGTGTCTTCCGACTCTTCCTTGGAAATTTGAACATAGGGTTTTTCAAGATTGAGGAAACAGCGCTGTACAAACATCTGTATCGAGCCGATCGCCTGTTTAATTCGAGAAGTTAACTGGCAGGCGCTCATATCGACATCTATCAGGAAATAACGCAATAAATCATTAGAATTCTGCCAATATTTCGGATTCGCATAATTTTCATTGTTAAAATATATTTCCTCTTCTTCTGTTCTCAGAGAACGTTCAATCAAAAAATTTACTAGTGCATATTGTTTACTCTCGCGTAATTCGTCTTGAAATGGGGTCAGTATTGATAGCCAGGTACTATAATCGTGTTTTGATTTTGCAACCTGTTTTATCTGTTGAGCTGAATGGAATTGTATGTCTTCATCACATTTCGCCCAGTTTAGAATCGTACATACTTCCACCCCAAGCCGTTTAACCTGGTTGAAACACCTTTGTAGACGGATATATATGTCTGGATTGGCATAATCAGAAATTTCGCCAGGTTGTATTAGTTCTCCATGTTGAAGCTGCCACTCTAAGTGTAATGCTTTCAGGTCGTCCTCTTTCCAAGTAGTCAGTTTGCTTATGGCTCCAAGTACATCCTCGATACTCGGAGTATTATCTGCAGCCAACGAGAAGATATGTCTTAACGAAACCTCTTCTGGTTCGGGATATTGAGACCTGAAATGTAACCATTTGTAAAGGGCCAACCACGGTTGGAAGGGGGGCTGTACTTGCGTATCCGCAATTGGCAGAGTGTTAAGATCAAGCAACTTAAATTGTTCAGATCTTGTCAATAGCCATTCCAGATCGTATTTATCCTTTATTGCGTGCCTCTTTACAATCAGCGAGGCTTTATGCAATAGATAATAGCTATTGTAGATATCCGGGTAGTTTATTGAAGTAATCTCAGTGAGGTACTCATTATTACTGTCCCTCTCTGTTATTTTATCACCTGACAGGTGATAGATTACTTTCCTTTGAAGGGTTAGATTCTGCACGAGCAAGCGCGCTTGGTTGTCGGTCAATGAGAATGACGTGGCTATTTGGGATATTATTTGACCCTGTTTTTGAAGGCGATCCTGCAGGTTAATAGCTTCGAATAATAAACTGGTCTCTTGTGTTCTATCGCCCCCCTCTGTAGGAGCAAGTGTTGATACGAAATCAGCAATCGCCGATATAATTTGCTCAAGATCCTGAAGACGCCCATGGGAGCTGACTTGTTGCCAACATAATAAATCAAGCTGTTCGAGAACTGACTGTGCCTGGTCGTCCTCTAAAGAACACTGCGCGGAAATTTGAGAGATAATTTCTTCCTCTTTATGAACGGATATACTTTGCAAACTATCTCTCAAAGACCTGATAAACTGGGTTATTACCTCTTCCCGCAGACCAAACGGGGAGTCTGGCTGATAATTTAAAATGTAATCTATTTCTTGGATCAAAAATCCTGACTTTTGTACCCATTCGTACAACTCGATAAAATTAAGAGTCTGTTTTGGTGAGGCAAATACATCCGCCACTCCTGACAGATCTAGGAGAATCAGCAGGTCTTTTACTGGTACATTCAGCCCTCTCGCGAGATTGACATGATTGTAAATAAACGAGAGATTCGCAAGATCAAGACTATCATTAATCCTCCCCATAAGTGAACTTAATTCTGTCTCGGTAATGGAGAGCGCAGCAAGAATAGTTGATTTATGTTCTGTAAGTTTACCTTGTCCTGAAAGTGTTAATTGATAGGTGGGATCGATTGGATTAATGATAGCAGGATTTTGGAATAAATTGATATAAAGGGGCTGAATAATCTTCTCTGGGTCTCCTGGTTTCGCCCGTTCTTCGGTATTGATCTGGTTAAAGAAACTCAAGACGGTTTCGAATGGAAGCCGTAACTTTTCCTGTAATTGCTTGAATTGTTTCAATCGTATCAATGTATCCTTGTCAACTTTACCATTACCTACTCTGTCGGAGCGAATTAGGAGGTCTAACTCCCACATCTCCCAGCCTGTCTTTCGCCACAAGCGAAGAAAACGGTGTATCTTGTCGAATTGTGTGGCAGAAAAATTTTTAATATAATGTTTATCCGGATCGCAACTTTCAATGGGTCTTCTTTCGATATTCAGTTTTTCAGCAAAGACAGCAGTAAAGATAGCAGGATTGAACCATTTAACGTCTATGAGTTGCAATAATTCCTGATAATTTATTTTGGCGTGATTAAGGAACTTGGAAACCTTAACTTCGGAAACCGATGTGTCGAACCCCCAGAACAAATCCAGTTTTTGCGTATTTTCAAAAGGTGTTACAATTATACTCGTTTCATGCGGGGATATCCCCCAAAAATCGCCTGCAATGTTTAGATCTAAGGGAAATGTATTGCTACCCTTTGGGGCTTGGAATGCTTCCATCAATTCATACCGGCTGATTCCCAGGTGCTGAAGAAATATGCGCGATTCTTCCTGCCAGAGGTCAAATGAGATATTCATAGGGTAATCGGCAGTTCGTAGGATATCATATGCCTCTTTACAGATATTTTCAGGAAAAGCCCGCAATTCCTGCTTTGTTCGTGTGGTCTGGGGGTTGAATGTTACTTGCCCATTATTATTCGGCTCAATGACAGCATTTTCCAAAATTTCACACACAAGATCGATATAGGGTAATGGAGTGTCCGTATTCTCACAATTCAGTTTTATTTCTCCTATATCTGGACGACGCTCGAAGAGTTTATTCTTGACTGATTTTCCATCCTCTTCGGAATCCTGATTTCCGAGGAATCGTAATAAGTCGGTGAGATATGCGGGAGCGCCGTATACGGATTGGCAATGCTTACATTCACAAAAATCCAGTGAACCAAAGAGTGTTTCAAGGTTTGGGATATCTTCCAAGTACTCAGAAAATTCTTCCTTAGTGAAGGTATGATGTGCAACAGCCTGTGGATTTGTCCGATGTAATTCAAACCGATATTCGGCTATTCTAGCTAAAACCTGGGCATATTGAAACTCAGCAAAACCATATATAGTCAAAGCAGTACGCTGGTTAATGCCATTCCTTTCTAATATCCCAACAAATCTCTCTTTGCCAAGTGATACGATCTGAGCAGAACTATGAATTTTTTCATCCAATAACACGCGGCCTACGGCTGCACTAGGTGCAATACGATGTACTCTTTGCATGACCCTGGCTTCAGTACGCACGTATTCTGGAATATCAGGACGTTTTTCCCTGAAAAACGTATCAAGGTTGGTAGTGCGAAGATCAAAATCCGGGTGCGTATCGAGAAAATCAATTATCGTGTCGATATTGGATAAACCATGTTTATTGCTTGTTTTTATTGCAGCGGTAAAGGCAAGAGCAGGGAATAGTTTTTCGCTCTGACTGACCAATATGGCTGCATAATTATTTTTCTTCTTCTCAAGGGTACTACCATCAATCCACTCTGGGAGATCAGTATCATTCTCCTCAATCAACTCTGTCCATTGCTTATGTGTCAGTTTCACCAGTTGCCTTGGGATTATATTTTTTGATTTCAGAAAGGAGAGCGTAGGTTCATGGTTTTTGGTAATGTAGCCGAGATTCACGGTTTTCTCGAAGTCCTCCACCGCCATTGTTCCGCCAAATTCATTGGCACGATCTTTAAGATCAATCCAGAAATTATCATTAAAATTTTTATGCTTTACAAAGGTATCAGCAATTTTACTATAATTGATCCGATCCACGAGAGATATCTCAAGGAGGGATTTGATACTTCCATTTCCAATGAGGATGGGCTTTTCTAGAGTATAACTTTGTTTGAGAGAGGAAAGGGCTGCCAGAATTTGCTCTTTCTTCTGGCTTATTACAACAGGGATGAAATTTTCTTTTATTGCAGTATTTAAGGCCCGCGTTTGAAGTTCGGTTTCCATGAAGACCAAACCATTAACGGTCTGATCAACCAATTCCTCAATTTTGGTCCATTCTTCTGTACTTCCTAGTAAATCGCTTGGAAGAGTGGAGGGCAGACTTTGTCGAATGAAAGCATAAATCGCTTCAGGAGATATTATTGGACTATCCAGCTTTCTATAGATGTGATGCGAGAGCAACAAACGCATCACATCTTCTTGGGATTGTCCTGCATTTAACGCTAGGTGGGTAATATCCTGTTCATTTTCGGTTTCCTGAATATCTTCAATGGATGTATCATTGAGGAATCTATTAACCAATTTCATCCGCACCTCGTATTCAGAAGTGCCACGGTAAGGTTCATTCCCTTCAGTAAAGTTGATCCAATCAATGGCTGTGGGATTGAAAAGGACTTTACTCTGGAGAATCTCGTTATTGTTCTCATCAATTAATTTTATCAATAAGTGGAAGGGCACCTTGATTTGACCAGTTACAGGATTACGCGGTGGATCATACATTACGTTGAAAAAACCATTATGTAAAGTAGTTCTCTCTGCGAGAAGCGTACCCTCTCCACGTAATGGTTTTTCCCAAACTTGTACTGATAGTCCGGATCTTCCTTGCCAGAGATCATCTCGGACACACCCTTTAATCAGGAAAGGATATTCACCTACAAAGGCTTGTGGATTTACCTGCTTTATCTGCTGGTTGAGTGAACGTTGTGTCATCCGGTCTGCGTGGCCATTTACTGGCAGACCATTATCACGTTGGTAATTCAATACCGCTTGTCGCGTCGTTTTACCAAAAGTGTTGGTCTTGAACTCTTTTTCATCAATCTTATGACCTAGATAAGCCAGAATCATCTGGAGATTGCCAACATGCTTATTGGTCATGTTCAGACGCAGAATCCGTTTGATTGGGCTAAGGTTATTCGCCGATTTGACCTTCAATGTCTTCATCGGGATTGGGCGACTGGCCGCTACAGATATCAGTCGTTCGTATGTGGCTACGTTCAGTTCACCAGTCGGTTCCAGTTCATATTTTTTCTGGAAAGCAGTGATGACTGCTCGGGTGCTATGGCCAAGATCTTTTCGTTTTAATTCATCTGGATCAATCTTGGAATCAAGTTTAGCAATGTGGTTTACACGCAAAAGTGTTTGTTGCAGGTGGCCGACTTGGTTTTTCGTGGTGAAATGGGCCTTGAGTGCCTCTTCCGTGAGCCTGTTGACTACATCCTCATTTAACTGGCCATCATCGGGTAGCCCCACTGTCCTCTGGAACTGTCTGACAGCTTCTTCAGTGCTTTTCCCAAATATGCGGCTTTTTACTTCACTTGGATCAATAATCTGGCCCGCTTGTTCGAGAAGAGTATGAATTTTCTTCGTACGGGTTTTATTTCCCGCAAAATAGTTATGCTCCAGTTTTTCCTTTAACTTTTCAACAGTGTTTGGTGATAGTTTACCATCCACCCTTAAACCGGCTTCTTCCTGGAATTTTCTAATGGCAGCTTTAGTAGTATCCCCCATTTCATTTTTATTCAGCTCTTCAGGAGCAACTTCCAACTTCAGCTTTTTCAACGCTGCTTGCAGACTTGCAACATCATTTTTACTCGGATTTTCCCATTGTATGCTCAATATTTTTATTGAGCTTAAGGTTAAAGCATGATTTGGTATGGGCATTAGCGGCACTCCCCTTCTATTAACATCAATCTTCCATCATCTGTGTTCAACTGAATATCCAACATCCTAGCCTGATTCAATGGAGTACTATCCTGACGATCGGCAGTTTCACGGGCAGCGGCAGTTTTCTTCTCACCAAGAAACGGTCCCAGATAGTCTGTAAGGCATTTGTATTTAGTCCCTTGAGGCTGAAGAGAATCGGGAGCAACGAGGTTCATGACTTCATTTTTATCTATATTGAAAACTGGTTTGGAAAGATTGACACCTTCTCCCTTTAAGGTGACCGTAACTATTTCGATTTTGGCCGCTCTTATAAGTGTAGACACTGTCGCTTTATCGAAGTCCCTCGATTGCGGGATTTTTCGTTCCACCTGGAACTGCTTCACCGCATTTTGCGTATTAGGCCCATAAAATTGCTCTTCCTGCTCGTTTTCCGATATGGAATTACCTAGGTTTAAAAGCATTTCATGCAGTGCCCGAACCTCATTGCCTCTGGCATTCGGAGAAAGTAAGCGTGGTGACTGTAGGTTTTGCGGTGTTGCTATGCCGGTACCGGATTCTATCTCACGATTGATGAGAGTCGCTGTCCTTTCGGCCACTTCACCGGTCGGTTCGAGCCTATGATTCTCCTGAAAGGTAATTACTGCCGTTCTGGTCGATAACCCGAACCTCTGGGTTGCACTTTCTTCCTTATCTATAACTAATTCAAGTGATGATAGAGCCTGCTGCTGATCACCCGCAGCAGGGCCCTTCATCCTCAGTTTTAATGGGAATATAAATTTGTTCATGATAATCCCCTTCAAATCATTTTCATCTGTTCATTACACTGCAATCACTGCCTTTTGCTGAATAACCTCGTGCTTTTCAGCATTGTTGCGCCGACGGTCGTGGTTTCGCTCAGAAGGGTCGTCTTGTCGCCGAAATCACGCCGGTACAGGCGGAGCTTGAGCTTCTCCGCCAGCAGACCATGCTCGAGCAGAATGGCCCCCTGGATCGTATGGTGATCCACGGCAGGCGCTGCGATGGGCACGATGATGTCGATGGTCTCAATCGGCTTTGCATTCGGAATCACCTGGGATGACCCGATCGTCCGGCCCTCTGCGTCGGCGCTGTCGTCCCCCAGACGGATTGCCCTGCGATCGGTCACATGTGCGGCTTGCATCCGCGTGCCTCGCAAAGGCACTCCGTCCTCACGGTGAACGACGCCTGTCACCAGCAGGAAGGCGGGTGGGCGCTCCGGGTCCAGCAGCCCCAACTCGCGCAACAGTTTGTTCAGTGCATCCGCTGTCGGACGGTCCACGTCACCGCTGGGCTGCAAACGCCACTCCCGCTGGAAGACGCTCACCAGCTTTCCCGTGGCTCTGTTGAAGGACTGGCGGTCACGATCCCGACGCAGTGCTGCCGCCAACTCACGACGGGCGGCCTCGTCGTTCGCAAGAATCAAGGATCGCTCGAGCAGCACCTGCATCGCGTTGTGCAGGTCCGCTACCGGCGGTCCCTGCATTCCCTGATTCAAGGGATAAGCGATCTTGTTCATAGTCGCACCCGTAATGGTTTTGATCTATAAATGATTTTGCGAACTTCAGGCCCACATTTTTTGCTGTTCGGCAGCTGATTCAAGTGTCCGGTCGCGAGGGCAGTCGTTGATTCCGTCCAGCCAGGGGCCTGTCAGGAATATCTGGTGGCCGATGAGATAGCTCGCGAACTGGAAGGCGGCCTAGGCTTGTGCACCAGCGAGGATGGCATAGCGATCACCGGCACGACTGGGCCTACCTCACCCGTCTAGCAGATCGGTTAGCAGCGCGACCGGTAGCAGGATGAGAAGAAATCCATCAGGCCAATGAATAATTTCGGGGGGTTGAAGTTCATAAATCTCTCACGATTGGCACCGCTTAGAATTGCGAGCGTTGCAGCTATTTCATCTTTTCTTGAATATCCACTCGTAGATGGTTTCGGTCACTTCACCGGCGGCCCACCCGCTGATCACCGCACCAGCGATCCCACCGATGATCCCGCCTATCAGACCACCGGCGGGAACGGTGACAACTTCTTCAGGTGTGGCCACTTGAGGGCCTGCCTGACCCGCACCTAATGCGATGGCCCCACCGATCTTGGCTCCTGCTTTAGCGCCTGTCCAAGCGCCTGCCCAGAAACCGACCTTCTTTGTAATGGTCTTTGCTTTGTTCTCTGCGTAATAAACATCGACGGCATCGAGGCTGATGCTGACGACCAGCAGAAGACGTCCTCCCCACTTCACAAACTGGTATGGCCTTCCACCAGCCCTTATTTTGGCTGAAGCTTCGGCTTGCGGCGGCACTTCGACCGCCTTCATTACATAACCACGACCTTTAATGTTTTCGAAGCCGAGTTTCTCGAGTGCTGCCCTTACTTTCGCCGCAGATTCACTCTTTCCGGTTTTTATGATCTCCCAGACATTTTTGTTGATTCGATTCTTGAGCTCGGTTGGTGATAGCCTGTTAGGGTCCTTTATCTTCGCAAGCGCCTCGTCGAAGATTTCCTGCATCTCCGTGATCTCGCTGAATCTACGGTTCAGAAGAGCGTTCGGGTTCTGTGTCACCGAAACTGGCGCCTGCGGCTTGGGGGGTGCACCACCTGGTTCGACGCCAAGGTGCTTGGTCTGACGATTAGTCAAAGGATCGAGAAACTGTCGGTTATTCGGATCTAATGCCCTTGCGCGCGCTTCTGCGGGCGAGATGATTTTCTGGCCAACGGGATTCGGTTCGTCGATATCCATCGTTAATGCCACCTGTCTCAAACCTACTTTTCCTTGCTGCTCAAAGGGCTGTTCGAGCTGTTCCAGTCTTTCTATGGCTTCGTCAGCGATTTCGCTGACATCCTGAGTGCCCGTTGGATCAACCTTCCGCACAGGATTCCCGCTAACATACGCATAGATATTCTTCCCATCCCTTAAACCGACGGGGTCAGTTGAGATCCACACCCCCAGCCACGGCGCGTAATACCTCGCCCCGTGATAATATAACCCACTATCTTCATCCCGCTCCTTCCCCGTATATCGATACCTCTTCGGTGTCTCGGTCTGGCTGCGCACGGCTTGGTAGGTCGAGCTGCCGTACGGTGCATACTCCTCGTAGGAGATGACCTTGGCCTGTTCATCCAGCTCCAGGCTGGCCGAGCCGAGGTGGTTGCCGAACTGGTAGCGGATCAGTTGCCGTGGCGCTCGGTCGTTGTCCGCCGTGTCGAGCGTGCGGGTCTCCACCAGGGCGATGCGCTGCTTGTCGTCCATCACATGCAGCGTCTCCCGCTCCAGCGTGGCGGTGTTAGCACCGATCGGGCCATCGTGCCTGCGGAAGATCTCGAAGTCGCCGAGGTAGACACGCTCTACAGTGAGTCCCGGCGCCTTCTCCCACACCTTGCGCACGCGTTGGCCCGATGTGTCGTAGGCGTAAAAGGCCGTGCCGCCGCCACCCAAGTCGGTCTGCCGCAACTGGTCCTTGTAGTCCCAGTGCATGTTCGCCCCGGGGAGCCCACCACCCAGGTGTGGCATGCGCACCATGTTACCGTGAGCATCGTGCTGGTATGACTCAACCTGTGGGTTGGCACTGTTGGGATGGAGCGTGGTGCGGGTGAGGCGATTACTGGCCTTTATTGATGCGCCACCGCTGCCATCTTCAATCAGACTGGGCTCTACATAGTCGTAAACGCGTTTCCAGCCGGCATGAGCCGGGTCGCTGCCCCGGTGCTGCATCTGCAGGAAGTTGCCGACGGCATCGTAGACATAGCGCTCTATGTAGCGCCCCATGGCCTTGCCATCGTTGGGATGCTGGCGGGCGGTATGATCTGCGTCGTTGTGGCTGTGTGGTACTGGTTCACCGTTCTGTCCGAGGTGCTCGCGTCCGGCGGCCTGGATCAGCCGGTAGAGCGCGTCGTAGAAGTAGTCGTTGCTCGGCTCGACGCGCTTGTTCCTGAAGTAGATGGTCTGCTGTGCGTCGTCTAGGATGTACGTGATGTTGCCGGCGGGATCGTAGGTGTAGTGCAGGTTCTGCAGGCCACAGGCCTTGCCCTGAGGCGGGATCTCCGGCGCTGCGATGGTGGGTGGGGGCGGAGTCGGGTTGTCGCAGTCTTCGGCGAAAGCCGCTCCGCGCCGCGTATAGAGATGGACCAACCGAAAGGTCTCGGGTTCGTAACGGTAACGGGTGGTCGAGCCGTTCTTGTAGTCGATGCACAGGCGCTGGCCCTTAGCGTCGTAATCGATGTTGGCGACGCCGACTGGTGACGGCGTCTCGGCGACGGGGTCGAGCAGCTTGCTGGGTTCTGCAGCGTGTTCCAGCCACACGTCCAGCCGCTCCAACAGGTTCGCCTCGTTGAAGACTGGCTGGATGACATTGATTCTGTTCGGGCATTGGGTGCGGGTTAAGCTACTGTGCGGCGCCACGGACTGGATCGGGCGGTTGAGCGCGTCGTAGCGGGTGCTGCCCTCAAAGAATTCGGCTTCCAGTTGTGGCTCCGCTGGCAGCAACCAGTCCGGGACGGCCGTGTAGTTGCGGGCGAGCCGCCGCGTGCTGCACAGCAAGTTGCCCTTGAAATCATAGGCCTCGCTCAGGCTGCTGTTGGCGTCGAGCCGGGCATTGGTGGCGACGCCCGCGGAATCGAAGTGGCGGTAGATGCGGGTGCGCAGGTTGAGCATTTCAGCGTTGGCGACGCCTTCACCGTACTCGATCTTGTCGACCAGGACATCGCGGTTGAGCGTACGCGGATCGGACTCCGCAGTGGTACCGCGGACGGTTTGCTCGACGGGGCGACGCAGCGCATCGTAGGTGGTGGTGAAGGTGTGGCCGCGGCTGTCCCAGGCGCGGATGGGCTTGCCGGCCACGTCGTTGAGCATCCAGCGGGCGCCCGCTTCCATACTGAGCTGGTGGATGCGGTTGCCGAGCATGTCGTAGGTGTAGCGCATGACGATGCGCTGCTCGGTTGCACCGTTCGGCTGGTGGTTAACGGGCAGTTTGCGCTCGTCGCTCACGATGCGCTGGTTGCCTTCGATGTCGAGCTCCACGCGGGTGGCGAAGCTGTCTTCGGTGCCGTCGAGGTCGTGACCGGGACAGACGACGCGATTGCGCACCACGGTCAGGAACGGTCGACCAAGGGCATCAAAATGCGCCGTGGTCGGCGTGTCGGCGTGAGCGGCAGCTCGCTGGGCTGCGTCGCGCTCGTGAGTTCCCATGGCGCCGCCGATGCGTTGCGTGTGCCAGGTCTGCCAGGTTGCGGGCTGCGTCTTGAAGTATTCGGCCACGTAGCCCTGGATGTCGGGATCAGTGCGCGGGTCGCCGGTCTGCTGATTCCGCGGCGCACAGGTGTCATTGACGTCGTAGGTGGTCTGCTGCCAGGGATCGAACACTATTTTCTCGTAGGTGTGATTCGGGTGCAGGGTGGCGATGACGCGCTCGGCCGGGTCATAGAACAGTACCGGGCTGACGCCGACCGTTACGCCGAATTCGTAATCATGCGTGGCGCTGAAGAAGGGCTCGAACTGGCGGACAGGCTTGCCCTTGTTGTTGAAGATGGTCCAGCCGCTGCCCACCCAGCGGGGACTGACGGTGGGCGATTGCGGGTCGTTGACGTCCAGCGGCCCCGGCTCGGCCTGGATCTTCTTCTGGATCTCGCGGCCAAAGCCATCGGAGTAGCTGAAGCTGAGCTGGAACTTCAACCCCTGTGGGGGCAATGGGGCGGTCGCGTGGGTTTCACGGGCGATTGTTGCGGCGCACGCCGGTTGCCACCGGGTCGGGTCGTCGGGATGGGCCTGCCGGGTGCGGCGGAAGCGGTCGAGGTCGTAGACGATACGCGTCGTGGCGTCTCGCAGTAGGCCTGGAGCAATGGTGTGCGGACCGGCGGCGTTGAAGAAGTTGTCGAGCTGGGCCTGTGTGATGTCGGCAACGAAACCGGTCAGGGAGTCACCTTCCACAGGGGCTGGCAATGGCTTCCCCATGACGGCGGTGCCCACCACCATGCCGAGCGTATCGAAGGCCACATCGGTCCGGTTGTGGTTCGGGTCACTGACGAGGCGCGGCTGCATGACACGGTAGTCGTTTGCGTCCACCGTCACCCGGTTGCCGCGAGCATCACGTGTTTCCGTCATCAGCAGGTCGTCCGCGTCGAAGTCGACGAAAGCGTCCTGACCGAAGGGGTCGCGGTAGCGTCGCGGCAAGAAGAAATGCTGCCGCGCCTGTGCCAGTTCAGTGGATGCAGCATCGAGCGGGTTGGTGGTGAAGAACGACTGACCCGATGGGATCCACCAATGATCATCGGCATCGGTTTCGGGGAAGCGTCCGTCGGCCTTGAGCGCCTGGCTTTGCAGGTAGCCGCCCCGGTTCCCACCCTGGCCGCCGAGCACAGCTGCCGGGTCGGGCAGCAGGGGCTCGGCTGGTTGACCCGAACGGGGTCGCTGGAAGACCTGGGTCAGCAATCCGGGTGTAAAGGCGAGCTTGTAGCTTTCACCGGACAGGGCGAGTGAGTGCAACTCACCGAGCGGCAGCAGTCCGCTCAGATCGTCGCGCCGGTAAAGCGTCCGCAGCCACTCGATAGGGCGGCGACAGGGGTTGTCTGTGGCCGCGGCCTCGTAAGGTACCTGGTCTGTGAACTTGTGGCGCAGCCGGCCTGCAGCCATGGGATCCGGCTCGGCCAGATCTGAGGCCTGAAACCGGCCAGCGGCTCCTGTGGGCATGTAGCCCGTCAACTCGAAGGTCAACGCCTCGCAGGGCAGCGGGGTGCGGTAGGTGTCCGATGTCTCAATAGTGTTGGTGACGCGGTTTTCGGTATAGGTGAGCAGTGGGGTTGTTTGCTTCGCTTGATCGGTGGCATCGAGCCCGGTCAGACCTGGGTTCGGCACCTGCTGCACGTTTCCCTGTTCGTCGACAACATGGATCTGCTCGCGCCGCCCATAACCAACGGCCGCCTGCTTGAGCACGTTGCCAAAAGCATCGACCTCCAGCGTCAGCGCGTGCTGAATGCGCGGGTCCTCGGGGTTCCGCTCGTAGTGGTAGCTGATCGCCTCACGTGCATGGGTGAAGAAGACGGCGTGGCGGTTGTCAGATCGGGGCTGGAGGGTCCGGATCGTGAAATTCTGTTCGGTGACAGTGTAGGGTGTCCCGGCACGCTGGATCTGCCCGGGCGTTGAGCCGAAACCAGTGTCATCGGCATAGACCTCCTGGCGCAGCATCGAGCCCCTGAGGGCACGGCAGGCTTCGTGCTCTTCTTTCACGGTCAGGCCGTTGGGGAGAACCGTGTCCGGTAGCAGCAAATCTCGGGCTTCCGCATCGGTGAGGCCGGGCTCGCGGAAGTACTCGCCTTTGTCCGCGACGTTCAGCAGGCCTGCGAAGTAGTCGGAGACGTGGTTGCGGCCGAGGTATAAGCCCGTGTGGAACCAGGTTTTGGTATGCACCGGCGGTACGTGCGACTCTGGGGCGATGTTGTCTGCCGGTACATTGCCGCCGGCAAGCGTCGCAAACTCCTCGGTATCCCACTGCTCGACCATCCCGAAGCCGCGGAACTCGCGCTCTTCGCCATCAAAGTACCCGTGGTGATAGGCGTAGCGGGTGACAAAGCGGTTCCGGCTGATGTGATCAGAGGTCGTGACCTTCTCCACCACGTGCACCGGAAAAGGCAGCCGCGTGATCCAGGGTTTGCCGTCGCGCTTGTCGAGCAGATAGAACTTTGTCGATGGGGCGTAGTCGACGCGGGTTTCGGCGCCGAGGTTGTTGATGGTCTTTACTAAGAGGTGCGGCTTCTGGCCGCCTATTAAGTTGACGTAGCGCATCTGCTGACGTGCATCGCCCGGCAAAGGTGACGACCAGACCAGGCAGGCCGTGCCGTTGCCGAGCAGGTCGATCGGCACGATGCTCAACACTTCGTCGATACGCGGGAACACCTTCAACTGCTGGGGCTTGCTCCAGCTGTTCCCTGACTGGTTGAAGAATAGGCGCACGCCGTCACGGTGCAGATAGATGATATCGGTGGTGCCGCTGCCGTCGATGTCGGCCAAGCGGATGCGTTTTTGGTCGAACTGGTCCGGATTGTCGAACCAGGGTGTGCGGTCCATCGTGACCTTGGCGCCGAAGCGGGCGTAGCCGAGATTGGGCCAGTAGCAGACTTCGCCGTTGCGGATGCGGGCGATGTCGGTCAGACCATCGCCGGAGAGGTCGGCCAAGTAGACGGATTGCGTGCCGTCGGTGAAGACAACACGCGGGCCTTTCTCTTCGTCGATGGCTTGCGCGACGCGTTGCGACGGACCAAACCCCTCTTCGGCGAGCGAGGCGTGCCAGACGAGGACGTCATCTTCGGTGATCAGCACATCAGCGTGGCCGTTGCCGTCCAGATCGACGAACTTTACGTTCGGATCACGCGTGTCGAGGTTCAGGCGCGAGGTGAAGGGGCGGAAGGACTGCCAGCCTTCGGCCTCGTCATGTTCATATAATCCGGGCGTCGGCCCCTCCATGACGACGACGTCGGGTTGACCGTCGCCGGCCAGATCCATGAACTCTCCGCCGCCACTCAGGGCAATATTGGGCTTGAGGGTGACCATTTCGAGAGAGGCGAACTTTACCTTCACTAATTCCCGCTCCTCGGGCATCTTGTCCGGGATGGGGCTGAGGTTGCGCTTGTAGAACCAGGCGCCTGCCTGCTCGGTGAGGATGCCGGGAATGCCCTCGCCGTGCAGGTCGGCCCAGCGGTAGGAGCTGCCATCCAGACCGATGGGGAGGTTCTCCAGGCTCGACGGATCAACCTGCTCCACCGTGTTCTGCACAGTGGGCTCAGTGTACTCGAATTCGACGGGCGGGAGACTGCGCGAGTCGTAGCCGCCGTTGTTACGACGATAGCCGGTCTGTGTGACAGAACGTAGAAAGGTGTAGACCGGGTTGCGGACGTCGGTGGGGTCCACTTCATCCGAGTACTTGAAATCCGTGGAACGCACGAGACAATCCCGCCCCACGCCCATCTCCCCAGGGAAGTGATGAAACATCAGAACGCGCTGGCAGGTCCGATACGTGCGGACCTCAAAGCCGGCACGGTAGAAGGAAAACGGATCGCTGCGTGCCGGCCATTTGCCAGTCTCGCTAGGCGCCGGTGCGTTGGCGTCGTGCTCGCCATAGTCGAAAACGACCTCGAAAAGCCAGAAGTTGCTTCCGTCTGGCGCAGTGGTATCCTGAGGCTCTGGCCAAGGGGCATCGTCTTTGAGCACCGGGAAGTAGGGTGCACGGTGGCCATAGCGGATGTGTTTGAGGTAGCGCTGCGCCGAACGCGAGCTCGTCGTCCTGTTGTGTTCGTGAGCTTTGACAAGAGCATTGCCGAGGGTGTCCTCGAAGATTCGAGCGGAGTCTTCGCGTTTGTAGCCATAGACGATGACGTTTCCCTTGTCATCGTGGCTCTGGCAGATCAGCCAACTGAAGATGTGGCCAGGGTAGTCAGGATCAGATATACGGCTCTCGGGCGTCTTGCCATACCAGCTGGTGATGTTGTCTTTGGAAATGGAGCGCCAAAAGACGTCGGTCGCATCAAGGGTGTTCGTCCAGCGCTCGATGCGTGCAAAGAGCCCCTCGATCCGTGGGCGATAGCGACGAACCTGATATGTGAGGCCATTCACGGTTCGTACGGGCAGGCTCTCTCGCTCCCATTCCCCCTGTGCGTTCTGAACGAGAAGCGGCACCAAGTCCTCGGCGCCAGAGAGAATGAAGACGTCAGAGTCCTCCGCGTCCTGGTATTGGGGCAGGCCCTTGTCCGTCTTGCGAGTGATGGACGGCAGCGAGAGGCTCCAGCCAAATCCAAACGCCCCATTGCCTGAGCCTGAGTCATAGGAAAGAGAGAGTTGCGGGCCGAAGCCAGAGCGCCCGGAGCTTGTAGCGATCGGCACCGACATCGATCCAGTGCCGGTTACGGGGTTGGCGGCGAACTTCTCACCAATCCCTCGAATAGCGCCTCCACCTTTGGGGAGAGAAATCGAGGGGATGACGGACTTATGCTCCGCAGGAGCCACTCTCTCCTTACCTCCCTGTGTCTGTCCTTGGGAGTCTCCCGGCGGTGTGTGACCTTTACCTATGAGCGGGGCTTTCTGCATTGGTCCATCTCGCAAAGTGCTGACAAAGCTCCATTCCCAGGAGAAAATGAGGGTATAAATTAGCAATTTGGTGGGATGTAAAAATCAAGTACGCTGTTATTGGGTACTCCCTATTGATGGATGATGCTTTGCGAAGACTAGGTGCTGTTTCGGTATTTACTCTTTTCGGTGAGACATACGTGCGGTACATCGGTGCGGTGCACTAGTGGCAATGGTGGCAATGGGTTGCATCCGGCATGGAATATCGTTTTATACCATTTTTGGAGAAAACCCATCTCAAAAATAATTCCCTAAAATCGGCCATTTCAAAATTGGAACACTAACCGACCGTTATGTTGCTGCTATAGGGATTTGAACTCGACGCGCACACAACAATGTAATCAGAAAAGAATACTCCTCTCGTTTTTAGAATGAAACCATTAATGTCTTCAATTTAGAAATACAGCGCAAAATAACATAATAATAAAGGAAGGAGGGAACATAACCCTCCGTTTCGACGCCCCGACCGGGACTTGAACCCGGGTCGAAAGCTCCGGAGGCTTCCAGGATATCCACTACCCTATCGGGACCTGCTCTATACTATTCATCTCTATGATATTAAGGGATTTCCCTATGGTGAGGGAAATCCGGTGGAATTGTTGTTTTAATTGCTGTTTTTAATGGTTTTACTGTTGTTTGTGGTGGTTTTTTCCCGGTTTAGTATTTTTTCTGGTTATAGAGCGCCCAGATTTTACAGGCTCCTTCATGGCTGACCATACATGGCCCGACGGGTTTTCTTGGAGTACAGACCTTTCCAAAGAGTTTGCAGTCGGTGGGGTCTGCCACACCGCGAAGCACCTTGTCGCAGATACAGGAAGAATGCTTCTCAACATGTTTGATCTCGATGCCGAATTTTTTCTGCGCGTCATATGCGGCGTACTTCTCCTTCAGCCTGAGACCGGAATTTGGAATAATCGGAAATCCACGCCATTCCACATCGCAGGGCTCAAAGACCTCATACATCATATGCATTGCTTTTGGGTTGCCTTCCCGTGAGACTGCACGTGGATATGCGTTTTCAACTTCTGCGCGGCCTTCTTTGACCTGTTTTACCAGCATCAGGAGGCCGAGCAGGATATCTTCCGGTTCAAACCCGCCGACAACCTGGGGCACCGGAAACTGTTCATATTCCTGGTATCCGGCAACCACACAGACATGGCCGGGCAGAAGAAATCCGTCCAGTTTTGCTTCACCCTGTTCTAAGAGGTACTTCATCGCGGGCGGAACAAACCGGTGACAGCTGAGGATACTGAAATTTTCCGGCGGCTCCTGCAGAATGGTGGCAGCAACGGTGGGGGCTGTTGTCTCAAATCCGACAGAGATGAAGACGACCTCCTGGTCGGTCTTCTCTGCTATTTCAACTGCCTTGTGCACACCCTGTACGACTCTGACGTCCTTACCAATTGAATCAAGTGCACCTTTTGTACCGGGTACCCGCATCAAATCCCCGTACGTTGCGATGATGCAGTCTTTTTCTGCGAGGTCAATTGCAGCATCGATTTCTCCCTGGGGAGTGATGCACACCGGACAACCAGGTCCCATGACAATTTTGAGATTGTCCGGCAAAATACTCCGCAGGCCTGAATGAGCAATTGCTGCCTCATGCGTTCCGCAGATGTGCATGAATGTATATGGTTTGTCCATCTCTTTTTTGAGCGCGTTGAGAATATCTGTTCCACCTGGCATACTAGTCATTATTTTTATATTGTCTACAAAAAAGATTACCTAATATGTCTGATATCTGGATTGCAGCAGGGATTATCCTCATCGGGATTGTTGCAGCCTATATTACCGCACAGGTGTTTAAATGGTTGCAGCAGAGGGCTGATATTACCGAATCCCAATTTGATGATATTCTTGTGCTCTCGATTGGAAAACCCATTATTGCAGGAATATTGGTATTTTCTTTCTTCCTCGCGTTGGGGTATGTTCCGATCCCTGAGGAACATGCATGGATTATCGAGGGCAAATATCTGAATTCGGTGTACATTCTTCTGGGTGCATGGGTTGTCTCAATATTTGTTGAAAATTTCATTAAACTGTATGGACAGTGGCTCTCTGCCAAAACCGAGAGTGAACTTGATGACAAAATAATCCGAATTCTTGAGATTGCAGCGAGGTATATCATCTGGTTTATTGCGGTTCTCATTGTTCTGTCATACCTGGAAATTGATATTACCCCACTCATTGCCGCAGGAGGAGTTTTTGGGTTGGCGGTTGCCCTTGCAGCACAAGACCTGATCTCAAATTTCTTTGGCGGTGCCCTCATTGTGGTCGACAAACCTTTTGTCATCGGTGACCGTGTGAAAATAGATGGTTATCTCGGTGATGTGGAGAGTGTCGGGCCGCGAAGTACGAGGATAAAAACCCTTGACTATCAGCTCCTGACGATTCCGAATTCAAAGATTGCAAACAGTGTCGTCACCAATTATGCAATGCCGGATGTCAAACTGAAGGTGAAGATTCCTGTTTCTGTTGCGTATGGGAGCGATATTCACCGCGTAAAAGAAATTCTTCTGGAGATTTCCCGGGACGCAGCAATAAATACTCCCTATATTCTGACCGATCCTGCACCCAGCGTTTATTTCCTGGAATTCGGTGCATCAAGCCTTGATTATATGATGGTCATCTGGGCAAAACGGTTCAATATGTCGTGGGAGATAAAAGATCACATCAATTTTGAGATTGAGCGTCGGTTTGGTGAGGAAGGAATTGAGATCCCGTTCCCGCAGATGGATGTGCATATGCGGGAGTAATCTCTATTCTTCAATTATTTCATCCACAAATGTGGTGAGCTGAATCATAAATCCGGGGTCCAGTCCGTTTTTTGCTGCAAAGAGCACACCATGGATATCGGATAAACGGATTTTATTCGTGAGGTAATGAAGAAATTTTGAAATTTTCGATGAAGATACGTAGATGAGCAAGGTACTGATTGAATCCAGCACAATACACACATCTTCATTTTCGCATTTTTCCAGGGCCTTTGTGAGCGAAATTCCAATTTCAGTCAGGTCTCCCGGATTGCTGATAAACAGTGTATTATCGCTGTCTTCTTCATCTTTCCCCAGTGCATAGTTTGTTATGGCATCGATAAAATAGACCATTTTCGGGTCTATGCCGGCACGGGAATACATCTTTGAGAGAATAAGTGAGGGCTGGTTAGCGGTGATCATTATTACGTGGAATCCTGCAGTTGTAATATTCTGCACAACCTCTGTATTCAATTTTTTAAGTGAATGCGCCTCAGACAGGAGTAATATGATCTGTTCCTCTGTCAGATCGCCCGGATGTATCACCAAATGTCTGCCCCTTTATTGAATGGTATCTGGTACGATCTCCCCTTCACTTTCTTTGAAATGACCAATTACCGCCTGTGAGAGTTCTCTGAGATTATAAACAATTTGTGACAATGCTTTGTTTTGCACCTGTAGTTCAATAAGTATCTCTTCATTATCTATCTCCCCATTTCTGATTCGTTCAATCAGGGATGTGAGATTTCCCTCCACCAGTGCTGCAGGGTGATTCAGGCGCATCGTTGCTTCGGTGATATATTCCTCCATTGTCTGTTGAAGAGAGAGTTCACGTGTCATATCACGCATAATTGCTGATATGCCCTCTATTGTTCCGTCTTCACCCGATATCGGTGAAAATGTGACATTGAGGGTAATTATATCCCTGGTTTTCGTAAGGCATTCAATATTGCCTTTGAAATCCTGTCCTGTTATAACATCGCTGAGGATGGATGCCATGTAATCTCTATTTTCTTCCGGGATATGGCGGGCGAATGGCTTGCCGATACTGTCCATCTCTCCGTAACCGAAAATATTCTCTGCTGCATTATTCCAGGTAAGGATGATACCATCCGTGCTGATACTACCGATTGCATCATGTGATGAGGTGACAATTTCGCCCAGGAGTAGTGCGTCACGTTCATTTTGCCGGGCATGTGTTATATCTGCACCTAAGGTTATGAACAGTTGTTGTGTGGGTTTGTTTTTTACAGATATTTGTTGTGTATTCAGGGAAATGTACCGAATTTGCCCATTTTTTGTTTTGATCTTCGTCTCGGAATAAACAGATTTATTCTTATTTTTTTTGAATGAATCTCTGACAGTTGTTATTATTGCACGATAGGTGCCATCCGGATATATATACCGGAACGCTGTTTCCAGATCCGGGATTTCCTCCTGAGAATAACCAGTAGTAATCTCTGCTGCATGGTTCCACGTGAGTATTTTTCCCGTATCATCTGTGCAGAAAACAATCAGGTGATCACTCTCAAGGATAATCTGGTGGAGCATGGCATGTAGATCTGTGATATGGCTGGTATGGGGTGTTTCATCCTTGCCCGGCATTGTACATCTTTCCAAATCTGTAATACGCATATATTAATAGTTCATGCTTAAAGGTATTCTCTCTGAAATGGAAATGGAAATGAAATTCGATTGAACACTGCAGACGGGATGAATTTCAGAAATGAGTGATGTATGAATTTGCAGTTCCTGCCGGGGGAATTAGTTTAGTAGATGTCCTACATATTACTCCGGTATGACCGGTATCTCAACGTCATGTCTGCACGAAAGATCTCTCGAAGAGGCGCTTGAGATTCTTTCAGGTATGACTGACTTTGTGGAGATAATAGATGACGGTCCCCATTACTGTCAGTCTCCAGAGGTTCCCGAACGGTATTCTTTCCGGTATTCTCTTCATGCACCATCACGAGGGGTGAATGTCGCGAGTACTCTTGAACCGATTCGTCGTGCAAGTGTTGAGGTCGTTTCCGAAGCTCTGACGATCGCAGGTGAACTGAATGCAAATGTTGTCATCCATCCGGGATATTGCGCATGGGCTGGTGGAAAGGTTTCCTCCCTGCGGGCGCTGCGGCATTCACTCGATGAGATCGCGGCCGTGGCTGATGATACGGGGGTCACATTTTTCGTGGAAAATATGCCTAAATGGCCGTATTTTTTCTTTAGCACTCCGGAAGATTACCAGTATTTCGATAACTGTAATATCTGTCTTGACACTGGCCATGCGTTTATGACCGGGACGCTTGATTCCTTCCTGTCCCTGCCGTTTGAACACTGCCATATCCATGACAATGATGGAACAGAGGACAGTCATTCTCCGGTGGGAAGCGGTGGGATTGACTGGGATACCGTCTTGGGTACCCTTGCGGAGAGGAAGGTTGAACCGGTTCTGGAAGTCCGGTCTGTGGAGGCTGTCAGGGAAAGCCTTGCCACACTTAAACGTTTTGGATTTTGACACTCATTTCGTGAATATACGGGCATATTTCTGCGCACGGGGGCATTTCAGAGTCCAAAACAGGGGTGTGAATAGTGGATTCTGAGAACAATTTCAATATCATTTTATATGTCTGAAATCAACTCTGTAGTGCACTTCTAAGGTGGTGCCTCAGTGGCTT
Organism: Methanogenium organophilum; assembly: GCF_026684035.1. Taxonomy (NCBI): domain Archaea; kingdom Methanobacteriati; phylum Methanobacteriota; class Methanomicrobia; order Methanomicrobiales; family Methanomicrobiaceae; genus Methanogenium; species Methanogenium organophilum. Next base: position 2,250,970 of record NZ_CP113361.1, read on the forward strand.
AGTGGCATAGCGCGTCCTTGGTAAGGACGAGGTCGCGAGTTCAACTCTCGCCTGAGGCTTCGGGAATCGGGGTTCTGACCCCAATTTACCTTCCGTTTTGAATCGTCAACCCTTAACAGTACAAGTATCTTTAATAATATTTGAAATTATTGCAGGATCTTGAATTGTTATTTGTGGACACACTTCTTGCAGAAATATGGTCTTTGTTTATATAGTGAAACATTTTTTTGTTGATCCGAATGGCGGCCGATATGGGGTCTGTAGCAATTTGACATAGAGTTGTGTGATTTCTTTGTATTGTTGATCGGGTGAGTGTCCTCAGATCAACATGGGGGTAGTGGTTTTGACGTCATCAATATTGATCGACACGAAAATTGCAGGCCGGAAAAAGTTCAGGAAAAACTCTCTCGTGCACATTTAACCGAGGGTTTGGTGGTGATGTCATTTTCATGTTGGTAGTGTGGGATGCTAGGCACTTGATCTAGTAGAAATAATTCGGTGGAAAATATTGGATAGATTGGTGTACAAAAATGTACATTACACTGGGGTATGTGAGATTCTGGTGGGTATTTTTGGGAAGTGTAGATGGGGATGGGTGGTCTTACACGATAAGCATCGGACAAATGTAGATCATGTATAATGGTTTATTGTTCGAAATAATTTTGAATCCCGTGGAATTCGCAAATTAAAGGATGTCGTTGACTATACCGATGGACATTTCTGTAGGAACCGTCAAGTTCAAAATAGACATTAACTGTTATCAGCATTATCCCCAAGAAAGGCAGTGATTGTAAATTTAATATATGGGCTTTGTTCATTCTGGATGCTTATTATTGATTGTAAATTTTATCGATATTGCAAAAAATTTTGATTTTTCTCATGGATGTCAATTATTGAAATAATGGAAGTAATTTATGAAAATGATTATGCAAGAATTATTTTTTTATGATTGTATAGAAGCGAAATAAATATGTCAAATGGTGTTTGTTTAATATTATATGAGTGAAGAAATGTTTGTCACGGCTTTAGAACAAATAAGATCTGATGCTATATTAGGTAAAAAGAAACATTTCAATGCAGCTGACCGAAAAGAACAATATAATACAGTTATTGGGATATTACTTATAATTTTGAATGTAGTTATTGCATCAAATCTATTCTATACAATTACATCTGATATTCGTGTTTCAGGAATAATTGTTAGTTTACTTGGCATAACAGCTACAATATTTGTAACTGTTCAGGCATTTTTTAACTATTCGTGCATAGCGCAAAAACACAAGATGGTTGCTATTAATTATTTACATTTGGCCAACAAATGCTCAAGAATGAAAAAATATTATATTGATGGAAACATGTCAAAAGATGATCTCACTAAGCAAATCGAAACTTTTGCAGAGGAGTATGACCAGATTACCACGGATGCTGTGTCTCTTTCTACATCTAGGAAGGATTATGAAAATGCTCGCAATGGCATAAATGAAGGTGAGGAGATTTACTCTGAAAAAGATTTACAGGAGGTACAATGATGACGCTGGTTTCACAGGCTATAGATTGCTATATTAAAGAGGAAATTAGGCTTTCTCAGAGTGACATATCATCTGCTGTTAAAAGTCGTGAATGGTTTCTTGAGCTTGTAAAAAAAGAAATTCGGCAACGTACAGAACAACCGGTGCTATTTTCTGAGCGGAATTTACTATATTTTGGTAGCTATTTTAAAGGCACTAAAGTGAGGTCGGTGGATGAATTTGATGTATTGGTCATTATTGATTCCAATACCGGTCAATTTAAACAGAATGATGTTTTGATCGGCAATGGGTTGGGAAATTCAAATCCAAACCATAAATATGATTCATCTTATTTGAAATCGGATGGTTCTGGGGTAAGTCCCATAAAGACACTGAACTGGCTCAAGGAGATCGTTGAGTCTGCAACGGGGAAATTTGGGGTTGAAACACCCATTCGGAATGGACAAGCGATTACGGCAACCATAAAATCAAAAAATCTGAAAATTGACTTAATTCCCGCTGGAATATTCAAAAATACTAATAATGGAGATATATTTTATAATATCCCAAAAGGGGATAAAGGTAATGGATGGATACTAACTGCCCCTCATAATGATATTGAACGCCTAAAAAAAGTAGCAAAGGGGAAGAACAATTTTACAAATATCATTAGAATATGTAAACATATCAGAGACAATTATCATTTTGTTATTTCCTCATTTGCTATTGAAACAGCAATAGTCGAATATGGTGAGAGGAATTATTGGAACAATGATCTCTACAATGATTTAAGGGCTGTATTACAGATGCTTGCTTATACCTTTAGAAGTGGTAGAATAGTGGACACTTTTGATAGTAAAAATAATCTTATATCAGGAATTGATAGTTTGTCATGGTATGCCGAACGATTGGAGAAAATCGTCAAAGAAATGGATGAATGTGATCAATTATCAGATCTTGATGAAGTAAAGAATAAAATATATTCACTATTTGAAAATGGATAGATCATTAAAATGTAGATAATTCCACAATATTGGTGTTTATATGTATAAATACTACAATAATATTTTATATTCATTCATTTTGTTTGTTGCTGCTATATGTTTGTAAAAATTGTTTATATCATATTGAAATGCCCCCAAATCCATTCACAAACTTTTTCATATCTTCTTTTTCAGACGCACTGAATGAAATATTCAGATAATGGTTCATAGCAGTTATGTTTGTATGACCCTGTGACAGTGCTATCTGCATCGTCAGAGCCGGGTAGCAGCACACCAGCCATGACTCCCAAGTCTTTCGTGTCATTTTAGGTGTTATACCATCTGTCAACATCTCAGCCCTCTCAGCGGCCTTCAGGAGGGCCTTTCTCCAGCCCTGTCGGCTCAACTTCGGGAGTTCCTGATCAAAGAGTCGTTCAATGACTGGGAGTGCATAGTTTGACAATTGAATATAACGTTCTGGCTGTGTCCGTTTCTTTTTCAATGATGCCTCTCGTGGGAGATGGATAGCTGAACGTTCAGGGTCAAACCACTGCGGCTTATCTAAAAAGCGTAAAAATTCTTCATATCGCATTCCTGTAAACATCAGGCCATCAAAATAGATCTTGTGCTGTCTGCTCAATTCATTCCGAATTTTGAGGTATTCTCCAGGTGTCAGTATTCTGGTGTCTGCTTTTAATAAAAACATGGTTACCATTTTGTTATAACGGTAAATAAGTAAGAAGGTGAACCTCATGGGCGCATGGAAAAATTGGATGGTGGGCTTAAAATGTAGGGGGTAGTTACCGTTTTACCATAAAAGGGTAACATATTTGTATTTTGACATATCTTTGAAATAACATGACAAACGCAAGTATATCAATCGATTAATTCGCAAATTTATAATTTAGTCGAAATTTACCTATATTTGATCCAGACTCGTTATGTTTTTACGAGAAATAAGCCATTATCAGAATGCAAATAACTAAAATTGATCTATAAATAATAACTAATTGTATTAAATAAATATATTGTATGTATTGTTTAATACTGATAGAATAAGCTTAATTGATGAATAATTAAATATGGAGTAAAATAGCAGAATAGCCAAAAAGAGTAAAAATCCCCAGATAATGATAAAAAAGTAACTCAATTGCATCATTGTTTTTCTTCCTGAAATATATTCAATGTCAATATTTTCCATTTCAGGCACTTCTGATTTATCTTTAACATAAGAAGGATGTTTTCTAAAAATATTCTGGTTTCCATTATCTTTAGTATATATATTTTCTTCGATATTTTGTAATTTTGTTTCCCAAAAAGTTGTCCAAAAATATCCTGATTGTAAAATTCTTAAAAAAAAATAAGATATAATTAGTCCAAATAATGAAAATACAAATATAATAATTATTTGTTTTAATGAAAATGTAAACTCTCTCATTAAAGAAAAATTAATTCCTAACAATGCACTATTTAAAAATATAAACACTGAAGTCCTTGACATTAACAATTTATGTTCCACATTCCGAAGATGAACGTAATAGTCATACGATAATCTATAATCATTATAATTTTTTTGTGAAATATCCACAATTTTTGAGTTATTTTTTATTAAATCATTTTGAAAATAATCATTATTCATTAAATTTTCATCTAATTGAATTGTACTTTTTTCTTGCTTTGATTCATTATCCATAATTAAACATTTTTTCCTTAAACTCTCCGTTTAATAAAATTAACTATTTATAAATTTTTCAAAATTGTCATGCGCTTCAAAATCAGCTATTTGTATTTCTGGATGTTTGAAAAATAATGATGAAATTTCATTTATAGAACCCGACCTATTATTATCTCTTGCCAATTGTACACCTCTAATAACATCAACCATTATTCCTGCTGAATTTGGCGAGTCCTGAACTTCCAAATCTAAATTTATTTTTATTGGCAAATCTCCAAAATTGCGACCAAATATTTTTATATTGCACTTCTTAGTGTCATGTAATTCAGAAGAATATTCTGGATCATTAAATACAACATTACTGTCATACGGAACAAGGCTCTCTATTGCATCAATTTTCGAAATTCTCTTGCATTTCAATCTTTTTGTTTCTGTCAGATTGATAAAATCAGCATTACCTCCAATATTGGATTGGTAACTTTTATTTATAAAAACTCCACGTCTTACTAGAATTTCAATAATTGTTCGATGTAAAATTGTAGCACCAATCTGGGATTTAACATCATCACCAACTAATGGTAAATTTTTTTCCTTAAACTTATCACTCCATTCCTGATTTGATGCAATAAATACTGGTATTGCATTAATAAAACAACAATTTGCATCTAATGCTTGTTTTGCATAAAATTCTGTTGCTTTTACACTTCCTGTTGGTAAAAAATTAATTAAAATATCCGCTTTCGATTTAACTAATTCATCTTTAATATCAACATTGTTTGATTCATAATCAATATCGATGATTCTTTTTAGTTCTTCACCAACTCCATCAAATTGTGGCCCTTTTTTAACATTTACATTCATTTTCGGGACATCTGCAAATTTTACTGCATTATTGGGACATGAAAATATGGCTTCGGAAACATCTTTTCCAATTTTATTTCTATTTATATCGAAAGCTGCCACACATTCAATATCTGATATCTTATAGCCACCGATCTCGTTATGAAGAATACCTGGAATTAAACCACTGCGTTCATTTACGTGCCTATAATAATATATACCTTGAATTAAAGAGGACGCACAATTTCCTATACCAACAATTGCAATTTTAATCTTTCCCATAATATGGAACCTCGATAATATATTCTGTCATAAGGGTTGTCAGTATCCTATTTCAATGTAATCGCTATACTTAATTGAGTCAGTGGTCATCATATATTTGTTGGACATTTAATATGATTAAAAAAATAATTAAAAGAACAATTGTACAGTGACTAATTGTAAACATTAAAATGCACCTTGATAATCCATAAATTATGTTAAGGGGATATGTTGAATTTCCCAGTGTAATTATTCAAGAATTGATCCCAAATCCCGAATCCTTTGTTTGAGATCCTCACGGTGTGTTATGGTAAATACCGAATATCCTAAGAGATCCAAATGGTCTCTTTTCCTTTGATCATCTTGGGCAATCGAGGGATTATCATGATCCGGGCCGTCTATGAAGATTAACAGAGACCGGCCACTCTTGAGGTATGCAAAGTCTGCAGTTGAGACAGGGGCTCCATTATCAAATATGATGTACTGGGCGTGTGAGGGGAGGGGCAACCCTGCGGTTGATACCTCACTTAAAAATGATTTCTCAAACTCTGACTGGCACTCATCGATAAGTTCAGTCAGTCCATCTTTGTGTGCGCCTTCATCTGACTGAACCGCTTCAATATTTGATGAATGCAGTTTTTTCAGGAGGGGTAGGACAAGGTTCCGATTTAGCTTATCGTGATAATATTGGTTGTAATAATTACAGAGACACTCATAGCATGCACGATCACATTTTTTCTCATCGAATTCATGAAGTATTGTACGGGCCTGAAGGATTACGTCATTGAATGCCCCCCGTTTGATAAATGATTCAAGCATTCCTGCACCTCCTTCTGCTGTTTCATAAAGAACAATGCTCTTTTTGTCGCTGTCATCGGGGTCAGGCATGAGGAAATATTTCACTTCATCGATATCCACATTCATACTGATCTGAAGACCTTCAACAATTGCCTGTGCCAATGTGATGTAGAAGGATTCGTATTGAATCCGATCTAGTGGCTCCCCATTTTTATCAATAGGTTCAGGGATATCGATCTTGATCACATCATGCGTTGAATCGGTAAACAAGATGATATTTCGAATAATATCATCTTCAGTCCCATTTCTCCAGCACCGTTTCTTTTCATTGTGCTGATCAAGATGCTCCCTTACCCCGTTTTTCCCGGTAATCCATCTGTTGCAGGCGGTACAAAGGGTAAATCCAACCTGTGGTTCGTCATCTTCAAGGCTACGTGGGCCATGGTTGATACTTACAATTCTGCCATAGTGGTCATAGGCCACTTTGGCCAGTGTTGTTTCATCTTCTTTTATTTCCCAGAAACGACGGTTGGTGCTTGGTGTATAGTGGTGCGTGATTTCATACCCCAGCCTCTGACGCTCCTCTTCATCACTGGTAATGCCAGACCGTGTCTCAGCCCGTTGGTCAGGCATCTCAATGGCATGTGGGTATGCAAATGTATTCTCGAGTGTCCCCCCACAGATACGGCATGCCCCCCCGGTAAAATCGATCTCACTGTCTTCCATATAGACTGCCTCACAGAAGGGGCATGTCATCACCCGGGTCATGGCAGGTTGGTTATTTTCAGTCCGCAGCCGGGGGGTGCGAATAGAGTACCGTCCACCACTGAAGTACACACTGTTGCCAGGAGCATATTCACTCAGGGCGATACTCCGATCACGCTTGAGTTCCGCCTCTTCTGCACCATAAAGACCACGATAGCTGATTTCAAGAGATGTGACCTGTGTTGGGAACCCATAGTTTGGTAAAAATCCCTGACTTCCGAGATATCGGTAGGTCATAAAATCTCCACCACCGGATTTCATTATTGAGATTTTGTGTTCAATTGAGGCCCGGCGATTTGCAAATCCCCTTCTCTGTTTTTCATTAATTTTGCCTTTCCGAATGAGTATGTCAACTTCGGTCAGTTCACGAAGGAGCGATTTGTATTCATCACGGAACAGATTGAATGCATGGTCCAATTCATCAACAAACGATTCTACTGCCTCCTCAATATACCCAGTGTTTAACCAGTCATACTCCGAAATTTCCTGTGCAATTGCCTGTTGAATGGCAGTAATGATATCAATTCTGTGGGTTGAAACTGTGTCACGCAGGGTCTCTTTCCCAAGAAGTTCGTCATCCATCCCCCCACCTACGTCCTTATAAAAGGGGAGGGTGTCCTCCTCATCAAAATTGATGATTCCATCAATACGCTGTGGTATTTTCACAGTTATTGTCTCCAGAATCAGCGCATGTATGTGTGAACGAATTAGATTCCGATTATCCATGAGGAAACGTGGTGCAGATATTTTTCCAGCAATGATTTGCTCCGGATACCGGTAGAAATACTGATCATGTGGCCCCCTTCGTGAACCGACACCACAGAATGTGATGATCATGGAAGACTGTGACTTACGTCCGGCACGTCCGGCCCGTTGTGCATAGTTCGAAGGTGAGGGAGGCACATTTCGCATATATACAGCTGAAAGTGTGCCGATATCAATTCCCAATTCCATTGTGGGTGTGCAGACAATAACATTGACCGGTTCCTCGGGAGTTCTGAATCGTATCTCCAGGTCTTTTCTGATTGTACCGTCAATTTGCCCGCTGTGTTCCTCAGCATAGAGGGGGACAACCTGCGTGAAGGGTTTTTTGTATTCAATCCTGAAATAATTCGCACCCAGATCCTGCTCAATCAGTCCTTTACAATTTGCACCCGTACAAAGGTCTAAAGTATGAAAATGATGGACCTGTCCACATTTTTTACAGACTTTCTGACGGGACGAATCGGTAAGAGACAGATATATTGCCTCAGGATCGATCATCAAAATCCTGCCGGTTCGGGGAATATTTTCTTCAATAAGAGCACCTTCTTCCAGAAGGCAGGTAGTGGTGTACTGAATGATATTTTGAGCAGCCTCAGTGTCTATGTCCCCAAATACTTTTTTGGTCCATTTTACAAGTGTTCCATTGGGATGTGTCAACCGATAGACAGTGGCTTCATATCGGTTGGTTGAGGCAGTATCGCTGTATCCCGTGGGTCTGCTACTCAGGAGTTCATTGTGAAATAGCACCTGTTCATCCAGTGAACGCTGCAGTTCTTCTGCAAATTTTAGGGGGTCAAGGAAATACTCGGAGTGGATTGCAGTATTATACCGCATAATGTCAAGAACCCCCTTGAGATAATCCTCACGCACAATAGCAGTTGTTTCCGAAAGAACCGGTTCATCTTTCCAGATTGATGGCTCTGATGCCACATCATCCAGATTGTTGTATCCGACTTTGAGAAGGCCGACATCTTCTAGGTTCGGCTGATTTTTCTGCCGTGTTGATGCCAGCTCAAGAATGGCATTCAAGAGTAGATATCTCCGATACGTCCGCTCGGCATTTTTTGTTGCCTTCATCCGTCCGCCTCCGGAATTTTTTGCAAACGGCGGTAATGCTCCTTCATTTTTATGTTCTTTCAGTATCTGGTAAATCTCCTCACCCATATCCATAAGCTGCAGTGGTTCATCTGATTCCAATAGGGTCTGATACATTGACCGCCGGAAGTGAATCCGCTTTTGAATATTATTCATATGGGCTGCCTGAAGGGCAGTGTCCTGACGATTGTCGGAGAATGCAATGACCTTTCTCTCATCATAGGGAAGGGTGTTAAGCATCTGGGATACCAGAACGTCTGTGGCGGTCGATCGGCCCACGGTGCCAAAGGAGAATAATTTGCTAAATTCCTTTCTGGTCCTTCGGTCATAGGTAACACCACACCCATCCGAAGGACAAAACAGAAACGGTGCGGGGAGGATGGTCACTGGTATTTTATCTGCACAGATACATGGCTCCTTATCGTCATCACTGGTATAGATTTTGTTGCAATCCGGGCAATACAGAGCTGTATTTGGCTCAATGTACTGTTCAAATTTCTTTTTCACTGCCCCTTTTGGTGTATACCATGTATCCGGTGGGGATGATTCCCCATTCTCAAATGTTCCTTTGTATAGGTAGCATGCCCGTCCTTCTTTTCCCGGATTGTCCAGTTCCCGGGGTTTTAACTCCCCATTGGGCATAATTTCAACACTGTAATATTCCTGACCACATGACCGGCAGAATACCATGGGAAATGTCTGTCGTGTCTTCCCTTTTTTTGCACATATTGGGCAGGTGACCTCTCCTGCATCATGAAGGTGGGGATCACCTGCAGACAGGCAACTCTTGATCTCCCTCCCCTGTGAGAAGACCATGTGAATTTTTGGAATAAGCCGTCGCTGCCTGACCCCGGCAACATCAATCTCAGCATGCATTCCTGCATAAAATGCAGCACGGATTTCATTTTCTGCATCTTCTCTTGATACCTTCTTGTCCCGGACATCGGCCCAATATGTGTTAACGAGTTCATCAACACTCAAAATCTGATCTTTTAATGATGTTTCAATAAACTGGACCGTTTTTTGCTTTCCCAGCACCTCTCCAAGATACCGGGGAGTGGGATTTTCGACTTCGAGTGGTCTTCCAAGCAGGTTTTCGGTGATCTCTTTGAGATAGTCAGGTGTTGGTTCTGAGAAATAATCCGGAATGGCATCGATTTTGACACTGTCTGGGAGAATTCCATCTCCTTCATGGGGAGGATGAATATATGATTCACCTATCACCGATTCTTTGCAAAATGGCTCACCAAAGAGTTTTGATGCAAATGCAGCAATTGCTGATTCTGCATCTTCATCCTCCTTTGCCTGGACCGTTGCACTGGTCCCGATACACCGGAGTGCCCCTATCGTCCCGGTATGTTGCTTGAGTCTTCGTATCAGATATGCTGCATCCGCCCCCTTTTTCCCGGTGTATGTGTGGATTTCATCCAGCACCAGATATCGCAAAACACCGAGGCTTTCTGCCGGAAATAACTTTTTATCCTCAAAACGTGTGAGAATATATTCGAGCATGACATAGTTTGTGATCAAAATATCGGGGGGTGTTTTGTGAATCTCTTCGCGGGAGAGGAGCTCACTGTCATATGGTTCAGTTCGTCCGGTACGCTGGATATACTGTGTAAGTGCATCCACTTTTGAATGGGGCGTATCCCCGGTATAAATGGCAATCTTCAGACCGGAGTTATGCAAACGCTTTGCAAAATCATCGTACTGGGAATTTGCAAGAGCATTCATGGGATAGACAAAGATCGCTTTAATTCCTGCAATTCCCTTGTCCTGCATTGAAAGGCACTCTGATACAACGGGTATGCCAAAACAGAATGATTTTCCCGATCCTGTTCCTGTGGCGATGATAGTATTGTTTCCCGATGTTATGGATGAGATTGCATCACTTTGATGCTTGTAGAGCGATATCAGGTCTGCATCACGATTTCCGGGCGTTACCGTGAAACAGAATGGAGTAAATGCATGAATTGCGTTCTGCTGAACAAGTGAAGAAAATGGAACACCTTGCTCAAACCGGCGGTTTAGTTCAATATACGGACCCTTATACAGCAGAGTACCTTCATCAATACTCTGTTCAATCCACTCTTTGATAACGGGATTTTTAAATTTTTGAAATGAATTTACAAAACTTCTGTACGAGGACCGAATAAAGCCGAGTGCTTCAATGGGATCAAACGGGGATTCTGCCATAAATATCGCTAAATCAATAATTATCGCTATATGGCATTAATGATTTGATATACTTTGAAAAATGGGGTTTGATATTACTTTTTGGTGTTTTTTGCAGCTGCCTTCATGGCACGGGATTTCATACCCTGATTTGTACCTGACCGGTCAGCTGCAGACTGAATCCGCCGTGCAGCAGCAGGGGTCATTGGCGCCTTCTTGCTGGTAATATTGTCACCTCCTTTCATGTGATACATCTGAGTTGACCCGGAATGATTTGGAGGTTGTTTGAAACTGTTTCTCTTATTGTTAACTATCTGTCTGATTACCAGCATTCGATTCGGCCCGAAGAATGGCAAGAGCGAATGATCCATCACTGGTAATCTGGTATTCCTTCTCACGTTTGTTTCCGGGCCGAACACGTTCTTCGATGAGTCCCCACTGAATGGGTTTATCAAGAATTTTGGTTACCATCCCCCTGTTCGGTTCACGTTTTACTTTTGTTTCGTCTGAGAACCTGACCGGTTGATATCGTTGCATCATCAGTCGTGAGAAGTCTTTACCTGCCATCCATGATATGGGAGATACGGCAGGTGTTGCATCCTTTGCATGTTCACCAAGAATACGGAGTGCTTCGATATAGTTGGGATTTTTACGTATATCATCAATGTGCATCTTTGGTATTGCAATCGGAGTCACTGTGTCCGCATCCGGAGTAAGGCAGACTTCACCGTCAAGCCAGATGGCCATGGCGAAGAGGGAGAGGGATAGCATCTTTGTCCCTCCACTTAGGTTAAAGGTGACACGTGCATCAGACGCCATCCTGGCAGCGGAGAGAATTGCATCCCTGACCGAGATGAGAGAGATGTCCGGGATGCGGATTTCATGGAAATCCACAGCAACCAGCTCACAGGTCTGTTGTACCTGTTTAATCGCATTTCGAATCTCGGGTTTCGTCTGTTTCTGGTATTCTTTATCACCGGGAAGGTCCAGAAAGACACTTTCCTCGACGACAACACCGACGTGGGTGATCCCGTTTAGCTGTTTGAGGGTGGCGGGAAATGTTTCATGGATATGGGCTCCGGCGCTGATGATAAGCAGATGCATGGTATCAGCAATGGATTGTTTCTCAGGCCCAATATAGTTTCTGCACAAATGAAACTGTTTCGAACATGTATGATGTCCTTTCCCATGTCACAATACTGTATGACATCTCCGTCAACCATCCGGTCCGTGAACTGGCATCTGATCTCCTCCTGCAACTATGCCTGCCGGTTCTGTTTTGCACAAAACCTTGGTGAGGCCCCTGTCCCTTATGCAGAGGGGGTGGAAATTCTGACCCGTCTGGCTGAATCAGGTATGGATAAAATCAATTTTGCCGGTGGTGAGCCACTGCTTCATCCGCAACTCTTTGACTACTGTCGTGAGGCACATGGCCTTGGCATGACAGTCTCTATAACCACAAATGGATCGCTTCTCTCTGATGATCTGGTGCATGCCCATAGTAACTATATTGACTGGATTGCACTCTCTGTCGACTCAGCATTCGAGCATATAGAGGAACGTCTTGGACGGGGACGTGGAGGGCATGTCAGGCACGCTATACAGACTGCAGATGCAATACGTGATGCTGGTATACGTCTGAAGGTAAATACAACTGTGACGTCATTGAGCTGGACGGAGGACATGACGGGTTTCATCAACAGGACCTCACCCGACCGCTGGAAGGTGCTTCAGATGCTTCATATCAGAGGAGAAAACGATGATGCAGTGGATGACCTCTCGGTTACCCACGGCCAGTTTCAGGCCTTTATCAATCGCCACAGCGATCTTGTTCTCCGGAACGGGGTGAAGCCGGTGTTTGAATCTGCAGATATGATCGAGAGTTCATATTTCATGGTGACACCCGGTGGTATGGTCAAGACTGATACGGACCGGATTATCAGGAAATATCCACTGGATGATGTGCTTCAATATGGAGTGTCAGAATATGTCAGTGAAGGGCAGTATATTGGGAGGGGAGGGGTGTATGAATGGTGACATTTCAGAAGAGTTAAATAAATCATTTTAAAATTTTCTTTCTGTAATGGTTGTTTCTGATGCTGCTCTGCATTTGATATTTGCTATTTATGGGAAGATGATATGGATTTCAATACTGCACCAATTCGTGATTTTCTCTGGGAATCGTATGGTATTTATACAACAACAGAATTTCTAAAATCTGTTCAGGATTGTTCACAGAATGAAAAAAAAGAACGATTCATCAACCATTCCCTTGACAATCTATTACTGTACCGGGTAAAACATGATCCCGGATTCCACCTCTTTGTGAGGGACAAGGTACATTCCGATTTTCTCCTTCAGGAGCGTGTATGCCATATTGTACTCTACCTCTTCGGTGAAACATCGAAATTGTTTTCATTTAAAGGGGAAGTGTTAGCTCCGAAGGGTTTGACTGAAATCATGATGAGAGCTGAAAAAGAGGGGAAAAATCCCCTTGAGGAGGCACTCGTATTTTCACAGGAATCGTCTGAAATTCAGCATTATATGGCAGAACGGGCGATTCAGGAGAGGGATGCCAAGGTAAAGTATCTCCAGGCACGATTGGAAGAGGCTGTAGAACATATGGACAATGAACTTGAGATGATTGCTATACGCCAGCAGATGCTTGACCATGGGACAGGAAAATATTTTGGTCATGTGCTTGCAGCTGACGATCTCCTCTTTCCCGCTGCAGGGCTTACTGAAAATATCCAACATGCAGCAAACAGTTTTGTTTTCAGCAATCTCAAATTCAGAGGACTTTACCTCCCTGACTCAAAAAATAAGGCACAGGATGCGTTTCTACACACCTGTATTCCGTGGATTATGCCATATGAGAGTCTTCTGGAAAATGTAATATTCGGAAAAAGCACATCCACTGCAGGAGATGAGTGGAAAAATGTCTTAGATCTCTGGAAATTTGAGGCAGACGTCTCGACCATAGCGACTTATGAATGGTTTTTAACACTCTCTAGTCAGGAAAAAATTTCATTTCTAAACGGAGACTATCACTTTCAATTACGCGATGATCTGCTCCAAATGATGGCTAAATCTGATACCGAATCATTTGATGTGATGACGTTCAGAATGAATCACCTATTTCGTGCCAACTATTTTGAGCATGCGGCAAAAATGGGGGAATTTTTGTTCAAGGCTCAAAAGAAAGGAAATAATAAATATTTCATTGCAAGCAGCATCGCTACGTATTATCGCGAATACGAAGACTATCACAATGCAATGAAATGGTATGGAATCGCGAAGAAGCTGACAAAAAAACTGGATCCTGCAAGCAAGATACATAAGGAATTTATCGAATGGAAAAATTGTGCTGAAATGGGATACTATATCCATGGCAGTGAACACTTCAGAAAAGAGATCGATCATATAATCCGCGATTCACAGAAGCTGCCGGTATTACTCCGCAGTGTGGTTGTATATAATATCGCTGAGGCTTGCCGTAGGACAGGTCATTACAATATGGAATATGATCATCTGACTGATTTTATTGATCTTGCAGATCCTAACGAACCACAATTTGCCGAGTCATTTGAAGCTGCTTTACAAAGGATTGGCATGTATAATCAGCTCCCCTCGGCTGACTATACAAAAATCAGGGAGTATGATAATTCACAAATTGAAAAGGTGTATCATAGACGGTGTAGGGCCTCATCACTGTCGTTTCAGTATGAAGATGGGATGCATTGGATTGATTGCCTCATAAAATTAAATCCCCAAGCATATCAATATCAGGAAAAAGCAGTATTATATCGACATATTGGTGAGAACGATAAAGCAATTTCTTTCTATCGCATTGCTGCCGAAAAAGCAACTGATAATCGAAATAAATCCTTTTGTCTCATCTCCATCGCATTACTTGAAGCAAAGAAAAGTGGGAGTGTTAATGCAAATATTCAGGACATGATCACCTCTGCTCTCTCATCCCTTCCCAATATGGGAAAAATGGATGCAGAGCCAGATGTGTATGCCATTCTTAACCCCATAATTTATGAAATTGTTGGATGGTCAGATACTTCGTTAAAATACCAATTTCTCGATGCCTTAGTTAGATCATATCAGAAAGGCGGTTTAACAGACAATATTTGTCTCTCTATTGGAACAGTGTTTTTCTCACATAGCCTTTGTTCTGATGCACGGGAATGGTTTGAGCGTGCTCTTTCGTCTGCAGATTTGGAATCTGAAGAGGCACGGATCATGTCACTTATTGCAGATACATTCTTTGCTGAGGGGAATTCAGAAACAGCCGGTAAATGGTTCAAACAGGCACACCAGAAAAATTCTGAATCAGCAGAATGCCTTGCCGGAGTTGCACGGTGTCATACTGCACTCATGGAATACGATTTGGCAGAAGGTGCAATACGGCAGGCTCGGTTGATCGATCCTAATAATACTGACTATCGTAAAATGGAAGAGGAGATCAAGACCCTTGCCTCCCATGTAATCAGCCTGAAACGTATAGAATCAGTTGAGGTCAAGAAGATATTTAGAACCGGGGACTGGCTTCTCTTCAGTGTATTCAATGCACAGGAAAGGGATGAGTATGATATTGGGCCGGTTGTCATCCAGTATGGCAAAGGTGTGGAAAAAATGCTCTATGATGTTATTCTCAGGCCGATCCGCGAGACAATGCGAAGGAATACATCATATATAATGCCAGATGGTGGTGTGAAGAAAGAGTTGTGGAATGGGTCAAAATCCATTGCACGACTTCCCCCGTCATTGAAAAGCGTTTTTGGTAAAAGGGAAAAATCACTTGCACTCGGCCAATGGGAACACCTCATGAAAGACATTGGCAAAGCAAAAACGAATCCTGTGGCGTCTTGCTTTGGAAAGATGCTTGCCGAAAATGGATTTGACGAAAGTAAACTCAATAAAATTGGAAGGCTGTGCAGCGATCTATCATATGAGCGGAACGGTGCTGCACATATTTCATTTTATACTCGTGAGGAAGTGCAGGAAAAGAGGGGCGAAATGGTTACAATTATCAATGCTATCATAGGATTAGTCCCGCAAAGAGTGGGAAATGACTCCTCATAATATTTTATTCAGCAAATATGATCTCACGTATCCGGGATTTAGCTGGTGCTATACAATCTGTGGTATAATTTTTAATAACCTCATATTGTTTCACTAATTGTGTTTTATGCAGTGATTTAGGGTATATCAGAGAAGGGACAGAACATTGTGATAAGAGTATTAGTGTGTATATCTGACAATTTACGGAAGAATAAAATACAAACAATTAAATACATATTTTTGAAATTTTCTTTCTGTAAATAGTTGATTCTGATGTTTAATTGCATCTGAAATCTCTATTTATGGAAATAATACATGGAATTCAATATTGCACCAATGAGAGACTTTCTCTGGGAATCATATGGAATTTATACAACAACAGAATTTCTAAAATCTGTCCAAGACTGTTCAGAACAGGAAAAAAATGAGCGATTTATCGACCATGCGTTGGACAACATGTTTTTATTCCGTGTAAAACGCGATCCTGGATTTAAACTATTTATCAGGGACAAAGTAGATGCAAATCCAGTCCTTCAGGAACGGATTCGTCATATCGTAATGTACCTTTTTGGGAAAACATCAGGATTGGATTATATTGATGAGGACGCACCGGGACCCAAAGGTGAAATGGAAATTTTGATTCAGGCAATAAATGCAGGAAAAAATCCATTTGAGGAGGTAATCCGCCATTCGAAGAATCCATCCCTGATGCACCAGTATAATGAAGACCGTTTAGAGCGGGAGCGGGTGAGCAAGACAAAATATCTAGAGGCGTGTCTCGATGAGGCTGCAGGCCATATGGACAATGAACTTGAGATGATTGCAATACGACAGCAAATGCTTGAATATGGAACTGGGAAATACCATGGTCATGTCTTAGCAGCTGATGATCCACTCTTCCCTTTTGCAGGATTTACTGCTGACACACAGCGTCTCGCAAGTAACTACATATTTAAAAATATCAAATACCGGGAACGTTTTTACGGATATTCAAACCAAATGGTTGAAGATCCATCACTTCATGAATGCACGATTTGGCAAATCCCATATGAAATTATTCTTCAAGAGGCGATCTTTGGAAAAAGTGTTCGTGAGTTTGTGGATAATATTGAATGTATACAAAATTGCCAGGATTTGGCAAAATTTGAATTAGATCTGGCCACAATCGCATATCAGGAATGGTTTCTGACGCTCTCCCGGAAGGATAAAATATCAGTTCTCAATGATGATTACCCCTTTGAGATCCGGGATGATTTATTGGAAGAAATTATTGGCTTCGTGAACAATTCACTTGATATACTGCAATTCAGAATGGAGCAGTTATATAATGCTAAATACTACGAGCATGCAGCCAAAATTGGGGAATTCGTTTTCAACAGACTGGAGGATGGAAAAGAGAAGTATTTTACTGCAAGCAACATTGCGACATATTATCGCGAATTTGAAGATTATCAAAATGCTCTGAAATGGTATCAGAATGCGAAAAAACTAACAAAACATCTAACCAAAAATCCTACTGATCCAAATAACGGTGAATATAAAGAATTCATTGAATGGAAAAACTGTGCTGAGATGGAGTTTTATATCCATGGCAGTGATCACTTCAGGAATGAAATTGATAAAATCCAACAGAATGCACAGAATCTTCCTGATTATGCCCGCAATTCTATAGAATTAAATTTGGCAGAAGCATGCCGAAGAACTGGCCATCACGATCTTGAATATGAACATTTAACTGAGGCCATTACAATCAATGAATTAGAGGATAAATATTTCATCCATATTTCAGGCCGCTTGGACTATTTTAACAGGACGCTTTATGACAGTAACTTTGAAACAATCAGAGAAAGCGAAAGGCTGATGAAAACTGAGGTTTATGAGCGTCGGTATACGTCAGCTACACAGTCATACCAGTATATCGATGCGAGGCGCTGGATCGATCGTCTCATTCGTCTGAAGCCTAAACCATATCTGTATCAGGAAAAGGCAGCTCTGTGTCGACATGCCGGGAAGGATGATGAAGCAATTGATATGCTCCGCAAAGCAACAGAGGCAACTGATAATCCCAGAGAGAAGGCATCATGTCTAATATCCACTGCATTAATAAAATGCCAGAAAACAGGTAGTATTGATGCAGAAATTGAAGATTTAGTCTCTTCTTCACTCCTCTCTCTGGGCAAAGAATCGGAAAATACTGTACAATTGATTCTCTCAAAAATTGTTAATCCAATCGTATTTGATGTTGTGACATGGTCTGATGACGATCTCAGAAACCAATTCCTCGAGACATTAGCAACTGAATATGAAAAATGTGGATTCTCCGGAAATCCTGATCTCATTATCGGTGCTGGGTTCCATTCATTCCATTTTTGTCAGGAAGCACGGGAAAGGTATGAACGTGCACTCCCCAATGCAGATTCAGCTCCTGAGAGGGTTCATATCATGTCACAAATCGGATCAACCCTCTTTTTGGAAGGGAACTACCGGTCCGCAGGTAAATGGTGTAAAAAAGCGATGCAGGAAGATCCAGACAATGATGATATTATCCTTGGAATGACACAGTGCCATATCGCATTAATGGAATATGACTTGGCTGCAAAAACGATTCAAAAGGCTAGGACTATCAATCCAGACAATATAACATATAAGCAAGTTCAAAAAGGAATCAATTCCCTTGCATCACATGTTATTAGTCTCCAGCGCATTGAATCAGAAGAAATCAGGCAAACTTTCAGAACCGGTGACTGGCTCCTTTTCAGTGTATTCAATGCACAGGAAAGGGATGAATATGATATCGGGCCGGTTGTCATAGAATATGGGAAAGGTGTTGAAAAACTGCTCTATGAATCGCTCCTCAAACCAATCCGACAAACAATTCATTCAGATACTACCTATTTTTCATCAAAGTTCGGGATAAAGAAAACTTTCTGGGAAGGGTCGAGTAATAAACACGCACCATTGCCAAGGACTATAAAAACAGTTCTGGGAAAAGAAGAAAAATCGCTTTCCTTGGGTCAATGGGCACATCTGGTAAATGATCTAAAAGATGCGGATACGAACCCACTCGTCCAAGAATTCAGAAATCTTCTCCGCAAACGCGGTTGCAATACAAAACGTCTGAGACAAATCGGCAATTTATGCGGGAGATTATCCAATGAACGCAATGGTGCAGCACATATCTCATTTTATAGCCGTGATGAAGTCCAGAAGAAGTGGGGTGAGATGGTAACAATCATCAATGATATCATTGCCCGGGTTCCAAGCTCAGGCCCTGATTCTCTCTCCAAATAATATTTTATTGATTTCTGGCTGGCTATTGAAATGATTCATGGATATTGCAATTTTTATACAAATGGTTCAAACATTACAGCGCCAATTTCCGATAAAGGAGAGAATTAACGCCAAATTTGTGCTTTAAAATTGAAATAATGCCATTTTTTACAAAAAATGGTTAAAAATCGAACAGATTTTTTTGTTCAGGGTCAGTTCCATAAACCGGACGGTTGCTAAAGAACATATTCTCCCTTTCATGCTTGTTATTTGAATTGCCATCCAGTGAGTTGGCTGCTTCGAATTTATTTACACATTTTTTTGGAAAAAACGAGATATGATATCTTCTATAATACGGAGATGACTTTGAATAATATGGTCCTACCCATCTTCCCGATTCTAACTGCTTATTATTCAGAAGATTTTCCATAACGGGCTTAAATTCATAGCCAATTTTTCGTTTTTCATATTTCTCTGCATCATTATGGAGACACATCTTTGTGGCACCGAGAATAATGTCTATAAGCTGAATAAAGTGCGATTCAACCTGTTTGCTCTTCTTGTGATCTGAATCAATAAATTCAATCCAGTCATTACATATCTCAATTTTGTCATTATTCACATTTATCGAATGTATTGGATGCCATGGGAAATATTCATGCTTTTCCTGGCTTCCTTTGTCATGGTATATATGTTCAATGACAACTTTTTCATAATCTTTGAAAAAATAATTCATACCCCCCGAAAGAACAGTTCGATAAAATCGGTTGTATATGTTTAATTCGGGCTTATCTGAAATATCACTTCGAAATACATCAAATTCCAGATTTGATAAATTCAGTCCAATAATTTTAAAATAGACATTTAAATATGATTTTCGAGGAGCAATATCTCGAATAAATTCGATCCATTCGAGACCTATCTCAAATTTTCTGTTTCTTTTTCGTGCCTCTTTATAGTGCACTTCTGTATCATTTTTTGAATGATACCCACATGGATGTGTACAATCCTCTTCGAAATCTGTCCAATCCCGATGTTTTTTACACCTTGCAGCATTTAAATGTGAGAGAATATTTTGCTTATTTTCTACAGGAATAAATAGAGCCGCCAAATACATCCATTCTGATTTTTCAACTGGATCTTTGATAGTAAATACTTCATCTGAATACACTTCCAGCCTAATTTCATTGAATCTCGTATCTGGCTTCATTTTGGCATCAATTAATTGATTATTGTGTGTTATTTAGACAGGAGTCCAATTTATTCCCAACAAAATGCTTCCCACAATACCCCATAATCTCACTATACTTGGAAATCTCCTTTGTCATCCCGTTGAGCCGCACATAGAATGCCTCCTTCCCCTTAGCCTCAATAAACACAGGTTCATCATATGGCCGGACAACGACCACACAGAGATGTGCACCATCTTTCTCAACAATACGGTAGGTTAGAAACTCCGTCGACCGTAACAGCACACTGTTCGGGAAGTACTTCTTCAGGATCTTCTCCTGCAGGGCCCGTATAAACCCATCCGGATTTTTATCCGGACACTTCGGATAATCCCCTTCAATGCCACAGTATTCGTGTGATATGCCATCCTTTGCCTCCCGTAGGCCAATGACCAGATACCCGCCTTTGGTGTTCATGAACCCGGCAATCGCCTTTGCGATGATATAATGGGAGGCCCTCGTGTTGTGTTGCTTCACTTCGGGCGTGTTGTTCTTCTGGAGTTGCTCTTTGGGGATAATCTCCGACCAGAACGCACTCGTCTTCCATTCGACACATTCACTCTCCCCTTTAAAGACAAACGCAGGGACTCCCTGTACCACATCCGTCTCTGCCTCCGGGCCTAAAGTCGCATCCATATCCGCGTTCATCCGGACAACAAACCGGCCCTCCTCTTTATCATAGTACCGCACCATCTCCTTTTCAAGCTCGTCAAACCGCTCAAGAATCACGTCCTTCGTCCGGTATGTCCCGTATGCCGCGTCATCCTTGCGCTTCACAATCGGGAAGGTCTCCATGATGTAGTCCACATCCTCCCGTGGGATGCCGTACAGGTGGAAATACAGGGCATCGAGGTCACAGCGAAGCGAAAAACGTCGCTCCTCATCCCAGACAAACGGCTGAGGCACGCCGTCCGGGCCGATGAGATTGTCCGGGAACCAGTTGTTCCACTGTTCAACTCCGATCTCTGCGAGGACGTCTTCAGCGAAGGGTTTGAGGTCCCACGCGGTGTAGGTGAGTTCGATGACGCTTGGAGCAATGATAGTGGTGAGATAAGTTGTGTATGTTGTAGGAGGCAATACAGGGAGTTGTTTGAGAATGAAATACCCCAGATTTATCGCCCCAAGTTTATTCCTGCAATTGAAATCAAAAGCAAATGAGTTAATGTTTGAATATAATTGAAGAATTTCAATTTTTTTATCAAGTAGCATAAGATATGCTGTATGCCCAACTCCTACTTTGGGGAGGTGGCAAAATAGGCCCGATCTAATATCAGTTGCCCGGGCAACACTTCGAAATGCTATGATCCATTTAGTTTTGCTATCAAATCGCCTGTCAACTTCTAGGGCTGGGACCCAATACCAAGATAAAGCAAGGGATTTGGTATTTTGATAATTATTTTCATCCAGTGAATGGATTTGTGTCATTGGACGAGATGAAAATCCATCAAACGTCCCAAACCGATGATCATACTGGTGGAACATCTTCGCCTCATACAACGGCAACCACACTTCATCCCTTTTCACAAACCGGTTGCCCTCGAGCACAAACCCGGCATCCTCCATCTCCTTCCGCGTCCGGAAAAGATGGGAATCGCTGGTCATATTGAACAATCCCTGTTTGAATGAAACACCCCATGGATTGCCCGTATCCCCCTTCGTCTCATCGATGAGTACCGGCACCCGTTCATAGATGGCCTTCGTGATCTCCGCATCCCGCTTTGACCGGAAGATTGGGCAATTCTTTGTGTTCGGATTGATGAGCGCAATCTCTTCCGGTGTTAAGGTGAATTTTCGCTCCTTATTTTCAAGGTCATCAAACGTATGAAGGAAAAACGCCAGGTCAAAGGAAGCGGGTTGCACATCGGAGCCCGCCATTGTGATAAGGCAGAACTTCATCCTGCTATCAATGGGGAAGATCTTCTTTCTGTTCTCAAAGTCATAGAGACTGACAAGCCCCCGGGTATCAACGAGATCCCCAAAGAACTTCGCTGTGGTCGCGTCCGTTGCAATGCCGGTGGGGACAATGATGCCTGCCATACCAAGAGGCGCAATCCGGCAGCGGGCAAGCTCGGTGAAGATACTGTAGGTATTGGTTTTCCCTCTGGCTGTTAAGGGGAACCTCCCGGAATTTCTAATAAACTTGGTTGAGAGCTGATCATGGCGCAGTGCATGAATATACTCTTCATGAAGCTTGGGGTTTGTTTTAACCAGTTCTGCAATGAGTTTTTTGCGTTTTGCACCTGGAGATTCTGCAATAACAGGGTCACGATATGCAAAAAATTCCTTTTCATTAAGATTGACAACCTCCCATGGCGGATTGCCCAGTATACAGTCAAACCCGCCATTATTTTCCGAAAATACATCAGGGAACTCCAGATGCCAGTGGAAAAACCGGTGTTCCTTTCGCAGGCGGTGAATCTGTGCCTGCACATCTGCCGGCATTGAATCCTTGCCCTGCTGCCTGACCAGTGAAAGATCACCGGTTGTTGGCACTGTGTGGGCTGTATCGGGTGTCAGGGGCCAGAAAAATGCTGCGGTCCAGAGATCAGCCACAAACAGTTCATGCAGATACGTGTCAGAAAGGACCAGATCGCAGTATGCCGTCTTCTTTTTCCCCACAGCCTCAGGGTCATCCTCCCCATATTCAGAAAGGTGAGCAAACTCCTGTGCGGGAACACCTCCGCCGGATGCAGGATATGTCCATTGAGCAAGTGTCTGATTTTTGCGCTGCTCCTTATTTGCCTTCTTCAGCTCGGTCGCCACCGTTTTGACATCGCCGGAGATGGGTGTGAAGGCCACATCCGGGATCCCCTCCGCCATCAGCTCCGGTGTGGCACCGATGAGGGAATTTCCACATCGTACATGGTGGTCAAGGAAGTTCAGCGGTTTGTCCCGCACCAGCGCATTGATCCAGAGTGAGACCTTTGCAAGCTCCACGGCCATTGGGTTGAGATCAACACCATAGATACAGTGAGTAAGCACATCACGCCGTGCCTCCTGCATCGTATCCAATTCGGGGAGGGACGAACCCGTCCGTACCTTTGCCAGCTCAAAACCAAGTTTGTTTGAAGCAGCAATCAGAAATGCCCCGCTTCCGCAGGCAGGGTCACAGACCTTTATCGACAGGAGGGCGCGTTCCTTCTCACCTGATGTTGGACCGGCCTCACGCAGTTTTCTGGCAATGACGGGCACTAGTGCACTTTTGATCAGCTCCTGAACAAGGGAGGGGTTGGTATAGTAGGATCCGGTGGACTTCCGGTCAGACCCGCGTGGGTCGAGGAAGAATGAATTTGCTGCATAGGTGCGGCCTTCAATAATATCCGGTTCTGTGATGATGCGGGGGGTGTAATCAAGAAGACTTTCATAGATAGCACCGATCTCCTCAACCGAGAGGTCAGCATAACTGATACGCTGCGGGCCGGCCTTTGCATGGTTATGGTGCCCCCGTCCGGTCTCCGGTTCCGTCCATGTCAGGTACCGGATGGCCTGCAGGAGTGCGGCATTTGTACACTGATGCTCAGGCAGGATGCGGTCCTTGGTCAGGTCAAACAGCATCCCGTTAAACGGGTATATCCCCATCTCAGGAACACCTTTCTCGATCATCCTGAAGGTAATCTTCAGCCCCTCCCAGAAGTCCGTGTGACGGTCGTCAGGGGCTGCTCCCAGCACACAGCGTTCCCGCAGTGCAGTGATACTATATTCATCAAGGAAGAGGCCCTTTGCCTCTCCCATGCCACCCAGCATACCTCTCTGCTCGGCATAGAGCAGGAAGATGATCCGGTATATCACCCGGAGAATATCTTCATAATAATCCTGCACTTTCTGGTCATCATCTTTGAGAATGTGCAGCAGTTTATGGTCCAGAAATCCGTTTCCAAAGGTCTCAATCGCATGCACAACATTCTCACGGAGCCGGTCACCAACCTTCTCGCCGGCCTGTCGTGAATGCTCATAATATTCCTCAAGATACAGGGTGTCGGTCCCGTCTTTTGGTGCAAACCGGCTGGCATGGCAAAAACGGTACAGGGCCAGAAAATCAGGATAACTCCGGGTGAGGAAAATTCCCTCAAGGTCAAATTCAATATACCCTTTTACCGTGGTATGATGGAAATCACGTAATATCCGGATGGTCTGTCCATTGGTAACCATTGCCCAGAGATCATCATGCAGGTTCAGGTAATCCTGCAGAGCATCATGGGGGCCGGGATGACGGGGCTCAGGCCGCACATCCAGATCGGTTCCATAGGGCACGATGTGCACCACCGGTGCCTTGGGAAGGCCTGGCTTATCATACCAGCCACGATGCGAGAAGGAAAACCGAATCTTGTCGCTGATCTCAATCTTTTTTGAAGTGTGGGTCAGTTCAAACCCGAGATTCCGGAAAAGCGGCCGGATCCATTTCGTCATCAGCGCTTTCTCGTCCAGCGTGGCAAATTCAGAGAAGAGTTCATCATAACGGTCCCGCAGGTCCTTCCATGCCTTCTCGACCCGGCGGTCAAATTCCTTTGAGTCAACAGGATCTTCCTCCCGCCATGGTTCGGAAAATGTCTCGGGCCGGGCATAGTCAAAGCCTGTTGTTTCCCCCTTTAAAAGCTCAAGGAAATGCGAGGTGATGAGGCCACCGGACGTGGTGCAATAGGAATAATGATCATCCTTCATCTGCTCACCCCCGCACCGCGTGCCGGTTCCAGCAGTCGTAGTGAAATGAGGTCATGGGAGGCGCAGGATACCGAGTCAATACCCGTAAGCCATTCACCTGCAACACCGGAGGCAGTAAGTTCCTCTTTGAGTGCCGCCCGCTCCGTACGGATAGTAGCAATTCTCGCAGCAACGGTATCTTCAAATGCCTGCCGGTAGAGCTCATCAGACAGTGCCATGGAGAGGTGGCGTATGAGTTCCTGTGGTTTTCGTTGCGTGCCAACGGGTTTCACGTACATTAACTCCTTGACCTGATCTTCCGGGAAGAATGACCGATCAATAAGGTCACAGGCCACCGGTACAATCTCCTCAATCACTTCCGGCCGTTGGGTCCCGACTGTAAAGCGCACCAGAAAATGATACAGCGCAGTTACCCGGGATATGTCAGGGGTAGTAATGATACAGCTTCTCCCGTAGCTCTCACTCGTTGGATCAAATACTGAATCCTTTACCTGTTCAATAAGACGCCGGACAACCGGGTGTCCGACATTCAGCTGTTCAATCCCTGTCTCCTGAAGCGCAATTTGTTCATCAAACGTCGCTTTCGCAATAATATCCTCAACGCCGGGAACTTTGAGCATATCTGAGAGGGCGATGTGAATGGTTTCCTGGCGGTCATGATTCTGACCGATTTCACATCTAAACCGTGATAATCCATTCCGGACAAATTCTTCAAAATCATTCTTTGTCCCGATAGCAGCCTCCGTTTCAATCAGTCTGGCCCGTACCTGGGACAGATCGATCTCGGTCTGCCCGTAGAAACTTTCCTGACGTATACGTTCGATAGTTTCCGCGTCAAACGGATTGTGTTCGGGCAATTCCGGAGTTGTCATCTCCTCTTCAAATGAATCAAAGAGTGTTTTCTGTGCAGCGGGAAGGTCAACCCGAATGCCCATCTCCTGAATCAGACTGACCACATTGGCATCGTCGCCGAAGAAGGGTGGGGCAAACCCATAGTCGGTACGGATTTTTTCCGCCTTTTCCACAAGTACCCGCAGTATTGTTCCGTCCAGGGTGTCGGCCATGACAAGGGTTCTGATATGGACTACCGGGGCCTTTTGCCCATACCGGTCAATACGGCCATTTCTCTGTTCCAGACGGTTGGGGTTCCATGGCAGTTCGTAATGGATGACCTGATTTGCCATGTGCTGCAGGTTGATACCCTCACTGATACAATCGGTTGCAATCAGGACACCTGCTTTGAGCTCCGCAAATCGTTCAAGCTGATCTTTGCGCTGCCCTTCGTTCATATCCCCATAAATTACAACGATCTGTTCAGACGTGAGACGGCCCTTCATACGTTTGGGGATCTCCTTTTCCAGGTAGTCGAGTGTGTCTTTGTACCGGGTAAATATGATGACCTTCTTTGGACCATTATGTCCTTTCATTGCACTATCAAGGGGGCCACCTGCACGTGTCAGTTCCCGGAGTTTGCTGTCCTTTGCAGGGGTCACCTTCTTTGCAAGGGTATAGAGGTCCTCTACCGTTACCCGTTCATTCTCGAGTGCAGAGAGAGACCCATAGACGACCGTATCTGTCCGTTCGGATGCCTCTTCATCAGATATCTCACCCCGTGTCTCCTCATCAAGTGCTGTGGCTTTTGCCTGATCCGGAGTGAGTCCCTGAGATACGCTCTCATCCTTATCTGATAATTTTTCCTCAATGCGTTTTAACCGGTTTTGTAGCGATTTCCTCAAAGCAGCAGGTGAAGATAAGGCCCGCTTATGCAGGTGCATCACGACCCACTGTGCCATCGTCCGGACATTGGAACGGTCATCCTCCCGGGCAAGATCGATCAGGCTTGACCCATATTCCTCCAGGTGATGGATCGTTTCCCGCTCTTCAATATAAGCAAGATCAACGAGCACCTCTTTTTGTACCCGCTGGGGGAATGGATTTGCCTCATCACTCTGTGCGAACCAGTCATCCACATCCTTTCGCCTCCGCTGGCATACATGATGAAGTGCAATTTCCCGGTTGATGACCGGGTCACTCACAGGACCTGACACAATGCCGCAGTCCAGCATGTCAAGAAGGCTGGCGTATGTGTCGGTATACCCGTTATGGGGGGTCGCAGTCAGGAACAGAAGATGGTTGGCATTTTTTGCTACCTCACGAACCAGGTTGTACCGTTCCATTGACACACTCTGTTTCTCAGATGACTGGTGTGGTTTTGCACCGAGATGTGCCTCATCAACAATCACGAGGTCCCATGGCACACTGAGGGCCAGACGGCTGACACGCTCGGATTTAATATAATCAATGGACGTGATCAGGCACTTATAATGCTCCCAGGGATTGGCACCGGGTGGGAGGCGTCTTTCCAGGGACCGGAGGTGAACTGAGGAGATAATATCGGCATGTATCTGGAAGAAATATTGGAGTGCTTCCTGCCATTGTTCACGAAGGTTCCGGGGACAGATGATGAGGATCCGGGAGGCCAGATTGCGTGACATCAACTCAGAGGCAAGGAGCCCTGCCTCAATGGTCTTCCCCAAACCAACATCATCAGCAATGAGCATGCGCACCCGTGTGCTCATATTCAGGCCCATGACCACCGGAACCAGCTGATAATTGGTAGGAATCACACAGCTTTTCTGCAGGCTCATCAGGGGGGCTGAACCATGAACCATGGAGTACCGGAACGCCTGTATAAGGAGCCTGTTTGTGGCAGCATCGCCAAATCTGGTATTTGAGGGGGGGTCTATATGTGCGGCTGTGACAGTCTCAAACGGGAGGTAAAACCGATGGGTTTCATTTTCTCCCGAGTCTATCCGGGTAGCCTCAAGGATATTTTCCTCACTCGAATTGACGCGCCATAGACGGTTTCGTATCGATACAATATCTCCTGCAGAAAAATTCATTAATTATCATGTGAATTTCAGGACTTGTCATTGATAAATATAGTGAAATGGAAATGCCTCTTTTCATTTCAGGAATTGGGAAATTATGCATAAATTTTGAGATTTTTCAGGGCTGTCAATCAATTTGGATGAATCCTGATATTGGCGATCTATTTTTTAGAAATATAAAAGTGGCATTGTCTGAAAATCCTGTGGCAGATAAAAATTAATGACATACATTAGATTAAAATTATAAATTGAGTATTCTGCATGAATATACTGCATGCCAGCTGTCAGATACAGCGAACTGTTTTACACCAATAGTATCTGTGGCATATCAAAGTAAAAACAGGGTGTAAAACCTTCAATCATTCAACCATCATCTTTTAAAGCAAGATATTTTGTTACCCACCCTGCACACTTCAGATAATCCAATGCTCCAAGGAATAGCTTGGGTTCATCCTGGCAATTTTGAGCAAATTCTTTTAATGGGAGGTAAACATCCCGCCGTGGATTCATATATACATGGAATGTGAATCCTTTAAATTCAAAATCACGGCGCAATGCTCGCTTTTTGCAGGTTCCAAGATGGATTCGCAGAGCATTTTGTTTCTGAAAAACTTTACCACAGTAAATGCATTGAAATTCTCCCTGAATTTGAGACGGTTTTAACATTGAAAGACAATTTGGCAAATCAGCCTTTGTACTCATATCAGAGATCATATTGTACATATTATATATGTCTGACTTTGAATTTGTGCTAAGAAAAACTTACGGTGTGTAGTACCACCCACCCCTGTAGTCCCACTCTATGTTTTCTTGGTATTGAGCTCCAATATAGAAACAATTTAATTTTGCAATATATGCATGTATCAATGAATCATCGGTATTAGCGAATGTGAGACTCAATTTGGAAGATCACCCTGATGTGTTCCTTGAAATAAAGGCCCAATATAATCCAATAAAAATCATTTTCGAGTGTGAATCTTTGATGAATATACATATAAAGAATGATGCGCGCGTTGCAGGCGTCTAAAATGAACAACAATAGTTCGACTCTTTCCAGGTATGACAGTGGAATTGTTCCGCAGAATTTGACGTCCGGTTTCAGGAATTAAGGAATAGGATGTGGTTTCAGCATTTGCCGAGTATTTTTCACAATTCTTCTAGATCAGTTACCCGTGAACCACTTGATTGAGTTTCTTTATTTCCTTTTCTAACTGCTGTATCCGATCGATAATTTCCGGCATTCTCAAAGCGCATTTAATTCCACGATCGATCTGGTCAGCCACTTCAGAATTTTCAGTCTCAATTTCAGACAAGTCCGGGTTTCTTTCCGAAGGGGAATTGTCAATGTATATGTCATCGGTTATGGTTTTTTTGGGCAAACCAACAGTCATTTTCCCATATTTTGTGAAAAAGGCATAATGTGGTTCACCACGATCTTCGGGCGTTCCAACAGATATTTTTTTACCGTGTATCTTCTGATATTGGATGAAAATGCGGACACCCGCTTCTACATCCTTCTTCCAGATCTTCATAAGTTCTGTTTGATTTGAAGCGCGAATCAACCGCGAACCTCGCAATCGGCTTGCTGAGATGGATGAACCACGATAGATAATGCTGATCATAACTCCTGTGATAACAGTCACCTGAAATCGATAAAATGTACAACCGTTCGGATGCCATTTTTTTATGAATTCAACCTGGGGGTCCGGTGGAATTTCTTTGAGGTACAAACAATCCGGTTGTTTCGTTACAGGATAATAGAGGTTGATATGGTGCACGTCATAGAGTAGTGTATCTGTCTTATTTTTAGACGAAAGGGAGGCAATATACTCTTGCAAATAGGGGGACAGATTATAGTATTTGATTTTGTTCGTCAATGTGGGCCGTCTCGAACAGGTATATGTTTTTCCTTTGTGTTCATATACAGTTACGTCCTCTTCAACCAGACCCAGTCTTTTCAAATCACGTATAAACCGTGATACCTGTGCTTTATCGATATGAAGTTTTTCAGCAATCTCAGCCTGATACCGCCCCTCATTTAACATCAGGAGGATTTGATGTTCCTTTTCCTTCAAATTGGAAAGGAATAATTGAGCCTCCTGTGTGAATGTTCCAAACGGCATCATTCAACCTTTATTTCTTTTAAAAAGAGACCTTCATGCTCAGGAGAGTATTCACTTACAATTTCCAATCTTTTTTCAGAAATTACATCACCTCCCTGAATAATTTGCACCACTCCCTCTGCAGATATAAATTCAAACTCACAATTGGGCCTTTCTTCCCCAACATCTATAGTACCAGTACACATACCGAGATCCTTTTCAGCACATCGCTGTTTATCAGATGATTTAGTATATTTGGTAAAATTTAGATTGTATACAAAAGTCCTCGTTTTCTCGTTATTCATCAAAACCACCCCGATGGTCCTCGGATAACAGAATATCACCCGTAACAATGAGTGCCTGGCACACGAGTTGATCCATTGGTCCCAATGCCTCAAGGGTCTGTTTGGAGATGGTAATACTGTGAGACAGGTATTTTTGAGGATGGTCATTCATCGCCGCCACCACCCATGATCTCGTGCTTAAGTTTTTCTGAATATTCGATCTCTTGGCGCGTAAAGGTCAACTCAGTGGGTGCGGCAATCTCCGAACCAAAAACAAATGATTCTAAAGATGATGTTGGAATCTTCCACCGTCCGTTAATCTTTATGGCTTTTATTCGTTCATCTGCAATTAACCGGAGCAATGTCCAGTAACTCACCCCGAGCCAGGCTGCAGCCTGCGTTGTGCTCAAAAGGGATGCATTTCGGAAATGTTGAAGACGTCTTATGTTCTCCATAGTATAGAGTGGGGGGGCTCTGAGATAAGGGACACAACGAACCTGGTAGGTGGGGTGAAGATAATGGGAGAGATAAATCAGAAAGATTATGAAGCGCATTGCCTGGAACAAGCGAAAAAGACTGCTGAATTTTTTACAAAATTTAAACAGTGCCCCGCTGAGAACAGTAAAGAAATGTTTCGCCGGGTGCGAAAACCGGTCAATGAACCAGTCGTAGAAAATGACCCGGAGGTACGGGCCTATTTGGATGCATCCGAAGAATTTGATTTTTATTTTTTTTCACATATTTTTGATCCAGATGATCCGGCGGTACAGGCCGGTTTGGGTGCATTCGATGAATTTGAATATTATAGACTGTTTTCCGATTCATATGAATGGCGATGGCTGATATTACAGGCCTATGAATACCATCTTAACAAGAATAGAGTGACACGGGACCGGGACCATTTGGATGCATGCGATGAATGGGATTTTAAAATATTTTCACAATTTTTTGATGCAGATGATCAGCAGTGTCTGATAAAAGGGGACTTAGAAAAACTGTATCACAAGAAGATGGAGGAATATGATTCCTATTGGTTAGGTGATTTCTTTGACGATGCTGAAGGACCCTTTGTATTTGTTGACCTGGATTATTACAACGGGGGGGATGCCTGGTTCTGTGACGGGAATTCCTGGGAAAAAATCTCTCTCAAGAAATACAAGACACATAGAGACGCAAATGGCCAGCAGAGGACGCAGGATGAGATACCGGTCATCTGGGACGTGGATATTGGCTATTGCATTATCCGGAAGGAATTTTTTATCATTCCCAATCACCCGAATCGCAAGATAGGTGAACCAACCCCGATGTATAGCCCTAAATGCCGGGAAAAAGAGCCTGGAAAGATGAGGTATTTGCAGAGGAAACTTCGAAATGACTGCCTCAAAGCGAAAATTGATCCCAATGTCTTTTGGGAGTTTGTGGAAGATGAAGAAAACCGCGTAACCGTTGTGGACAAGCAAAAACATCGGACGGTCTATACCGAATCAGAATTTATTGAATCGGAGTATTATAAGAACTCCAAGATGTGGGGGGACGGAGGGGATGAGGACGATCAATCCGGTGTCCCCGACACGTAAAAAAATGGTGAGATACCGGCACTGCCATCTATGTGCCGGAAGGATTGCCCTGCATCAGTGATTTTGATAACAGTTCCACAACTTTATCTTTCGGAATGGCCTTCAGTAATACCTGAAGCTCTTCAACGTCATACTCTGCATCGCCTGACAGTGGCATGCCACAGTTGGTGCAATACGATGCTGTGGGTGAATTTAATGCACCACACCGTGCGCATTGCTGTGGTGCGATCGTGGGCTTGGTCTTTTTTGACGGTGTTTTGATCTCATAGATCGCCTCCAGTGCGGTTTCTAAATGGGTGTCGCTCAGGTGCATGTAGGTGCTCAGCATGTCAGTGTTGAGATTGCCCCACATCATCAGCTTTATCTCCGATTCATTCAGGCCGCGTTCCTTCAGATGGGTAATCCGTGAATGCCGAAAGAGGTGGAAGGTAACCTTCTTGGTGATTCCCGCCCTTTCAATCAGGACATCGAGTTGTTTTTTCAGTGCCCGGTACCTGATTGGTCGGTTGGAATTCAGTGCAAGAAATACAAATGCGTCCTCTTCAACTTTTCCCGGATAGTTATTCTTCCATTCTGCAAGATACGGGCGGGAAATGATGAGGGGGACTGCGCGCGGCCTGCCGGTCTTCCCGTCTACGTTGACGAGCACATGGTGTTCCTTGAATTTGACGGCCTTCCATTTCAGGTTTGCAAGCTCACCAATTCTAAATCCGCCTTCATACAGCGAGGAGAATAATGCCCGATCCCGTGAGTTCTGGCAGACCTCCAGAATCTGCATGGCCTCATCTTCGGTCAGCATTGCTTCTGCAGTCTTTGTCATCGTGTTAATGGGTGGGTTCTTAATCTTCTCGATATCCTTTGGGTCGATACAGGAGAACCCCTCTGCAGACATCCATTTGTAAAACCGTTTCAGGACCCGTACGAAATCAGCGATGGTATTGGCAGAATACGGTTTGCCATTCTCCTGGCGGGCGGATTTCAGATTCTTAATGGCCCGGTAGAGATCGAATTTTGTATTGTCCCGGTACGGGCCAATAAACCTGCGCCATGTAGCCAGGGTGCCGGCAATCTTAAATGCACGTGAAGATGTGATGTGTCGTGTGGACTCTATCTCTTCCACATGACTTTTGATAAGGTCTGCATCATCCTGGATGATGGTCCCATTTTCTAATGCTTTACTGATACTATTTTCCAAGTATCGTTCATACGACTCATTTGTCGCATGGAACCGGAAGTTTTTCATTTCTCCCATATCCATACCATCTCCTATCCTCTGGGATAATGGGCACAACGAACCATACTCTGAACCTCAGGTGCATACTCCCGCCTGAGGCTTCTGTATTCATATTTTTAGTACATTTTTTTATTGAACCGGTTTTCTTCAGAGGGGTATGGTTATTTTTGGTCTGAATTTTTTCAGGAGTCCCTGTAATGTATTTCACCTGCCTGATGTGCCGGTAAATCACATCTTTCTTTCACATCGAACGGTGTTTTTGTTCACTATCTCTCAAAGGTGTTCATATGATTAAGCAGTATGAGGTATCCCGTCCCAGTACACGTGAAGAATGCAACGAATTTGTTGGTGTTTGGGCGGCAGCGCCGCGGATGGTTCGGTGTGTAAGGCCTGCGGGGAGATTTACTGAGAGTCTTTGATGGGTCAATTCCTCTGTTTGTAGTTATGGGGGGGATTTTGGGCGTTACAATTTTTAAAGTGTTATAATCCTGCTGGAATAGAGAGTTTCTTCTCTCAATAATTTTGAGATAACGACTGCTATAGATCACATTCGCCACCAGAAGAGTACATTCCTTCAAAACGTACCAAAAAGAAATGGATGGAATTATTCTGGTTCCTATGTGCAAATTCCTGAAAATCGGTTACAATAAAGATCTGTTGGCAGTGTTTCATACCTGTTTACTGCCTGTTTTATCCAGAATTCCCACAATACCTTCCCCGTCTTCCAGACATGGATCAAATCGGACGGGATTTTTTCCGGTTATTGTGACTGCTCTTTACTGATTTTCATCTTCCTCTGCTGTTTCTGCATATTTCTTGAAGAAATTCCGGATATTTTCTGCCTCAATATTTCCGATATTGAGTTGTCGGATGATTGCGTCGATCTCCTGAGCTTGTTCTTTTATCTGATTTGCGATCTCAACATCTTCGAGATCAGCAATACCAATAATTACCTGCAACGGGTTTCTAATCTGGTCATTTAGTTCAGCAATATGTTCAATTTTTACCAGTAATTCACTGATGTTTTTGAGCAGTTCCCTGAATTTTTGCTCACTCTCACTGAGAGCCTGAATTGACTTCCGGTATTCTGTAATATCTTCCAGAATAATGGTAATTCCCGGGGCACCATTTGTGAATACTGTTGGAATTATTTTCATTTTAAAGAAGAGTTCTTCGCTATCTTTCAGAATCCTAATCTCTTCAGCCACCTCTTCTCCATCCAGAGCCTGATCGATTTTTTGTTGTAAATCGATCTCGGTATTCAGGAAATCAAGGATATCGTGAATATTTTTATTGATAATGTCCTCTTTTCTGTGTTGAAGAAGTGAGATGGCGTTGTTGTTTATCTGTATAATATTCAGGTCATTGCTCAGGACAATTACATAATCGGAAGAGAGATTCATCAATGCAGATATTGGCATTCTCTGTGAGATGAAGTAAACTTTGGATTGCCCGTAGGTTTCCATGTCGACTTCCCCTGATGTTCGGAGTATCTCAAGGTAATGTCCGACAGTAATCCTGTTCATCCCAATTTTTTCTGTAATCTGCGTGACTGACATTCCCCGTGGATTCTGTTTCAAAATTTCAAGAATCTTTGCCAGTCCTTCATGATTCTCTTTCATAGGCATCTGATATAATGATATGATCATATTTAATCAATTCTGTTGACGTCTATCAGATTGATGAATCAGACCTGTATATCTTCATTGAAGTGCAATACCTTCCGCAAATATTCATTCCGATGTTCATCTACGAGATGAAAATATATTGGCTAAATTCCAGGATATTCGTATTTTAAGTCGTTTTTTATTATTTCAATGCGCTTCTTTTAGCAAAAGTATTTTTTATCCGTGATCATTTTACAAAATTATGGGTATTTTTTCAAATTTTATCATTAAGAATGAATTTGAGTTTTTGACAGAATTTAACCACTAATTGGGTGAATTTGGGAAATAATTGTGGTATAAATAATTTATTCACCATTTGTGAGTATTTATTGTCGGTAAATCGGTAAAATCAGTGACTGCATTAATCTGTTTGCATTATTCATTCTTTCGATTTGGCTGCTGCCTTTTTCCCTCTTTAATGGATGATGCAGGGACAGGGGGGTAATAATCTGACATCTGGATTCTTGAAGCGCGGATTTTTTCATTTTTGACAGCACTCAATGCATGCATCAATCAGGGAAGCGCGGATACCGGTCGCAGGAAGATTTTGTGACAGAGGGGTGGGGAAGATAACAGATACAGGAGCTCCAAAAGATGGTCAATTCCCGATTCGGTGAAGGGGATACGATTTTACAAACGATCTATCATATAGCCAAAAGGACAGCCCATCTATACTTGTTTTCGCCGTGGTTACATCAGGAATTGTGATCGCGAATTCTGAGGATCCCTTGGGTTAATAATTGGTCTCTCAAAATCTGATGGTATAGGGCGATTGAAAAAATTCAGGCTATGTTGTTTTGTATGGTGGTGCTCGTTTGAGAGTGATTGAAACCCGATATCTCATCTGAAATGTCCCTTTTAACAACAATAATTTTTTCGACTTCTCCGTCAGAATTTATCATAGGTGAAAGTGAAAAGTCAAATGTTCTGCTCTGAATTTCATCTACAAATATGTCCGGTTCTTTTGAAAAGATGATTTCGGATGCAATACTACTGATGGTTTGACCGGTATCTTTTGGGAAAAACTCATAGATGCTTCTCCCGGCAATCGACGTACCGTTCAGCGATTTATCCGAACAAAATTTTTGTATATATTCGCAGGAAGATTGGTTTATTGACAATATGCGGCCGTTCAAATCAATGAGGAATGAGTTATCATTTATTGAATTCAGTAAAAACCGGGTATTTTCTTCGTTGCGTCTCATGGCTTCTTTCGCTCGTTTTGTTTCGGTAATGTCTTTTCCGATGAACTGGAATTCATGAATTGTCCGGTCGGTGTCATATAGTGGAGATATTCTGCTTTCTATCCATGTGGGTTTCCTGTCTTGTTGCTGGATACGAAATTCTATTTTTATTGATTCGTTTTCCGTATCCGCAAGACTCATGGACGTCTGGATCAGTTTCCTGTCATCCGGAAGGATATTCAGGGATTCAAGAGTATTTTTCCCCGGGGTTTTATTCTGAAGATTGAAATATCTCCGGAATGCTTCATTACCATACTGTATGGACTGGTCGGGCGATATCCGGAAGATAAGTTCCTCCTGTCCCTCTACAATGTCCTGATATCGGTTTTCACTCAATTTCAATGATTTTTCCGCGATTTTCCTCTCAGAGATATCTCTCATGATGTAAAGAACAACCCGTTTGTCCTGCAGGAAAAATACATGGGCACTGGCTTCTGCCGGGAATGTGGTTCCGTTTTTTCGTACCTGCATTCCTTCATATATTGCATGGCAATTCTCTCTCAGGTCATTTCTGATTGCGCCCGTTTCATCGTGGAATTTGGCGTTAAATATGTCATCAAATTCTGTCCGAAAAAGTTCATCTCTGGTATAGCAGAGTTGTTTGCAGGCTGTATCATTGACGTCAATTAATGAACCTATTCTGAGGGCATCGGTGATTTCGTAGAGAAATATCGAATCATTTGCGTTGTGCAACAGATTTTGAAATTTGGTTTCATTTTTTATGAGTTCATCCTGTATCCTTTTTTCTTCGGTTATGTCTTTTATGATAATAATCAGGCCGTAATCTCCTCCTTCAAGGGCCGAGGGGATGTATTTGATAAAAAAATCGTATTTTTTATTGTCATGGGTAAGGTTCATTTTTATACTGTCAATATCTCCCTTTTCAAAGGAATTGTCAATGAATGGTATGAGACTCTTGTCACTTATGATGGGGAATGTTTTCTCATAAATTTCCTGGTTAAGTACATCATTTGCGTTGTAATGGAAGAATTTCAGGTATGAATCATTTGCCTGAACGATTTTTCTCTCCTGATTCAGGAGAACGATTAGATCCGGAGAACAATTGAGTAATGAACTGACAGGTATCCGGTGAGAGAGTGTGTAGACTTTTGCATTACCAATGACCCGCAGATCAACTTTGCCCAATGCCAGTAGAATCTGTAGATATTTTGCGATAGAATTTCGGTGCGTGCTTGTGACGTGAGATATTTCTGTTATTGTCATTCCCCTCGATTTGAACTTCAGCACGTTCTGTATTCTATCGAGCATTTCCTGCTCGCCAGGCATAGGTGATGGATGGATAATCAAATATTTTAATGTATGTTTCAATCAGTAGTAATATTCTTTGATAATTTTTCAGTTTTTTATAATTTGCAGCTCTATTCTGTAGTATATTTTTAATACACTCCGTATATGTGATCTAGTGTGAGTTTCTTTAATATCCTCCGTCCCTGTGATATGATATAAATAGTTTGTTAATTTCGGTTTTTTTGTAAGACTGGACATATAAGAGGTTTATAATAATCCGGATGATGCATATTTTCAGTTAATTTCATCAGCTTTATTGGTCTCATACGCATTCATCCGGGCAGACCAGAAATATTGCATATTTGCCTATTTTATAATTTAAACGGGTAATAGCGAAATATTCGTTCGGTGACCGATTCAATGAAGGTTCTCTCAGCGTATCCGGATGAATGTTTGTACAGTTCTTTGGACAGATGTGAAATAATACGTTGCAGGGCCATGCAGGATAATTGGTTAATGGGAGAGATCAATTCAATTCATAGGTAAGGATTTATTTGAACTACCGCGATGACTCATATGCCGTATTGTCTCTTATCTTTATATCCATTCACTGTGAGATTATACCACCATTATCAGGTATGACTGATAACTGAGAAAACAGGATGTTGAAACATAAACATGAAACTTGGTGTGCTTTTTTCCGGTGGTAAAGACTCCGTATATGCCACATACCGGGCGATGCAGAAAGAGGAAGTCTCCTGCCTCATATCAATTGTATCTGAAAATTGTGAGAGTTACATGTTCCATACTCCGAATATTCACCTGACATCACTCCAGGCGGAGGCGATGGATATTCCTATTCTGGAGTATACCACACAGGGGATTGAAGAAGCGGAACTCGTTGACCTGAAACATGCGATATCGTGTGCCGTGGAGCAGTACGGCATTGAAGGTATTGTAACAGGGGCGGTGCTCTCGGTATACCAGGCAACCCGGATTCAGAAGATCTGTGATTCCCTTGATCTCTGGTGCTATAATCCTCTCTGGCACATCGACCAGGACCAGTATATGCAATGCCTGATCGATGAAGGGTTTGAAGTCCTTGTTTCCGGTGTTTTTTCAGCGCCTTTTGATGAAACCTGGCTGGGAAGGCGTATTGACGATGAAGCTCTCCGACTGTTGCGAATATATGCAGCAAAGTATGGTATCACACTCACCGGAGAAGGCGGAGAACTTGAAACTCTTGTGACGGATGCTCCGTTTTTTGTGAAAAAAATTGTTGTGCTTGAATCGGAATCCGTATATGCCAATTACAATGGCCGGTATATTGTTCTGCGTGCGGAGGTGGTAGAGAAATGATCGTTCTTCTTGATCTCTGTTATCGCCCCGGTTCCCTTGGTGAGGATGAATTTGTCCGCCCGATTGCAGATATTGTCAGGAACGGCAGATACCCGTATAAGATCTGCCATTTTACAGAATGGGACTCAGCCGCTGAGGATGATGTTGATGCAGTGATTCTCTGCGGGACACCCCTGAAAGACAACCTGTTTGCAGAAATGCCGGAATATTTTGCCTGGATCCCTGGATTTACCAAGCCTGTTCTTGGAATCTGTGCAGGTATGCAGGCATTGGTTCTTGCATATGGCGGTAGCATTATCGAAAAGTCTGAAATTGGCATGACTACCGTTCGAACTCTTGTATCCGGTGATCCGATATTTTGTGAGAATGAGTGGGCGGCATATGAATTACACCGGTTTTGTGGAGTTTTAGGCCGTGAATTTATGGTTCTTGCAGAATCAGATGCCTGTGTCCAGGCAGTGCGTCACCGGACAGACAGGGTATATGGGGTTATCTTTCATCCTGAAGTACGTAATCCATGGGTGGTTGAACGGTTCCTGAATCTCTTCGTCAGCGATGGCAGAACCTGTTGACAGAATATCAAATACCGTATGCATAAATAATTTTCAAATAGAAGATTCTGTACAGATGAGATGCTGCAGTAGCGGAGGACCAAAACCAGTCCGGCGTGGGAGGCCCCGTAAACGAAGGGCCCTCAACGAAAATTCTCAATATCGCTGTTATAAGCCGTGTTGCCATCCTGATGCTGATGGAAGGGTGAATGTGCTTGAACCCGAAGAACTTGAGGCGCTGAGACTAGTAGATTTACTGAATTATGACCAGGAATCTGCGGCCGCACAGATGGGAATATCCAGAAAGACTCTGTGGCGTGATCTCCATGCGGGCCGAACAAAGGTTGTTGAAGCCCTCGTTGAAGGTAAAAGGCTTGAGATGGGGGGGTGCACTGATTCTGAGAAAGAAAAATGCTGCTACAGAAATGGGGAGTGCAGATATACAGAACCCGTATCTGAAAGTGATTCTGGACGGGATTAGGTCCCGTTTTCCCTGTTCAGGCCCGTGTCAGGAACAAATCTGCGTATTTTCGGGCGACGTTCCCGCTGACTGTTGGCTTTAGTGATTCAAGCCAGAGGAAAAATCCTGTCATCTGGGGTGTGCGTTTGCTTTCCACACGGAAACCACCGGATTTCCGTACAACGACTTTCAGATATTCCTTTTTATTCCGTGACCGAAGGTATATGACCGGTTCAAATTCCGGAAGGTCCAGTGCAATAATTATTTTTGAAAAATCCTTGCTGATTCTATCCTGTGTATACTTTGTACCCTTTATTGTCAGTGTTTTTCCTTTCCAGATCTCCTGGGAACCGGATTCATGGAGAGCACCAAGAAGCAGTTTTTTTGCAAGAGGCGGGAGCTCATCCCTCTCCTGAAATTCTTCTTTTGGTTTTCCGGCACGTATTTCAGAAAGAATTCTGTCCCTTCGGTAATCATGAATTTGTTTGTAGTCGAAAGGCCGCTTTGGCTGAAGATCTTTCACATCAATTAATTTTGCGTGTTTGAGTGGTTTTCGTGGGATGCCTCTCGTGGAGGTGTTTGTCAGGAGATGTTTCAGTGTCTCACATGACTTTGTTACAATGAGTACACTCTCTGTTTCCCGCATCAGTCGTTTAACAATTGAGGAGCGAGATATATCAACCGAAGAAAAAAGGACAAATGGGACGGTAATCTGTCCATAGAGATAACCAAGCAGTTTCTTTTTATAATGTACTTCTTCTCTGAGCTCTTTGAGTTCGGTTCCGGATGTCACAACTTCTGCAAATCCGACTTTTCCGTCTCCTCCGACAAAGAGCATGTCCACTTCAGCGATGTCCTGACCATTTCCGCGGATGTTGATGTCCCCCCTGTTTGAAAAATACAGGCCATTTTGCCCAAATTTTGCAGGGATTGAGGGGAACGGGGCATCTGCTCCTTTGCGGACGATATACTGAATGTTGCCTGATCTGCGTGAGAATTCAAGCAGCATTTCATACATCAAAGATTCATACCATCGTCCTTCTGCTGCACGCATGGTTGAAATGTCATCTGAGAAGAGTTGTTTTTTCTCAATTTTTTTCAGATGTCTTATTGCCCGCTTTGAGATTGCTTTATTTGGATTACAGGATCTAAATGATTCCTTTATCCACCTGAGAGTATTCATGTGTGTACCTTTTTCGCCCAGGCAATGCGGAATTTTGTTGAATGATATTGATATTATTATCCGTGTTGCCTGCAGATATTTTCAACCGGATACTATATTAGTGTGGCGAACGTTATGAAAAAAATCGAAAAAATTCATAATGATAATATATCTATTTTTCCACGATGGGAACTGGACTTCATATTACGAATTAGCCTGGAGAGGGCTACCAGAATGTGATTTTCCCCTGATCATTCAAGGATCAGGATCTGTCTTGTCAGGCTTTTGTGAATCCGCTGGTAAAACTTTCTGACAACGGTGAAATTCTCTTCTGCCACTGACTGAATATCCACGTGGGTTACAATGACGCATCTCCCGCCGGGTTTAAGAATTCTGCGGATTTCCTGCAATGAATCGGAGTACAGCTGGTTCATTGACTCTGCCATGATGCAAACGGAGTGTCCGTAGGGAAGGTCCGTTACCACTGCATCAACAGAGTCATCTACAAGAGGGAGTTTTGTTGCATCTGCACGGAATAGATCCGCATCCGGCAGGTTTTTGCGGCACCCATCAATCATCATCTGGTCCATATCACTTCCAATGATCTTCATTCCACAGAGTTTTGCCTCCAGAAGTACTCCCCCTGTTCCACAAAACGGGTCACAGATGATTTCATCCGTCTTTGTCCGTGCGAGGTTCACCAGTGTGCGGGCAGTAATTGGCATCATCACACCCGGATGAAAGAACGGCCTGCGCATCGGATTTCTGTATTGATAACTCCCTCTGTCGATGTGCAGAATGACACGCCCAAAATAACATTTATCGCCCGCGATAATTGCCCGGTATTCCTGTTGTGGCGAATCAAGGGAAACCGGACCGTTGATATTAGCGCCAATCAGTCTTTCCAGGGATAGCTGAGACAGTGCTGTGGTGGCGTCCTCCATCTTCCGGACACGTGCGGCAAAGGTCTGCTCGGTTGTAATAGAGAGATCCTGAAGCATGGCAGTTATGCTTCTTTCATCAGCGTCACATGTGCCCAGATATTCCATGACCGTATGTGTCATGGCCAGCCGTTCGCAGGCGTCAGGGTCATCGCATTCGGCAACCGCAACCTGTGTTGCCCGTTCTTCTATGCATGCGAGTGTTTCCGCTTCTGCAAACGGCAGATCAGGATGCTCTCCGGAAAGTTCAAAGATACATTTCATATTCGGGTATAGTTCTACTCCATCCGGAGGGATAACTTCTTTGGAATAGGAATGGCAACATCGGTTCTACAGAATTTCAGTGAACGCAGGAAAGAAAAAAGAGAAATGATATGTTCCGGGTTATTTCATTTTGTCTTTCAGATCCTGGAAAAATCCCTTTGAACCATGCCCTGGTTCCTTGTTTCCTTCTAGTTCTAGGATTTGTTCGTAGAGTTCTTTTTCCTGTGATCCGGGATGTTTTGGAATGACAATCTTCATTCTGACAAGCAGATCCCCAGGTCTGCCGCGCCGGCGCACACCCTCTCCGGGGATCTTGAGGGCGGTATTATACTGAACCCCTGCAGGTACTTTCAGATCAATCTTTCTGCCGTCAATCGAGGTAATTGTGATGGATGTTCCCATAACTGCCTGAGCGGGGGATATCTCTGTTGTGGTTTCCAGATTGTCTCCGATACGGGTAAATTTGGGATTTGGCGTTACATGCACCTCGATAAAGAGGTCGCCATTCGGTGCACCCGGATCCCCTGCTTCTCCGTATCCCTCCATTCTCAGGCGCATGCCACTGTCGATCCCTGCAGGGATATTTACAGTAATTGTTCGCTTTACCCGTGAATGACCGCTGCCATTGCATTTTTTGCAGCGTTCTTCAGGGATTCGTCCTGACCCGCCACACTGTGAACAGGTTGCCATACTGACGAACTGACCGAACGGAGTATTGTTTGCACGACGTTCCTGTCCACTTCCCCCACAACGAGGGCAGACATTTGTCTTTTTGGTTTCACTCCCCGTTCCGTCACATGCCGGACAGGGTTCATTGTGCATCACATCGATGTCCCTGTCAACACCAAAGACTGCCTCCTGCAGGGTGATCTGGATACGCATTAAGAGGTCTGATCCGCGCTGTGGGCCCCGTTGTCCCCGGGAACCACCGCCAAAGAATGAATCAAAGATATCTCCAAACCCTCCGAAATCTGCGTTAAATCCTCCCGATCCATACCCGCCGCCCTGATATGAGCCTTTTGACGCGCTTGTGAAGGCATCATGGCCCAGCTGATCATACTGGGCCCGTTTCTGGGAGTCGGAAAGAACGCTGTATGCCTCGTTGATGTCTTTGAATTTTTCCTCTGCGCCCTCTTCCTTGTTGATGTCCGGGTGATATTTCTTTGTCAGACTCCGGTATGCTCGTTTAATCTCCTTTTCATCGGCATTACGCGGAATATTAAGGATGTCGTAGTAATTTTTCCCGGACATCCTGCTCACTCTTTCTTTTCATCCTGTACTTCATAGTCCGCATCGACAACGGTATCGTCGTCCTGTGCCGATGCCTGTGGTTCGCCGGTTTCGCCTGCAGCCTGTGCTTCAGCAGCAGCTTCCTGATACAGCCGGACAGTAACTGCATATACCGCTTCCGTGAGTGCCTCTGTTTCTGTCTTGATAGTCTCGGAGTCATCACCTTCAAGCGCCGCTTTTACCTTCTCTGCAGCTTCTTCAATGGATTTCTTCTCATCCTCGGTGATCTTGTCTGCAGAATCCTTCAGCAGTTTCTCGGAGGAGAAGACAGCAGTATCTGCATTATTGCGAATCTCAATTTCTTCGCGTTTCTTCCTGTCCTCTTCTTCAAACTCTTTGGATTTGTTGACCATTTCCTCTATTTCTTCGTCCGAGAGATGCTTGTCACCGGATATGGTGATGGCCTGTTCGTTTCCGCTTCCCAGGTCTTTTGCGGACACATTGATGATACCATTTGCATCGATATCGAATGAGACCTCAATTTGCGGGATGCCACGGGGTGCGGGTGGAATGCCGGTCAGCTGGAATTTCCCAAGGGTAAAGTTGTCTTTCGCAAGTGCACGTTCACCCTGCACAACATGAATTTCGACACTGGTCTGATTGTCTGCTGCAGTGGTAAAGATCTGGCTCTTTCGTGTCGGGATGGTGGTGTTTCGTTCGATGAGTTTTGTGGCGATTCCGCCCATGGTCTCAATGGAAAGGGTAAGCGGTGTGACATCAAGCAGCACAACATCCTTTGCTTCACCGGTCAGGACACCACCCTGAATTGCAGCACCGAGTGCAACACATTCATCCGGATTGATTCCCTTGTCTGCATCCTTTTTCAGGATCTCTTTGATCTTTTCCTGTACCATTGGCACACGGGTGGATCCGCCTACGAGGAGGACGTGATCGATTTCGCTTGCCTTAATACCGGAATCGTCAAGTGCCTGTCTGACTGGGCCAAGAGTCTTCTCTACAAGAGAGCCGATCAACTGTTCGAACTTTGCACGGGTGAGGTCGATGTCAAGGAATTTTGGTCCGGATGCATCTGTCGTGATGTATGGCAGATTGATATTGGTCTTCTGGACTGTCGAAAGCTCTTTTTTGGCGTTTTCTGCTGCATCGCGGAGACGCTGCATAGCCATCGGGTCCTTTGTCAGGTCAATACCTTCCTGTTTCTTAAATTCATCGACAAGGTAGTTGATGACACACTGATCAAAGTCGTCACCACCAAGATGGTTATCTCCTGCGGTAGCCTGTACTTCAAAGACACCGTCACCAAGAGTCATCACAGAAACATCGAA
The DNA here is from genome assembly GCF_026684035.1 of Methanogenium organophilum. Classification (NCBI taxonomy): domain Archaea; kingdom Methanobacteriati; phylum Methanobacteriota; class Methanomicrobia; order Methanomicrobiales; family Methanomicrobiaceae; genus Methanogenium; species Methanogenium organophilum. Next base: position 2,295,626 of record NZ_CP113361.1, read on the forward strand.
TGTACCGCCGCCAAGGTCATAGACAAGGACAGTTGCTTCTTCTTCTTTGTCAACGCCATATGCAAGAGCACTTGCGGTTGGTTCATTGATGATACGCATCACTTCAAGACCCGCAATTTTTCCTGCGTCTTTGGTGGCCTGACGCTGTGCATCATTGAAGTATGCAGGGACAGTGATGACTGCTTTGGTAATTTTCTCTCCCAGGTATCCTTCAGCATCAGCCTTCAGTTTCTGAAGGATCATTGCTGAAATTTCCTGTGGCGTGTACTCTTTATCGTCGATCTTCACTTTGCGGGTGGAGCCCATGTCCCGCTTGATTGATATGATGGTGCGTTCCGGGTTGGTGATTGCCTGTCTTTTTGCGACACTTCCAACAAGGCGTTCTCCGTCTTTGGAGAATGCCACAACTGACGGTGTTGTCCGTCCACCTTCTGCATTTGGAATGACTGTAGATTTACCGCCTTCCATGATTGACATACACGAGTTTGTAGTACCAAGGTCTATTCCAAGAATTTTTTCTGAAGCCATATTTTTATTCCTCTGTTGTTTTTCCCTGTGACACTGCGACTCTGGCGCAGCGAATTACTTTTCCTTTTCTGCAATATCCCGGTTCAATTTCATCAATGACTGTTCCTTCACTACAGTCTGAGGGAACGTATGCCACTGCTTCCTGTGTTTCGGGGTTAAATGGAAGGTTCAGACAATCGATCTTAGTGATTTCATGATGATTCAGGACTGATTCAAGCAGTTTATGAATGTGTTCGACACCTTCGCGAAGGGTACTTTCATCTGCCGTTAGTGCCCGTTCAATGTTGTCTGCGACAACCAGCACTTCACGTGCAAAGTGTTCAACAGCGCGGTTTGAGCGCTCTTCTGATTCGCGTGAGACACGTTTTTTGTAGTTCTCAAAATCAGCAGCAAGCCGAAGATACCGGTTGTTTTGTTCATCACATTCCCGGTACAGTTCAACAAGGCGTTCAGCATCAGTGAGCTCTGTCTGGTCATTTTCTGCCATATCAGAGGACTCGGTGCCTTCCAAAGGTGCAGATGTTTCATCATTTTTCAGGTCCGGATTATCTGTCATGATTTCCCCTGCCATTGTGGCATTGTATGATCGATATACCTAATTTATGGTTAGTGGTTCTATATATATTTTGTGCTTAAAACAACAATGAATCGGTGTATATTTGGTTGGATTTAAAAAAAAACGTGTATTTAGTGCCTTTTTTTATTTTTTATTGATTTTTGCACTTTTATTTGAATTCCTCTCTCTTTCATCAGAGTAACCATTTTAGGGGGCGGGCTCTTCCACCGCCACCATCCACATTGCATTGCAGCATCAGAAATATGCTCTTTTTTCGCATGCCTGCCGATAATTTTCTCCCATTCAGCAATTTTTTCCGGGTGAAGTTCTTTCGTAATTTCATATTCTGATTCAAGCATCGCAGGGCACATCCAACAGCCAACGCGCTCAAAACCCCGTTCGTATAATGGATTTACCGCAAGCTCACGCCACCAGATATACAAAAATACTTCTAATGCTCTCCATCCCCGGATGGGGGAAATGTTCAGCTGGCCGGAGTAATAGGGATTAACCGCAACTCCGGGGAGTCCTGCCCGTGCAAATGATTCATACCAGCGGTTCCCCTGGACGGTGACACAATCACCTTTTGTTTCTCTCCACATGCGTACGGGTTCCAGTTTCAGGTATTCGCAGCACCAGCGGTGATCTTTTGCAGGGATCCCGTTTTTCCTGAGTCCTTCCTGGAAATCCTGACCGTGGAGAATCAATGGGATTCCAAGTGAATCAACAAATGCTGTTGTTTCCGGAAATTCCAGTCCGGTATCGACATAGTAGCAGTCAGTGACACCTGCCTTTCGGGCAAGTTCGCGAACAACGACACTATCTTTGCCCCCGGAAAATGCAACATTGCATTCAGGCCGGACATCTTTTTGAGATTTGATAAATCGTATGGCATGCCGTTCCAGATTTTTAAGGTGCGGTTTGTTGCAGCGAATTACCTGCTCTCTGTCCGGGTCTGGCAGTTCTATGTGGCGGGGTCTTCCCAGACTTTTTACTTTCACCACATTGTTTCGCAGCCATCCGGTACCGTATCGTCCGTTTGCATGAACAATAACCGGTCCGTCGGTAAGGTCTGATTTGCAGTGAATATTTTTCCCGCCCATGTGGCGGTTCCCTTTTTCTGCAATCTCATCGGTGATGTCAACAATTCCTTTTGAAATTTCATCAATGACAAAGGGAAGTGCATCGGGGGTGAGTTCCACGGTATATTCCCGCAGAAGGGGATCAAACGTAAGCCGGCTGAACACAACGCCATTTGCGATGATAGTGTCAGTGCGATCGATGCCGCCAGATTTATTTAAGAGAAGAAATTTAGGAATGGTTTCAATACCAAATCGGTTTTTCAGGTATTCCTTGATGATATTTCTGTCATGCTCCAGTGCAGGACGTACATCATACGGTTTTGTAAGGGGTATTTCATACCCTGGTGTTTTGCACCCGCAGGTCGATGCAACAAGGGGGACATTGCACTCCGGGCACCAGAACAGGCTTTCCCGAAATGGTGGTTCTCTGACTGTTTCTCTGGCAGGTTTTCTCATATATTGGTATAGTATGTGTTGTTCTAACGCAAAAATACGTGTTACCACTGCATAGTCTGTTCATTAGATTCATAATATCTCACGCTGATAGTATGCGCATGAAGACTGCACTTCTCTCTGTGTGGGACAAGACCGGAATTGTTGAACTGGCTCGTTTCCTGTCTGAATCCAATATTGCAATTCTGAGTTCGGGAGGGACTGGAAAGGTCCTTGCAGAAGCAGGAATTCCTTTTACGGAAGTATCAGAATATACCGGATCCCCTGAAATGATGGATGGACGTGTGAAGACTCTTCATCCAAAGATTCATGGGGGCCTTCTCGGCCGGAGAGGAAAGGATGATCAGGTGATGGAAGAACAGGGAATCGGACCGATTGATCTCCTTGTCGTGAACCTCTATCCCTTTGAAGAGATGGCAAAAAAAGACCTTTCTCTCCCTGAACTGATCGAATTCATCGATATTGGCGGCCCTGCGATGATCCGTTCTGCAGCCAAGAATTTCCACGATGTTGCGGTTGTCATTGATCCATCTGATTATCAGGCGGTGATGGATGATATAAAGGAGGGCGGACTTTCAGAAGAAGACCGTCTGCATCTTGCCCGCAAAGTCTTTGCACGCACCGCATCGTACGATGCGGCTATCTCAAATTATCTGTACAGTATCGACCGTGAATTCCCGGAGATATATTCATTCCAGCTCACAAACGGCCGTGAACTCCGCTATGGTGAGAATCCCCACCAGAAGGCAGCAGTATATGGCAAGAGTGGTATTGCCGTGCAGATACCGCTTCAGGGCAAACAGATGTCCTATAACAATTATCTTGACGCTGATGCCGCAACAGCCCTTCTGCATGAGTTTGATGAACCGGCAGCAGTCATTGTGAAGCATAACAACCCCTGTGGAGTTGCAACAGGTGACGCGCTTCTTCCTGCATACCTAGGTGCCCGTGACGTTGACCCTGTTTCCGCATACGGCTCGGTTGTTGCCTTAAACCGTGTGGTGGAGGATGATGTCGCAGAAGAGCTTGCATCCACCTTTGTTGAGGTTGTCATTGCGCCCGGATATACAGATTCCGCACGCGAAATCATGAAGAGAAAGGAGAATATGCGTATTCTGATCCTACCGGAAAAGGAAAATGAACCTGCTGTGCGGTCAATAAACGGAGGTGCCCTCATTCAGGTATCACCTGATTCAATCACCGATAACTGGCGTGTGGTAAGCGAGCGTGAACCCACCGCAACTGAATATGCGTCAATGAAGATGGCACTGAAGGTATGTCAGCACACAAAGAGCAATACCATCATTTTCGCCAACCCAACAGCCACCGTTGGTATTGGTGCAGGCCAGATGAGCCGTGTCGATGCGGCAAAGATTGCTGTTGAAAAGGCTCTCTCTTCTCTTGAAGGCACATCTGTTGCATCTGATGCATTCCTCCCGTTCCCTGATGCACTGGAAGAAGCTGCAAAGGCCGGTGCGACAGCACTCATTCAGCCGGGTGGTTCCATCCGTGACCAGGAAGTGATTGATGCGGCGAACCGACTGAATATTGCGATGGTTTTCACAGGAATCCGTCATTTCAGACATTAATTCTCTTTTTTCCTTCAGGCAAACGGTTATATCATTTTCCAGCCATTGATAATTTATGGTGAGAAGCCTATGAGTGAGTGCTTTATTTGTCGATAAGCCACATTTTTTAGACACCACCCTGAGGGATGGTGAACAGACACCGGGTGTAACGCTGACTCCTGATCAAAAGTTGGAGATTGCCTGTGCCCTGTCTGATATTGGAATAGATGTTATCGAAGCTGGTTCTGCCGCTGCGTCAGTTGGAGAGCTTACGGCAATCGGATTAATCTCTGATGCCGGGCTTGGTACTGAATGCTGCACGTATGTGCGGGCACTGCCCTATGATATTGATCTTGCAGCGGACGCTGGTGCTGATTCTGTACACCTCGTTGTGCCGGTGAGTGATCTGCACATTGTTGAGAAGATGGGCAAAACCCGCGATGAGGTATATGCAATGGCAATGTCTGCCGTAACGTACGCAAAGGAACGGGGACTTATTGTTGAACTTTCCGGCGAGGATGCATCCCGTGCAGACCAGGCGTTTCTGGCCCACCTCTTTACTGACGGTGTTGCCCATGGTGCCGATCGGCTCTGTTTCTGTGATACAGTGGGAATTCTGACACCGGAACGAACCGCTGAATTTATACCTCCGCTCACGGAGATTGCGCCTGTTAGTATCCACTGCCATAATGATCTCGGATTTGCACTTCCGAATACTATCGCCGCATTGAAGTCAGGTGCCTCATGTGCACATGTTACGGTGAACGGACTGGGCGAACGTGCAGGCAATACCCCCTTTGAGGAGGTGGTAATGTCCCTTGAAGTCCTCTATGGGAGAGATACCGGCATTCAGACGGAGAAGATATATCCGCTTTCAACACTGGTGGCACGCCTGACAGGCATTGATCTGCCGGCGAACAAGGCCATTGTCGGATCCATGGCATTTACCCATGAAAGTGGGATTCATGCACATGGTGTGCTCAGAAATGCACGGACATATGAACCGGTACCGCCTGAGATGGTTGGAAGAACCCGAAGAATTGTTCTTGGTAAACATTCCGGGAAAGCATCTGTTGAGGCGTCCCTGAATGAACTGGGGTATACCGTAACTTCAGAACAGCTCACCGCCATTCTTTCGCGGATAAAACAACTGGGAGATGAAGGAAAACGGGTCACCGATGCGGACCTGATGGCAATCGCAGATACGGTTCTGCAGCTCGTCTGCACACCGGCGATACGCCTGCAACAGTATACGGTGGTCTCCGGGAACCGGTCTACCCCGACCGCGTCGGTGACGATGGCGGTGAACGGGAATGAAATAACCAGTGCGGCCACCGGGAACGGACCCGTTGATGCCGCGATCAAGGCATTACAGGGTTCTGTTTCCGATATTGCGGATATCAGTCTGGAAGATTATCATGTGGATGCCATAACTGGTGGTGCGGATGCACTGGTAGATGTAACAGTTAAATTGAGGAAAGACGGAAAAGTAATAACATCCCGTGGCGCCCGGACTGATATAATCACCGCGAGTGTCGAAGCAGTAATCGCCGGGATGAATCGACTATTGAGGGATGATAAATGAAAACCGGGGCTAAAATACTAGTTGAGAGCCTGCTGCATGAAGGGGTGAATACCATTTTTGGATACCCCGGCGGCACTGTTTTGCCGATATATGATGAACTATATGATTCTCCACTCCGGCACATCCTTGTTCGCCACGAACAGGCAGCAATTCACGCTGCAGACGGATATGCACGGGCAAGCGGCAGAGTTGGTGTTTGCCTTGCAACGTCCGGGCCTGGTGCCTGCAACCTTGTGACAGGTATTGCCACTGCCTACATGGATTCGGTACCGGTTGTGGCGATCACCGGACAGGTCCCGACCACACTGCTGGGAAATGATGCATTTCAGGAATCTGACATCACCGGAATTACCCTTCCTATAACGAAGCACAGCTATCTGTTGAATAATGTGCGTGATGTTGGGAAGACTGTTCATGAAGCCTTCTATATCGCAGGCACCGGTCGAATGGGGCCGGTTTTAATTGATGTCCCGAAGGATGTTCAGACCGATGTTGTAAATGAACCTGAGGCAGTGCCGGAGAAGGTTTCGATACGCGGGTATCAGCCGACAGTGCGGGGACACCCGAAACAGATTGAAAAGGCTGTCGGTATGATATCAGGTGCTGAGCGTCCGCTAATCTATGCCGGTGGGGGAGTGATTGCATCCGGTGGTGATGCAGAGCTTATCCGTCTCGCAGAGGCCCTGATGATACCAGTCACGACCACCCTGATGGGGCTTGGTGCCATTCCGTCTCATCATCCGTTGAACCTGGGGATGCTTGGCATGCACGGGACACAGAGTGCCAATTATGCGGTCACGGAATGTGACCTCCTCATTGCCATTGGCGCACGATTTGATGACCGTGTGACCGGAAAACTTGAGTCGTTTGCTCCGAATGCACAGATAATTCATATTGATATTGATCCCGCTGAGATCGGAAAAAATAAGGCTGTGGATCTTCCGATTGTAGGAGATGTCGGTCATGTGCTCAGAGAGATAAATAAAAAGCTGACGAAAAAAACGGTTCAGGGTCTATGGAACGGACGAATCGCCGAATGGAAACAGCAATCCGGAGAAAAGAAGGTTTTGGATACCAGCATCCTGACTCCTCAGTATGTCGTCAGGACCCTTTCCGATATCCTTGATGGTGCCGGTATCATTGTGACAGAGGTAGGCCAGAATCAGATGTGGGCCGCACAGCATTTCTCATTTACCCGTCCACGCCAGTGGATCTCATCCGGTGGCCTTGGTACAATGGGGTATGGATTTCCTGCTGCGATTGGTGCCAGTATTGCCTGTCCTGATGAAGCGGTGATCGATATTGCAGGAGATGGCAGTTTCCAGATGAATATTCAGGAACTTGCTACGGTTGTTCAGTATAACATTCCGGTAAAGGTCATGATCTTAAACAACCAGTATCTTGGCATGGTCCGCCAGTGGCAGGAGTTGTTTTATGACAGGCGGTATTCCTATACTGAAATGCCGTCCGTTGATTTTGTCGGTATTGCAAAGGCGTATGGGGTGCCGGGAATGTGTGTGACTGATCCGGCCGATGTAGGGGATGCAATACAGACATCTCTTGCACATGATGGGCCGTATATTCTTGACTTCAGAATAGAGCGTGAGGAGAATGTCATGCCGATGGTTCCCGCCGGTGCTGCAATCAATGAAATGATACTGGGGGAGAATAGATGAGGCCACATACCATATCCGTGCTCGTGGAAAATCGTCCGGGTGTCCTTTCGCGTGTGGCCGGTCTATTTACCCGCCGTGGGTTTAATATTGAAAGTCTTGCCGTTGGCACCTGCGAAGAGCCGGGCATGAGCAGAATTACTGCCGTTGTTATTGCAGATGACGAAATTATCGAGCAGGTGAAAAAACAGCTCAATAAACTCATCAATGTCATTAAAGTGAGCGACATTACCTACACGGAACATGTGGCACGGGAAATTGCACTGATTAAAGTCGCTGCTGAACCGGGGAGTTCACGTGCTGAAGTGATGCAACTGGCAGATAATTTCCGCGCCCGGATTATCGATGTCGGGACACGCACCGTCATTCTGGAAGTGACGGGGGACACCGGGAAGATTGATGCGCTGGAGAAACTTCTCCACCAGTATGGCATCAAAGAACTGGTGCGAACCGGAAAGATCGCTATGCCGCGCGGTTCAAAGACCATATCATCCAAAAAATAATATTTTGCTATTTTTCTCTGAAATTTTCAACCTGATCCGGAAAAATGGCAATTATGTTATATGCTAGCATGCTACATACTAGCATAGTTACATGTTTGGATTACCGGTAATAACGTTAGTGTCTGTGGCCTGTGCGCTTGCAGTCTGTTTTGGTCTCCTTATCTGGTGGGGGCTGCATTTCAGGGGTGACGAGTCAGATGTCTGATATTCTGACCATTGGCATCATCGCCCTGTATGGGATCATGCTCATCGGTATCGGAAGCTGGGCTTCAAAGAAGATTCATAACACGGAAGATTATATTCTCGCAGGCCGTTCGCTTGGATTCTGGGTGTTCACGATCCTGATGGTGGCATCGGTATGTTCGGGGATGACACTCGTTGGTGTCAGCGGATTTGGGTATGCATCGGGATGGCCGGGTATCTGGGAACAGATCTTTGTTCCACTCGCAGCATCCTTTGCCATCATCGTCTTCGGCGCGAAACTCCATGCCGTCTCCAAAAAAACCGGGTATATGACGGTCGAGGATTATCTCGCACACCGGTATGAAAGCCCGCGAACGGTGCGGGGGCTCGCTGCGGTCGCAGGGATTGTGGTCTCCCTGATTTACCTTGTTGGACAATATACGGCAATCAGTCTTGTGCTGGTCTGGCTCTTTGAGATTCCCCACACGACAGCGCTCATAATATCAGCTGTGATTATCACCGTCTATACGGTTATCGGCGGAATGTATGCCGTCTCGTGGACCACGCTCATTCAGGGGATAATCCTCATTGTCGGTGTCCTCATCATGGCGCCACTCGTCATCATCTCGGCAGGTGGTCTGACCCACATCAACGAGGTGTTGTCATCAATTGATCCGAATATGGTGCAGCCGTTCTATCCCTCCCCTGCCTATGCGGCATACGCTTACTGCACACCGGAATTTCTGTTCTCGTTTGGCATTCTTCTGATGGTAGGCCTTGCCTGTGCTCCGCATGTCATAAATAACATCCTCGCTGCAAAAGAGACCAAATTCTTCAAATGGTCTCCGCTTGTGGCATTTGGGATTTATGCCGTTGTAATGTTTCTGGTGAAGTTCACCGGGTTTGGCGTGCGGGCACTGGTTGAGGAAGGCAAACTCCTGCTCCCCGCAACCGTGAACACACAGGACTTTGCGTTCATGTACGGGATAGAATATGCTATGCCAAGCATGCTTATATGGGCGTTCTTTGCGGTGATTGTGCTTGCGGCGGTCATGTCAACAACGGATCGGCTGATGCTCACCATCGGCACCCTCTTTTCCTGGGATGTCTACCGGAATCTGCTGAAACCCACAGCTCCGGACAGAGAAGTGTTGAAGGTAAGTCAGGTGTGTGTCGTCATTGCAGCCGCAGTGTCACTGTTCCTTGCAATCAATCCGCCTGAGATGCTTGCATGGCTGATCTGGATGGGAATCGGTGTAATGCTCGCAACCTTTGCTGTGCCACTTCTCGCCGCACTCTACTGGCGGCGGGCGAATGGGGCCGGTGCTATTGCAAGTATGCTTGCCGGACTCATTGGCTCCGGTATCTTTGGATATTATCACAAGTTTATTTCACCGCTGCCGGTGCATTTCAGTCTCTTCGCACTGGTACTCTCTCTTGCTGCAATGGTTGTATTCAGCCTTATGACACCGAAAAACAGTGAAGAAGTACTGGATGCCACACTGACCGGACCATACATCCAGCCGAAATAATTTTCCCTTCCTTTTTTATTCCTCTACGGCATAATATTGAGACTGTGACGACAGCAATAATCGGTGGCGGACTGACGGGTGTCACACTTGGCAGGCTCCTTGCCGCACAGGGTGAGGACGTAATCATTCTTGAGCGTGACCGCGTATACGGGGGGTTGTGCCGTTCCCATACCGCGAATGGATTTACCTTTGATGACGGTGGGTCGCATATCATATTCTCGCGTGATGCAGAGGTGCAGTCGTTTATGCGTGATGTGCTGCAGGAGAACAAGGCTGAGCGCAACCGCAATACCAAGATCTTCTTTAAGGGAGCCTATGTCAAGTATCCGTTTGAAAACGGCCTTGCCGAACTCCCTCCCGAAGACCGGTTCTACTGTATCAATGAATATGTCAAAACGCTCATCGCGCTTGAAAAAGGAGAGTTGCAGCCTCCGGAAAATTTCCGGGAATGGATTCTCTATACCTTCGGCGCCGGGATTGCAGACCTCTATATGATCCCGTATAACGAGAAGATCTGGAATTACCCGGCAGAGAAGATGTCCCTGCACTGGGTGGATGGCCGAATCCCCCGCCCACCGGTGGAGGATATCATCAAATCCGCTGTGGGCATTGAAACCGAGGGTTATACGCACCAGTCGGTATTCACCTATCCGGTGACAGGCGGGATTGAAGCATTAGTCCGTGCGATTGCAGCACCCGTTGAAGATAAAATCCGGTGTGGCTTTTCTGTCTCGTCCATTCAGAAGACTGAGGATGGATTTGTCATCTCAAACGGTACCGAGACGATTACGGCTGATCGCTGTATCTCGACAATTCCTCCTCAGGAGCTCCTGCCGTGCCTTTCGGATGTGCCGCAGTCAGTTGCGGAGGCAACGGCAGCACTGCGGTATAATTCCCTCGCATCTGTCTGCATCGGGGTATCGCATCCGGTCAATGATTATTCGTGGCTCTATGTGCCCCAGAAGGAACTGGGCATGTTCAACCGTATTTCATTCCCGTCCAACTACTCTGAAGAAGTAGCGCCTGACGGGCAGTCGTCAGTCCTCGCGGAAATCACCTTCAACGAGGGCGATGACGTCTCACGGATGACGGATGAGGAATTAATTGCACACACCGTGAAGGGGCTCACTGAGATGGAGATTCTTGATTCGCCTGATGATGTTGTCTATTCCGCTGTCCGGCGGCAGAAATACGCATATGTCGTCTATGACCTTGCATATCAGGAGAATGTTAAAACAGTGCTTTCTTATCTCAGGACGGAGGGGATTGAACCTGTCGGGCGGTTTGGTGAGTTTGAATACCTGAATATGGATGGGTGCATTCGTCGTGTGCTCGAGTTTTTGGATTTGAAAAATCCGGCATGAGAAACAGAATGCCAGCGATTTTTTCGGATATACCAATTGAACTGGAGTGAACTATGGAGAACGTTGTTTCAGTAACCAGTCTGAAAAAAACCTTTGATAATAATACGGTTATATCCGGCATCACATTTGATGTATTCAGAGGGGAGATTTTTGGCTTTCTGGGTCCCAACGGTGCCGGAAAAACCACCACAATGAGGATCCTTTTGGGACTGTTGCGGCCGGACTCAGGGAGTGCCCTGGTATTTAGCCAATCCCTTGAAACCAGTGATAATACCCGTGCACGTGTCGGTGTATTACTGGAGAATAACGGCCTGTTTGATAAACTCACCGCATATGAGAACCTGAAATATTATGCAGACCTGTATGGCATTTTGGATGTTGAAGAGCGAATTACAGAACTTTTGGAGTTTACCGACTTAACCGCAAGAAAGGACACACTGGTCGGGACATTTTCCACCGGAATGAAGAGGAAGCTGGGTATTGCACGGGCCATTCTGCACCGCCCGGAGGTGCTGTTTCTGGACGAACCCACCTCAGCGCTTGATCCGGAAGCACAGAAGATGGTCCGCGACCTGATCGTTCATCTGTCGGGAGATGAATCGATGACGGTATTTTTGAGTTCCCATAATCTTGATGAAGTGCAGAAGATATGCAGTCGTGTGGCCATTCTTCACGGAGGCAGGATAAAGGCTCTGGACTCTGTGGAAAATCTCCGGAAAAACCGTGGTGTTACGAATGTGAAATTCACGCTTTCGGATTCTGCGCAGGTATGTGAGGCATCTTCCATTGTTTCCGCAATACCTGATGTCTCTGATTTTTCCGAGACCGAAACCGGATTTTCCATAACCCTCTCCGGGTCATCCGCATCGCCGGTCATATCCCTCCTCTGCAGTGCCGGGATTAATATCGAAGAGGTGGTAAAGAACAGACGCTCGCTTGAAGATATTTATATTGAAATTATGAGAGAGGAGGTGTAACAGATGAATCCAATCCTTGTGGTCGCAAAAAAAGAGATGAAACAGATCGCAAAGAACCGGTCTCTGATAATAGGCATCGTTATTTTCATGGGCATCTTTGGTGGGATGACCTCCCTTGGTGCGATCATGTCGGTTATCGAGGGTGATGCGGGGAGTATTGTATCAACACTTGATTCCCTTATGATGTATCTTGTGCTGGTGCTGGGTGTCTTTAGCGGATATTTTTTCTCTTCACAGGCGTTCCTGGGTGAAAAGACCGAAGGGACAATCGAAACGCTGCTCTGCTCCCCTCTGCCGTTGCGAGACATCTGGCTGGGTAAAGTTCTTGGCGTGATGGTGCCCTCCTATGCGGTTGCACTCCTCATTGCGGCAGTATTGGTGGCTCTTTCAAACATGGCAGCAGACGTTCTGGTATTGCCTTCTGTTGTCATGATGCTGTTTGTGCTCATGGTTGTCCCGGTCTATATCGCATGTGCCATCGGCATGTTAGGGTTCGTCCAGTTGCTTTTGGGTATGAGAGAGAACCAGATAATAAATATCGTGGTGATTATCGGATTTATTGTAGCAATCTCCGTTTTCGACAGTCTTGTGACGGAAGGACTGATTGTGATGTCCGCTCCGGTTGTGGGGGTGATGTTTCTTCTGGGCATTCTTCTGATAGCCGCTATCGGGTACATGACCCGGATATTAAGCCGGGAGAAGATTGTAACGACCCTTCCCTGAGGACGGGGATTCTGTTTTTATTTTTTACCTCTGGAGAAATAGTCTCTGAAGCCAAAATTATATATCCTGCCAAATGACATCTTCAAGAAATCCGAAAGGTTTCTGATGTCCAGCCAATTATCCTCATTCAAAAGCCCAAAGGGTGAAGCCGAGTATCAATTAACTTATGATGCTGTTCTGAAACTGTGGCCGGTACCTTTTGAAGAAATTGATATAATAACCTCCTTCGGAACTACCCATGTCATCGCGAGTGGTTCGAAAGGGTCGCCATCACTGCTTGTACTGCATGCCTGTGGCGTAAGTTCAACGATGTGGTTCCCAAACATCAGCGCCTTAAGTAGCGCCTATCGTGTTTATGCTGTCGATATCATTGGTGAACCGGGAAAAAGCCACCAGTCCCGGTTACTCAGAGATAGGGAGGATTGCGCGAACTGGCTGGGCGAGGTAATGAAGGGTTTGGGTTTAAAGAGAACGAATATTGCCGGATTATCGTATGGGGGGTGGCATACGCTCAATTTTTCTTTATTTTTCCCGGATAAAGTTAACAAAATTGTCGCTCTTGCACCTGGAGCTTCCATTCTGCCGTTCAGCTGGCTGGTGCTCTTAATGCTCCGCCTGCTCCCTTACGTGCCCTTCAAACCGAACCCGTTTAAGAGTTTTTTTAACAAGGGTTTTCACCCTAACGAATTGTTTTCCAGGCAATTTGCGAGTGGGATAAAACATTTTCGCTATGCTGACCCTCAGGAAAGTATTTTTACCAACGTCTTCAGTGAGGCTGAGCTCAGCAGAATCAATGTTCCAACACTTTTTATTGTCGGCGAAAATGAGATTATTTATGATCCCATCGCTGCAACTGAAAAGGTCAATCGACTAATACCGAACGCCGAAACAAAACTGGTCCCGAATGCAAGCCATTTGGTCTCAATGGAACAGCCCGCACTGGTAAACAACCATATTTTAACATTTCTGGAATAACTATCGTGCTGATTATTGGGTTTATTGCGGTGATCTCCGTTTTTGACGGCCTGGTGACGGAAGGAGTGATTTGTGATGTCCGCTCCGGTCGTGGGAGCGATGTTTATTCTGGGTATTCTTCTGTTGGGAGGGATAGGGTTCATGACCCGGATATTAAACCGGGAGAAAATTTTAACGACCCTTCCCTGAGGACAGGGATACTATTTTTTATTTTTTACGGCTGAAAAACGATCTCTGATGTCAGAGGATCATATGAACCTGTCTTGGGTTGTACGTTGCATATCCTGCAATATCTTGCAATCCCGGATTGCAAAGTTATATTCGAATATACAGGTCTGAATGTACAATTTATGGCCGTATCGTTGAATAATGTGTTATCTTTGCAATGTTTTGCGGATCACAGGCATTACCATGCCTGAGAGCGGTGTCTTCCGGGGTGCTGTATGTTCCCTGCAAAGTACGCAAAATGCCTGTATACTCTGTACACCTCATTCTATTCTCTTCTTCTTTTGTACAATACAAGGCATTTTGACCAGCAATCTTCTTTGCAAGATTTCCGGTTTTTTTATGCAAAGATGTTGTAATATTGCAAACATGGAGTTCATTTTTTCGTTATGCCACGGCGTTTCTGTTGATACCGTCGATTATTTTCCTTATGGTTATAATGTCCGTCATATCAAAGATTTCAGAGATACTTCCGGCATCGGTGAATGGCGATTCCATGAGTATCCGGGTATCCTTCATGAGTCCGTTTATGGCGATGTAATCAATGATTTTTTGACGAAATCCATCTGGCGGAAGTCAGGGTTTGCACTGTGATGTATTCCTGTCAGCATTTCATCCCGGAATCTAAAATATATGCGTTCTTTTGCTGAGGAATGCCCAGACAATAATTTCGTGCAGCAGATTGCTGCGCAAAAACCCAGGTTACGCAATGGCGTTATTCTTGACAATGTAAGAGATGTACAAGAGATTATCCGTCAGATTACAAGTATCTATTACGAGCGTTCCAATCTGTCAGGAAACAGAGAGGAGAGTGGTCCCTCCCGAGACCGTTTCTTATTTCCTCAGAAATATCTCTTTATTTAGCATGCCAAACTCATCGAAGCTTGCGTACGACGTGAGAACGATGGAAAGCGTGACGCAGACGGTTCTCGACGCATATATGGTAAACATCAGTGCTATCTGATAGGTGATAGCGGTCATCGGGGAGAGACCGGCAATCAGCTGTCCGGTCATCATCCCGGGGAAAAAGACAATGCCCATAACAGCGACATTCCCGAGAGAGGGCATGAGTGCGGACCTGAGTGCTGTCCTGAAATACGGGAGGAGTGCCTCTGTTCTTTGTGCACCGAATGAGAGCCAGGAAATATACCGGTTTTCGTTTCTGAGCAGGTCATTGTAGAAGAGAGACACCCCGATGATCGAGCCGCCAAGGGAGTTGCCCAGGAGCATTCCACCGATAGGGAGTAAAAACCTCGCGTCAGACAACCCGCCATCCTGGAGAATCAGCGTCTCGAAATAGACGAGAAAGAGGGTGGTCGTAATGACAAAGGCAGCAACAGTTGGCAGGTAGAGTTTTCTGATGTTTAAATCCTGTTTGCGTACGGACTCATATGCTGCAACGGCGATCATGATACATAACCAGACCACATTGAGAAGAGGGTTGTTATATTCAAAGAGTACTGTCAGATAAATGCCTGCAAGGCCCAGTTGAACAGACATCCGAAGGAAGGACCAGACGGTGTCCCGCACCATAGGGAGGTGGGTTTTGTGCATCACAAAAACGGGAATTATAATCAGGATGATTGCAAAGAAGAGGCCTGTCACAGGAATTGCAGCTGTCTCCATGGTTAGTTTCCTCCTACAGGAATGATACGGACATTGTCACGGTACCAGGCATCGTCGTGTGATATGGCAATGACGGTCCAGTCATCATGGGAAAGAAAATACTCTGCCACTCGGCTCTTCATCAGGCCGTCAAGGGCCGCTGTGATCTCATCAAGGAAAAAGATCGTCCGTCCTAAGAGAAGTGAGATGATAATCGCTATTCTCTGTTTTTCCCCGCCGGAAAGCGAGCGGAAATCTTTATCCAGAATGGTCTCATCCAGAGAAAACAGGGTGAGGTATTCGTTCAGGGAGGTTTCGTATGGAACCTTCTTGTTTGCCGCGTATGCAAAGACGCCTGCAATTAATTCCCTGACATTTCCTTCCCCAATATCGGTATCCTGTGAAATGTACGCGGTCTCCTGCCGTATCTTCCATGCAGTATCCGCATCAATCTCATGCGTCCGGTAGAAAACCATGCCGGCATGTGGTCTTGCATACCCCTGTGCCATCTTCAGAAGAGTTGATTTCCCGGAGCCGGAGGGCCCCCTGAGAATGACCTTCTCACCTTTGCATACGGTGAGGGAAAAATGATCGATTATTGTTTTTTCATCAAACACGATGGATACATTTTCATATCTGATGATCTCTTCGTCCATGATGTCTGTTTCTCCGTTTTTCAGGTAAGGTAATTGACGGGTAAGGGGTTATGTGTTTCACTCCCTTTCACCAACTGATAACTGTACACTTCGAATACGTTACCTCAATACGGTTAATTTGGTGAAAAAAACCTCAGCACCATTCAATAAATATTAATTTATTGATGAAAATTGTGGGACGGTAGTGTATGAGTATGCATAAATAAATTCCGTGTGAACCCTGATTATGACCTATACTCCAAGAGAACTTGTTATTTTTGCGGGAAGTCTTGTTGCAATCATTGCAAGTATCTATAATATCATCGAAGGTGCCACCGGAACCGGATTGTATGTTTCTTGTTTTGTTATCCTGATGTTTATCATCGTTATTGTCATGACGCTGAAGAATGAATCAAAACCGGCGGAGATGTAACGGGGTCATCCCTCCCGCTCCATTTTTGCCACTTTGTTTATCCTCTATACTCTCTTTTTAAACCCCAGTAGTGGGGAATCGGAGGTCAGAATGGAAGTATTTAGTGTTCTGGATATATGTCTGGAATAATGAGGCAGTATTGTCTTTTATTTGCTAAAATAACGGGAAATTAAGGATTAATGTTGGGTCGCAATTGGCAGATATTTTCGTAGGATCTATGGGTTGTCTCCGGTCGAGATCGCCCGTCTCCGGGCTTCTGTGTGGACATGTTTTGTTGGGGAAGGTGTCATTTCAGGAACTATTTATGCGTTACTTAACCGTATGGCGGGCGTTTACCCCGATGACAGGAATCATGCACCTCAGTTACCAGAGATAACGAACTGCACATCTACTGTCCGTCATGCAGAATACTACTTGGTGGATTTTTCATATGATCTGTGTATCTGTTTTCAGACCTCAACTGAGTCACAGAATGAGAATATGTTCATACCTTCGCTTATCCGCTGGAGTAATTATTTATAAAATATTCAGCCGTCTCCCCGGGAAAATAATGATGGAAATTCTTCTCCTTCTCTATTGTTACCAGATTGCCGGAACGGAGTTTATCAATGTGCCATGAGATTGTGGGTCCGGATACCTTTGCATATGCCGAGAGATCTTTTTGCGTGCAGCCGGGATGTGCGGTTATATAGCTGAAAATATCACGGGTAGTCTCACCGTTCAGAAGAGATCTGGCGAGCTGGTATTCCGGGCTGTATGTATGGTGATTTTCAAAGTAATGGCGTTGCTTTGTGATTTTTTGGGAAATTACTAACCCTTCCCGTTCCAGGATTTCCAGATGGTGCCGCAGGGAACTGCGTTTAATTCCGGTTACCGTCTCCATTTCGGTTGCTATTATGCCAGGATTCTTCTGTATTTCCTGATATATTTTCGTTCTCCGTTCATTCTCCAGAATATTTTTCTTTTCAATCTGACGAACACCGAGAAAAGCACCCGATAGTATTGCGAGGAGATTTGCGAACGGTATCAGAATCGGGATATTTATACCAATAAATGAGACGATATGAGATTTTAACGGAAGCTCCCACCATTCGACAACATACACCACATCTTCTCTGGTAAGATCAGGGGGGTCTGCACTTGGTGTGACAATAATATTCGAATTTACTGAAGCCTGATGGGCATAGGCAATGATTACAATAGCTACGATTGTAATGATTGTCCCTTTAAGACTCATAATATATCATATAAAAAACGAGGTAATTAGTTTGTCGGTATTACAGCAATGTGTAACTGACCGATGATCCAAAAACCTCTCTCCCATATACCCTGAGTTCCCAGTCACCCATGGGAAGAAAGCCTGAGGATGTTTTTATGTCAACGTCAATCACGCCGTCCTTTACCGAACTATCGTAGAGGTCGGTGTAGTGTCCGACAAAGTCTCCATCCGGTGAAATAACAGACAATTCAAGATCCCCAAAGTGTTCATCCCAGGTCAATGTGACGTCAATTTTTGACGTGAAGGGCCATACATATCTCAAATGTCTGATTGTTTCTCCCTGGGTGATCTGATTTATTACTCTTGAACCTGAAAGATCGGGATTGTACTTGTCAACCGAAGGTATGACGATAATCTCACCTGTCTCAACTCTTTCCATTACATCGCCCGCCGCCGCAGGCGCAATGGCCAGTGCCGCAAGGAGAAGGGCTGTCATTAAAAATGAACGATTTCATGGCATAATTATGCAATTATATATTTTCTGTTATATCCCTGTTCTGGCCATATCATCTAAATAGGTATTTCTATTTAGACGATTTGGTCTGAAGAGGTATATATGAAGGAGTGAAATGGATCTTCTGAAGATCTGATGCTACCTGAAAATGGGGGTGGACCGGTCTGCCTGCGGTAAAAAATAAAGAGGTAAAAAATGAAATTAAGGAAAGACGTGCGGGCCTTGAGCCTGCTGATGGTAATTGCCCTTGTTGGGGCGATTTTCGTTCCGGCGGTTAGTGCTGATAATGTCGAAATCTCTAATTCAGTTCAATTGGATGAAAATTTACAAGCTGGAGACTTTATTATTAGTAATTCAAATAGTTGCGTAAAAGCATCAGAAATACTCAAAAATATTGATCCTGAATTTTACCAAAATTTATCCGAGGATCAGAAAAAAGAATTTGATAATATGGATGTAAATATTCCTGATCTGAACGACCCAGAAGGGACATCAGAATTTAATATCAAAGCTATAAAGGAAGAATCTGATTCAAAAACGACATTTGAAATAACTGCCTATATTAGTGGCTATGTAGATATCAATTATGATTCTTGGCTTGGGTTAAATGGAGCGTTTTATGAAGCAAAACAAACGTCAACTGTACTTATGCCGGAGATGGAAACAAAAGCATATCTGAATTATCGTCCCAACTCAAATTCGAATTGGGTTGTGAAAGGATCCGCCGAAGAAGCAGCAACATATTGCTATACGGTTGAAGCTGGTGACGTAGAATGGAGTCCAGATGATGGAGATTATCAGACTGTGGGAACTATTTATGGTGTATTCCCACCAGGATTTGTTCCACTAACTTATTTTGAGGTAGCAAACTCTCGAATAATGACTCTATCCTAAATGGGGGATATTTAGAAATCCTTCCTATTTTTAAAGATTCATACTTATTGGATAAAATCAGAACAACAAACGAGGTGGAGATAATAAATAAGGAACTCAAAAACGAACCAGTGTTGTTGGTGCATTTCCGAATGATGAGTCTTTACTGAGATCAGTGGTCTCTGTTGTGATAGATATGAATAGAGAGTGGATTGCCAGCAGAATATATATTAATTGAGAATGGATGATCCAGTATGAATATAGGTCGATCAATTTTACAGAAAAATAGGTACACTATCCAGCGGAAAGTGGGAAAATGAACAAAATATACAAGCATTTCGTCATCATTGGAATTATTATGGCAGTGATTATCCTGTCAGCCGGATGTATGGACTACATACCTGCGCTAGTAAATAACCATATAATAACGGACGATAACGTAACCCATCAGAAATGGCAGTCAGAATTTCTGGAAGATCGGGAGAAATTCAAGACAAATCCTGAAAATCCCCTCGAATGGACATTAAAAGGAATGGATATTGCTGCTACGCATGGGCATGAAGAAGCACTGGAATATTATGATATCGCAATTGAGCTTGATCCAGAATATGCATTTCCGTATTATGAAAAGGCATTTTCGTTATTTATTCTGCAAAGAACTGATGAGGCCGAAGAGTGCCTTGATAAGGCCGTTGAAATCAACCCTCAGTATAAACCGCTTGCCAAAAAATTACGGTCTGACTTTATACGGGAAGAATCGTGAAAATTTTCTTCAGACATCAATTATTCTTTTCCTGTGATTATTCTGCGATTATACCTGTATGACCTCATGCTCTTCCGGCTGAATCATCCAAATCGGTCAATCTATTTAGACGATTTGGTCTGAAGAGGTATATATGAAGGAGTGAAATGGATCTTCTTAAGATCTGATGCTACCTGAGAATGGGGGGGACTGGTCTGCCTGCGGTAAAAAGTAAAGAGGTAATAAAATGAAATTAAGGAAAGACATGCGGGCCTCGAGCCTGCTACCGGCAATTGCATGTGTCGGGGCGATTTTTTCGTTCCGGTTGTGAGTGCGGTTGAAGATTTGAGTCAATTAAAAAGCACAAAAACTCAACCAACGAGCGCTCCCATTCCAACAACGACTTAACCCGGTGATTATTATGCAGTTTGATGGTTTTATTTCAAAAGCAAAAGGAATGAGCCTGGGTAAGGTTTTATTATTATCAATAATAGTATTCAATAGTTTTATTTTAGCACTTTTTTTGGCATCAGGGCCAGTATATTTGCTATTTGAACATTTTGAAATGCTTTCATTCGGAAATTTATATGCCGCAGCTTTAATCGTATCTATTTTGCTAGCAGCATCTGCAATCACACTATTATCCTTAAAATTACTAGATCACAACCGGGGGATCACTATTGGAATTCACATGGTGCTTTTCGCATTATTTGGTTCGCTATTTATTGGCATGTTATATCATGATATTAAAGGTTCAACTGCCCCGGGAGAGGCAATTTATTTTATCTCAATTTCAGGGCTTGAAGATAAGAGTGGATCATTAATTAACGAATTTGTCGTTCCTCTGCCCATGTTAAACAATGGGCCTCTTCTCCCCCTGGATGAATTAAATAATAAAAAATTTGGAGAATGGAATACGGTTGTAATAGGTTTTCAAAACAGTACTCAAAAAATGCTTGCAATTCAGCATATAGGACCCAATCTGACAGAGATCGAAGATGAGATTAGCTTCTACTATAGATTTGATGACCCAATAAAAATCGATGCACAAAATACCGTATACCTGTCTTCCCTGACAACCAATCTGGATGATATAATGGTTGTTATAGGGGATAAAGAAGAATCCGGGCGATATTATTATCAATCTGAGATATTTGTGCCGGATAATCTTAAATCTGTAAACGATACTGACAGCATGATTAATATTAAAGTACTCTTAAAAGTGGACACCGGAGAATCATGGTTTGACAGGGGTTCATCAGAGTACATCTACTCAATAAATGAGAGCGTGAATATCAATAATTCCGGAAGAATCCCGGTGACAGTAGATGTAGGAGTAAATGAGCTGTATGAATTATATTATGACTTCTATTGAACTGACATCCGACAGTAAATCCACAAACCCCACATTATTTTGACCAAAATATCGTTACGCGGGCGAGTGAATTATATTTTAAATGGCTTTAAATTCAAATTTGTTTTCTCAATTATAAAAAAATGCTGATAAAGAATCAATAATGGAGATAAAACTCACAAAAGAAACTCCAATTGAAAATTCTGTTACAAATCT